>CAIXLG010000062.1 GCA_903920215.1 uncultured Chlorobiaceae bacterium
ACGCCTCAGTCAACCGGAGCCCTTGGCCGAAGATGCCGACAGTGTTGCCAAAATGAAGTACCGTTTGAAAACCCCGGCAGGGAAAGCCATTTATGCAGTTCGTAAGAGCACGGTCGAACCAGTATTCGGGATTATTAAATCCGTGCTTGGGTATCGACAATTTATGCGCCGAGGATTGGAACATGTTGAAGCAGAATGGACGCTGGTAAGCCTTGCTTGGAATCTGAAAAGACTGCATGTCTTGGCAAAGCCACGCCCGAAAACACCAGTAATTGCCGTTTGTAAAGCAAAATCAGGAGTACAAGGCAGCCAATTGGGGCTTTTTTGGAGTACTATGCGCTTGATATGGTTTTCTGCTGCCAAAATGAACCTAAAAAGGAAGGCCGAGGGCTTTTTTGTGACCAGCTTCTTTATCGTTAGTCCGACAGGCTGCTAGACTCTTTCCTTGCTGGTGTTTCTAAAAGTCGCTTTCCCGTGATGCCGCTTGTGCTCCTTGCTCCCCGCTTCCCCAGCGCCTCCTGCCGCCAATCCCAAGCTCTCACGCCAAAGCTCTTGCAGGCACCGCCAAGCACCGAAGGAGTGGACACACCAGGCAGCTGGTGTTGTACTCATAAGCCTGATGCTCTTATCACAAAGAGCCGGATGTGTACCCATCATCGGGTTCTTTAGCGATCTTCATCAGCACTGGCGCTGCATTTGGCCTTGCAGCTTCCTCGCAAATGCCGTGACAGTGCTGGCTTGTCGCCAAGTTGATTGTGCATTCGCCATACCAACCGAGTTGATGCCAAAAGTGCAGATAAGCAACGCCAAGCGCTGCTGACATGACAGGCAAGCGATTCGCCTTCAATGCCATTGCTTTTTATCATCTTTTTGGTCATCTATGTAATTTTCAAGATTGTGCGAAACTTTTTGGGAGGAGGATGCTTTGGAGGCGGCGGTTTTACCGGAGGAGGCGACAACGACGACAGTTTCAACGGTGGCGGAGGATCATCCGGAGACTGGTAGAGCCATCAGTAATTCATTCTGCGCCTGAGGAGAAGGATTCATTCTTTCTCCTCTTCTTTTATGGATCAATTGTTGTATAACAATCATTATGTAAATTAAATTATTTTACAACAATATTTTATAGGAGACTACGAGTCATCTTCCTCCCCCTTTCTCCTCTGAGTTTCGCTTGCTTAAACTTTTCAGGTATAAACCGCTCTCGGTGTACATCCCTTCCTGCCAGTCAAATTGACAGGAGTGAATCTGCAAAAGCTGATTTGTAATTGGGTGTAAATGGGTGTATAATTGGTTTATGATACGAACTGATACGATTCACATCACTCCGGAGATCCTGAGCCTGATTGCTCAGATCGATGAATTCAAAGGCGTCTGGCGTACTCTGGGCACTCTTGCCCCTGATCGTCTTTCAGCCTTACGCAGGGTTGCCACCATCGAGAGCATCGGATCATCAACCCGCATTGAGGGAAGTAAACTGTCCGATCGAGAGGTTGAGCGTCTCCTTTCCAACCTGGTTATTCAGTCTTTCGAAACACGTGATGAACAGGAAGTTGCAGGTTATGCGGAGCTGATGGACCTGGTGTTCGAATCGTGGCCAAACATCCCTTTCAACGAGAACCACATCAAACAGTTACATCAGATTCTCCTGCGCCATAGCGATAAGGATTCGCGACACAGAGGACAGTACAAAACCAACTCAAACAGTGTTGCAGCCTTTGATGAAAACGGCAATCAGATCGGTATCGTGTTCGAAACCGCAACTCCCTTCAATACCCCTCACCTGATGGCCGAACTGGTTACCTGGGTAAAAGATGAACGTGAGCAAAAAACACTGCACCCGCTTTTAATCATCGCTCTTTTTGTGGTGGTCTTTCTCGAAATCCACCCGTTCCAGGATGGAAATGGTCGGCTCAGTCGTGTCTTAACCACCTTACTGTTACTTCAGTCGGGGTACGCTTACGTACCATACAGTTCACTGGAAAGCGTCATCGAACTCAACAAAGAAGCCTACTACCTGGCTCTACGGCAAACTCAGGGTTTAATCCGGACTGATACCCCAAACTGGCAGCCGTGGCTGGTGTTTTTTCTTCGTTCGCTGGCCGATCAGGTCCGCCGCCTTGAGAAGAAAGTAGAGCGAGAGAAGATCGTCATGACTTCTTTGCCAGAAATCTCACTGCATATCGTTGAATTTGTCCGTGAACATGGACGCATAACGATAGGCAATGCTATCAAGCTGACTGGCATCAGCCGCAACACCTTGAAAGTTCACTTCCGAAACCTGGTTCAACGTGGCCATCTGACTCAACATGGCAGTGGACGTGGCGTCTGGTACGAACTGGGGTCGATTCAGAATTCCGAGAAAATTGAACAATAATGTTCAGCTGTTGCAACTTCTGTCTCGGTTACTCCGGGAAATTCCCTTTGTACAAGTTTTACATAAATATCAAAAGCATCAGCAATCTCTTTTGGCAGGATAAAGCTTTTTTTTCACTGGTTCCTGAGCGACTTTGAGGCCTCCGAAGGAGATCATCATATCCACTACAAAATAATCAGCACAGAACCTCCAATAATAAGAAGTGCTCCCATCAGGATTTTCCATGTCAGAACCTCATGCAGGAACAAAGCTGATAAAATTATGGCAATGGCAACGCTCATTTTATCGACAGGGGCAACCTGTGAAACCTTTCCCATCTGCAACGCTTTAAAATAGCATATCCAGGATAAACCGGTTGCAACACCTGAGAGACCAAGAAACACCCAGTTATTTTTTGAAAGGAGATGGATGCCATCTACCTCTTTGCGGGCAAAGACAATCCCCCATGCAATACATAAAATAAATACCGTTCGTATGGCAGTTGCCAGATCGGAGTTAACACCTTTTATGCCGATTTTGGCAAGTATGGCAGTAAAGGCAGCAAACAGAGCAGATAGTAACGCGTAAGTCCACCACATGAATTCAAGGGTTTAATCGGTGGTTGATGAAAAAGAATAGAGCATAAACCTAAATTGCCAACCCTTTGAAACGCTAAGCAGTGGGGGCTTCAAACCTCAACTCCGGTAATCCCTCAACAATCCCCACCGTCTTCACACTCACATTAATCACACTCAGAAGCAGATCAAGAATATAACGAGGATTACCAACCTCTTTGGCCCAGTCGTTCGGGTCATTGGTTATCCCGCTCTCTTTATGGGTCGTGATCTGATAGCGCTCCATGATCCATTCTATAGCGCTTTTGCCGTTCACAACGTAGTCATAGGCCTTGTCAGGAATGTTCGATATGGTGATGTAGCCGTTGTAAAGAATAGTATCCTTCTGGCCTTTCTTCGGAAAGCGCATTTTATCGACATTGAACAGCCCTTTTTCGGTACCTATGACGGTTACACCATCATAAGGTGGAACTGTTTCATAGTTGATGTGCAGTTCTGCCAGCTCTCGGCCAGCTTTGCTGAATAACCAGAATTCCCGTAATTCATCGACAAGCGGGATGCGTGGGAGCATCTTTTTCAGGTCGTTGGCAAAGCGGGTGCAGTATTCCGGGCTATGGAGAATGCCGTAGACGTAGTAAAAGATATCTTCCTTTGTGACGCGATTGCCGTACATCTTCTGTGCTCTTTCGAGTATGAAGTCTGAAACACCATCTCTGCGGATAAACTCATTCTCACTACCTGCATCAAAGAGTGTCGGACTTGATTTCTGGTTCTCTTCGTAGTAGTAGAGGGGAAAGCATTGACCATTAAATTGAAGCTGTATATCTGGAATGCAATCAGTAATAAGGATTGAAAAGTTTTTACTTCCGCCTATCCCAGAAATACAAATGATTAAATTCTTAATTGCCGGAGTGGGGAAAAATTCCTGCATCTGCCCTCGTCTGTGAATCATTTTATCGCCGAAGTACAGATATTGCTTGAAAAATGGCCGGTAGGTGCTCAAAAGTATTTTTTCAGGCTGGAAATCGGCGACATTGCCACGTTCGACATTAGGAATCAGACTGCTTGACCAACTTATTTTTTGAGCGTCGGTATCAATAAAATCTTCTGCTTTCAAGTATAAATTTTCTTTTTTTGCTTCGATGTACTCCACTACCTGATTATTGAAAAATGCAACACTGCGCTGCATATTTGCTTCGAGTTCCCTTTTTGAAGAATTATATACCCAAGCATCTCTTCCTGTTTCATTTCCTCTTGAATTGAGTACAAAGAAAGATTTCGTTTTTAACTCAAATTTCTTGTCTGAGTTTATCGGAATAAACATCTCAAACAAATCATTCCTCTGATTCAGCCAATCCCCATGTTCGTTAGGTTGTAATATCTGCCAGGGCATTGCTGGATTGCTAACAGAATGGTATTTGCTGATGATGCCAAGCTTCTCTTCCCGATTCAGGTAATCCCCGATGTCGACATAATGGATGGTGGCTTTATCTGCAGCTTTTTCAGGGTTTTTCACCAGCAGGGTAATGGCAATAGGGGTACGGGAACCACCACCAAAAACGTTTCCAGCCTCTTTTCTTCTCAGCTCTCCCTGTGTTCTTGCATTGCCCCTCAAATTGAAAACATAGATGCTTGAAAACTCCTTTTCCAGGCATTTGCGAAAACCTTCATGAGAATTATTATCTATCCATCCACCGTCAGTTACAAAACAAACAATTCCTCCATTTTCACCATCCAGTCTATCAGCACTCCATCGAAAAGCTTTGATGTACGAATTGTAAAGAGAGTTTTTATTTGTTGCATCGGTTGCATCGGCATAGGTGGCAGCTATCCGGCCATCAAGTTTCCGGTAACTCTGGTTCTGTGCATTGTCATTGGCCGACTTCTGGCCGACGGAGTAGGGCGGATTGCCGATAATCACTCGCAGTGGCGTCTTTTTCTGCGCCGATACGCGTTCAGAGTTTTGCGGAAACATATCAGAAAAGAGTACGGCACTTTCATCCGTCTCACCAAGCTGAAAGGTGTCGGTCAGGCAGATGCCTTCAAAAGCTTTGTAGGTTGTTGTGTCGCCCATCATATCGTGGTAGGCGTTCTCAATATTGACCGCTGCGATGTAGTAGGCAAGCAGCACAATCTCGTTGGCATGAATCTCCTGCTGGTATTTCCGTTCGAGGTCTTTCCGGTCAATCAGACCACTTTGCAGGAGGCGAGTAATAAAGGTGCCAGTGCCGGTAAATGGGTCGAGGATGTGGATGTTCTCGTCAGAAAGGGTACGGTCAAACTCCTGTTTGAGTACATCATTAACAGAGTGGATGATGAAATCAACCAGCTCAACCGGTGTATAGACAATGCCAAGCTTTTCCACCATCTTTGGGAAAGCCGTTTTAAAGAACTTGTCATACAGCTCAATAATAATGCGCTGTTTGCCAGCGGCGTTGTCGATATCAGCTGCCCGCATCCTTACAGATTCATAGAATTTATTCAGGGTGTCGGTATCCTCCTGGATGGTTTGTGCCTCCAGCAGGTCGAGCATTTTCTGCATGGAGACCGATATGGGATTGTTCTGGACAAAGGAGTACCCCTTGAAAAGCGCTTCAAAGACCGGTTTGGTAATGATGTGCTGCGAGAGCATCTCAACAGCCTCCTGCCGGGTGATAGATGGGTTGATGTTCTGCTGCAGACCGCAGAGAAACTCCTGAAATGCCTTGTTGTGCTCTCCATCAGCTTGAATCAGGCGATTAATCCTTTCACCCTGCCGTTGAGCAATTTCCGCAACATTGTTGGCCCACTGCTCCCAATAGCGACGGTCACCAACCTTCTGCACCATACGGGCAAAAACGACATGCTGCAATTGTTCAAATTGCATAGCAAGCTGTTGACTGATCTCCTGATCAGTTCCATACGCAACGCCAGGGTCTGCTATGATGTGCTGCCCATCTTCCCATGAACAGGCTGGTCTGCCTACTAAAATCTGTTCAGGGCGTTTTCGATTGAGTTCTATTTTATTGACCGTGGCATTGAATCGGTCGTCATGAGCTCGGAGAGCATTCAATACTGTCCAGACCACTTTGTAGCGTTCGTTATCGTCAAGAGCTTTGTCAGCCTCGACATCAGAAGGAACAACGACCGGAATGATGATGTAGCCATATTTTTTACCCGGTGCTTTTCGCATGACACGACCAACCGACTGAACAACATCGACCTGTGAGTTCCGGGCAGAGAGGAACATAACAGCATCCAATGAGGGAACATCAACCCCTTCGCTTAAACAGCGCACGTTGGTAAGCACACGGCACTCATTGTAATTGGTATCAGCCTTCAGCCACGAGAGCAATTCATCCCGCTGGGGAGCCGTCATAGTGCCGTCAATATGCCGCGAAGAGAGCGAAACCATCCGCTCCTGGCTTTTTTCAGGCAATGAATTGAGGTAAGCGTCGGAAGCAGTGTTGTAGGTGGCTGTTATTTTTTTTGATACAGCAATGCTTTGGCAAAAGGCAACAGCCCGTTTCATAGGCTCCGGATCACTACCTTTTATAACACCAGCATCACCGAGTATTTGCTTCGAGAGGGCATTGATACATCCAATAAGTTTGGAGGCATCGTCAGTGTTGATTTCACTTTCGTTATCGGTTATCATCTTCTGCACAGCTGGCGGAACATCGTTTTCATTCAACGTCAGAATGAGCACTTTGTAATCGCTGAGCAAGTCCCTCTCTACTGCTTCACCAAAACCAATACGGTAGATCTCTTCGCCAAACAACCCGGCATCATCCATTGAGCAAAGAATGGCATCGGCTTGTGCAGCCTTGCTTTTGGTGTCATCACTATACAGCCTTGGGGTTGCGGTCATATAGAGCCGCTTTTTCCCTTTGAGGAAATTGTTGTCGTGAACTTTCGTAAATGCAGATTCATCTTCACCCGACAACGTTACTCCTGTGGTTCTATGAGCTTCATCGCATATAATAAGATCAAACTCCCCGTAGCTCTTATTTGACTTCAGAAGTTCAGCTTGCGCACGGGCAATCACTCCAATGGATTGGTAGGTAGAGAAAACGACGGTCAAGCCAGCGTGTCCATTGGCCTCTATATGCTTGAACTGGCGGAGAATTGAGCTGACATCAGTGGATGCAGGTAACGCCAAATCCACGATGCTGTATGAGTCACTATCTTCGTTCCTGCTTTTTTTGCGAGACACTTCACTGTCGGAGCAGATACAAACAGCATTAATCGCTTCGTTAGCATCGGACGACCACTCTCGCAATGTTTGACCAAGCAAGGCAATGGAGGGAACCAGGAAGAGGATAAGGCCTGTGCCATTGGTTTCATGCTCAGCGATGCGCAGGGAATTGAACGTTTTCCCTGTACCGCAAGCCATAATGAGCTTACCCCTGCTTGCCGTTTTGAAATGCTCATGCGTTTTATCCAAGGCCTCCTGCTGATGCGGCCTCAGTGTTTTTTTTGGCGTTCGTGATGCTTCGCCGTGTATACCCTGATCTAATTTCTGCCAATCAACCGCTGATTCCTGCAGCTCGAAGAGGTTGAGCCGGATAACAGGCGGGCTCTGATTTTTTATGGCTTCGGTTGCATTCAGCCCCCATTTATTAGTCGTTGAAATCCAGAGCCGTTGCGCAAAGCTTGTTGTCTGCAGGTTTTCATCCTTGAACTCCCTGCTTGATGTTGAGAGAAAAGAATCAACAGCCGGTTTATCGATGGCAGCACTTTCCTGAAAACATTTACACTGAATTGCCCAATAGTTGCCATCCAAGGTCAAGGCAATCAAATCTATCCCGGTATCACCACCACCAAAATCACTCCGCCCAGGGAATTCATTCCACAGCCACACCTTTTTGAAGAGATAGGCATACTTTGGGTCGGTTTTCAGGTAGGCCTGCATCAACCGCTCAAAGCGGTCACCTTTATCACGCTCGGAGAATGAATCTTTTCTGTATTTCGTCAGGATGGCCTGGAAAGACATAGGATTGGCAGATAAATATTATAAACAGTTCTATGCCAAGCACCTTTTCCGACCGGTAAGTCTATACAGAAATCAGGCGCTATCGATAATGCCTTAATATAGTTACCATTACTTTATTTTTCCCTTTCATCATAAAGATAATGGGAACCTCTATTTATTGCTGAGATAAGAGATGGAAAGGAAAGTGATAGGGTAATGGGTAATCAGGTTTGTGCTTTTAATGGGAGGCTTCAGAGTTGAAAACTGCTTCCAGGGTCTGGGCAGTGAGGATAGCCACACCCCAGGCTTCTAATGATGGTTCATTGGCATTGCTTAACAACTCTATTGCCCAGGCCGGTAATGCGCCAAAGCGACGTTCAAGTTGTCTTTTCAGAAGCTTGGATTCACCTTCTACGCGACCTTCCACTCTGCCTTCTATGCGGCCTTCTACTCTGCCTTTGGCTATGCCGATTCTTTCTATGCTGGTAATGTATTTCATGTTTTTATGCTCCTCAATTGTTTCGATTTCTTGCCAGACTTTTGTGTCCAGCCAAGCTGGCAGTGTCATTAACCAATCCACTACGGTAAGCAAGTTGATGACGCGTTGTTTATCCCAGTGCCGTTGATAGAGTATTTTTATCAAAAGGAGTTTGGCTTCATAGCGCTCCTGATGTTTCTTTCGGGTTTTCCTGGTCAGGATATGTGCTGCTGTAATTAAACCAAATGCGTTTTCCGAAGCAAGGAGTTCATCGAGTTTTTCGTCGTAATCGGTCAGTTTGGCTACGGGAAAATCCAAGGTGAGCCTGCAACCCAAAACGTTGTAACCATAAGATGTCTGTTTCCAGTGTTTGTGTTGATCGGCCAGCACCGCCAGACTTGCTACTGGTTTTTCGTATCGGTCGAAAATCCGGTAGTTGTAGACAAACATCCTTTTGGAAAATTCCGTCTGTCTTGTGCCTTGCACTTCGACGTGGATGTAAATCCAGCTTTCGCTGCCGCTGAGCTCTGTTACACGGACTAACTTGTCGACAAAACGGGTGCCTAACTCGGCATCCTGCACTATAGCCCGCAACTCCTGGTCGAGAAATATATGTTCCTTCGACCAGTCGACACTGCGGTAAGCATCAGGGAAAAAAAAGGCTATAAACTCTTGAAAATAGTGCTCAATGGCTTCTTTCCACGGACTGTCGTAATGATCGTTCGGGGGTTCCATGTACGGTGCTATGCATCCAGCATCTCAAGTAATCATTAAGGACTTTCAGTAAATAATACAGCTTTATTTGCAATAAAATACATCTTGTGGGTCTATTTATGAGCTTTTTGCAAAAAAATATCATCGGAAAAAGAATGGGGCAGAAGCCTAAATGGCCAACCCTTTGAACTGGCTCATGTAGAGATCATAATAAATCCCCTGCTGATCAAGAAGTTCCTGATGTGTTCCCTTCTCGACTATGGTGCCTTTATCGATGACAAGCACAAGATCGGCTTCGCGAATTGTACTGAGACGATGGGCGATAACAAAGCTTGTCCTTCCTTTCATCAGTATCAATAAAGCCTTCTGAATCCTGAGTTCGGTGCGGGTATCGACGCTGCTGGTTGCTTCGTCGAGTATCAAGATATCCGGGTTTGCAAGAATAACTCTGGTTATTGCAAGCAACTGACGCTGCCCCTGGCTGAGATTGCCTGCGCGTTCTGACAGGATGGTAGTATACCCCTCAGGAAGCTGGCGGATAAACTCATCTGCTTCAGCAAGTTTTGCTGCATGATGACACTCACTATCAGTGGCATCGAGTCGACCAAAACGGATATTTTCAAGCACGGTCCCGGAAAATAAAAAGGTATCCTGCAACACCAGCCCAATCTTCCGACGCAAGTCTGCTTTGCTGTAATCGCGGATATCCTTTCCGGCTACAGTGATTACCCCACTGCTTACCTCATAAAAGCGGGTCAGAAGATTGATGATCGTGGTTTTTCCGGCACCTGTCGGGCCAACCAAAGCAATGGTTTTGCCAGGTGCAGCATCGAATGTCATATCTTTGACCACAGACATACCCTTCTGATAGCCAAAATCCACATGATCGAAACGTATTGTTCCGGGAATAGTTGATGGTAGTGTTTCAACGGTTGTATCAACTTCCGATGGGATATCAAGAATTTCAAATATTCTTTCGCTCCCTGCAAGCGCTGCCTGAATGATGTTATACATATTCGCAAGCTGGCGAAGGGGCTGAATAAAATTCTGTCCATAGATAATAAATGTTGCAATAACCCCGACAGTAACCATGCCTTTGAGTGCTATCCATCCACCAACGAAAGCAATAACAATGACAAAAAGGTTCCCAAGAACGTTAGTTAACGGCATGAGCATCATTGCGTAACTGTTAGCATAGACTGCAGCCTTAAAAACCTTATCATTCTGACTGTGAAACCGCTCAATCACCTCTTCATTACGCCTGAATGCCTTGATCACTTTCAGACCACTGATAGACTCTTCCATGACACCATACATTTCACCAAGCTGTTTTTGAAGCTCACGGAACCCTTTGCGTGTATTACGTGCAATAAACTGAGTAAACCAGAACATGACTGGAATAACAAGCAGTGCGCTTAAAGCCAGCCAGAAGTTCAGCAGAAACATAGCCACCATGATGCCAATCAAAGAAAGAACACTGGCAACCAGGGAGGTAACATTCTGGGAGATCGCCTGATTGATTGCATCAGTATCGTTCGTCAGCCTGCTCATCAAACTCCCCGGCGAATTATGATCAAAATAACTGACAGGTAAGGTTTGTATGTGCGTAAAGAGATCTCCGCTCAACTGCCTGAGTGCAGTTTGAGAGACCTTTGCCATAATCCAGCCCGAAATCAACTGAAACAGGTTATAGATCAGATACACCAAAAGCATCAACAACGCTATTCTTTCAAGCCCCGCAATATCTTTTTTGACCATGAAGCGATCTATTGCAAGCCCGATAAGGTAAGGTCCGGTCAAGCCGAGCAGAGAATAGAGAACCACTAAAAAGGCAACTACGATTAATTTCGATCTGAAAGGAGAGAGATATCGAAGCAACCGATGAACAGCGGCAGCCGAGTTCTTCGGTTTTTCAATTTTACCGGGTTGAACGGCATTACCGATCCCTATATGTTTGTGGTTGTCCCGCCCACCCTGCTGGTAACGACTCATCTCAACACCCCTCTCTCCAATACCGTACTAACATTATCTTGTGACGTATCACAACCCAACTGTGAATCATAAATTTCGCGGTAGATCTTACAATTCTGCATAAGCAGAACATGGCGGCCTTCTCCAACAATACGACCTTTGTCAAGTACTATGATCTTATCGGCATTCAGTACCGAACTTATGCGCTGAGCGACAACAAGCAGTGTGCGGTTTGAATATTCTGCAGCCAAAGCATCCTGTATTCTGGTTTCAGTGTCAATATCAACCGCGCTTGTACTATCATCAAAAATCAATATCTGCCGGGATGCAAGCATCGCCCGTGCAATGGCAATACGCTGTTTCTGACCCCCGGAAAGATTAACACCACGCTCTTCAACCCGGGTTTCATACCCATGCTGCAGGTTGAGAATAAAATCATGAGCCTGGGCAACTTTAGCTGCCTGTATTACCTCTTCATGACTTGCTGTGGGTACGCCATATCGAATATTGTCAAGAATAGTGCCCGAAAACAGAATAGTTTCCTGAGGAACAATTGAGATTCTACGAAGCAGGGAGTCCTGTGTCACCTCTCTGATGTCTATCCCATCAATCAGGATTCTGCCTGATGAAAGATCGTAAAACCTGGGAATGAGGTTGACAAGCGTTGATTTTCCAGCTCCTGTGGCTCCGAGGATGGCAAGAGTCTTTCCCGGTTCGACTGTAAAACTGATATCATCAAGGAGCATCCCTCCGCCTGCATTGCTATAACGGAAAGAAACATTTTCGAAAACTATCCTTCCCGGCGAATGATCTGGCATTTTAATGGCAACAGCATCGTCCTGAATGTCCGGGATAATATCAAGCACTTCAACAACGCGCTTTGATGATACGATACCGGCTGCCCAGACATTCGTCAAATTCGCCATAAAGATCATCGGGGCCATGGTTGTGAGCAGATAATTCGTAAATGCCACGACTTGACCGGTCGTCATGTTACCATGAATAACATCAAGCCCCCCTACCCAGATAACCAAAACCATCCCTGCATTGATACATAGTGTCAGAACCGGCGGGATACTGGCCATAAACTTCATGACTCTGATAGAATCGCTCGTAAAATCCTGATTCGGACTGTTAAAACGATTGAATTCAAAATTGGCTCTCACAAATACCTTTATCAAGCGTATACCTGCAATATTTTCCTGAAGAACAGTATTAAGCCGGTCGAGCTGCTGCTGCACTGAACTCCACAGAGGCTCCATTTTTACAACAAAAAAAGCAATCAGGATAGAGGTGAGAAGAAGCAGGGGAAGGATAGTCAATGCCAGCGAGCTACTGGTTTTGAACATCAGGATAAAACTGCCGGCCATCAAAATAAAGGATCGTGAACCTATTCGTAATGAAACCAATACGACACGCTGAACAGCTGCAGTATCGCTTGAAAGGCGTACCATAAGCTGCCCTGTTTTAAGGCGGTCTATGTTGCCGAAAGAAAACGACTGGATTTTCAAAAAAAGCGCTTCACGAAGATCACGAGCAATACTCTCGCAGACATTGACAGACAAAAGATGTGCCCATACTGCAAAAAGAACACTCACCACCGTAATGCCAAACATAAGCAAGCCAGTATGAATAACCACCTGCTGGTTATGCTGATGAATGCCCTGGTCAATGATCTGTTGGATCAACCGTGGAATACTCAGATCCATTATTACAACAGCTGTCTGCAAAAAAAGCGAACCAACCCCTTTTACCCGATAAGGTTTAAAAAAAGAACTGAGCCGGTAGAGGTTATGCATATCGGAGAGTCTCTTTGAAGAATGTATTGAGCTGAATCAACGGATTTTCGCCAATCATGCTTTGCAGGGCCTTCCGTTTAATAAAAACTAAACCGACATTAGAAAAGGTTTCCCTCGTCCAAAAGCACGGCTTGCTCTCTTGAATTCTTCACTTTTTCTTGTAAAGAGGGTTGAATTCATTTGTATAAATATCATAAGGCTTGAGCTGACCTGGCTTCAGCAACCCGTCCTCAATAAATCGATCTAACCACCACTGGACATCCTTGTCAGCAATAAAAGGATAATCAGGAGTCCAAAGGGTAGCTCGGAAATACTTTGCCAGTAGAGGATTGCTGCCTTTTTTGAGACTGATGTCGGCAAAAGCTTTTCTTACCCGTTCGGGATCTTTCTGAAACTCATTGTAAATTATGCGGCGGGATGTATCATAAGCTTTAAGGTACTTTCTTACTGCATCAGGATGTTTCTCGATGAAGTCAGTTCTGAAACCGAGAGCACTCATTACTGATTCTCCCTTTGTCTCAAAGTTTGTCGTTCCCGGGATTTGACGGACGCCACCGTTTGCCACTGTCAGATCATAATATACTCTGAGAATATACGCTGCATCAACCTGCCTGCTTCGGAGCAACTGCTCATGTTTTTCGGTTGGTGCTGCAACTAACTCGACCTGAGAAATTGACAACCCGTTCTTTTTAAGAAAAAGGCGTATAACGTAATCCGCTTCAGCGCCGAGTACATTAACCGCTATCCTTTTACCGACAAGATCCTTTATCGTATGAATACTGCTGTCATCAAGAACCAACACTCCCTGGGTACCGCCTTCATTGTCTTTTGTTGATACGGCAATACCAAGAAGTGCCTTGATCTTACCTCCACGTGCTATAATATTGATATATGGAGGCCAGGCAGATTCAGTGCAAACATCAATATTATCAGCCAACAACGCCTGAAGCGTTGTGGTACCACCGCTGCTCTGGATACTGTTAACTGTTTCCAGTTTCACACCCTCTTCAACGAGAACATCCCTGCCTGTCAGTTTATTTGCAAGCTCCCACTGCGTCGGGGTGGTAGACTGAAGCTCACGGATAACGACGTTTTCACTCTTTGATGAGAACTTGCCAAAGGTCAACCATCCAGCTCCTGCAATCACCAAACCAATGACTACAACGAGGAGTATTTTTATTTTATTATTCATTTATTTCTTAAACACCGGGTAGAATTCATTTGAGTAAATATCCGATGGTTTTATCTGACCAGGTTTCAACAAGCCGTCCTCAATAAATCGATCTAACCACCACTGGATATCTTTATCGGCGATCAGCTGATGTTCAGGCGTCCACAGAGTGGTCCGGAAAAACTTTGCCAGACGAGGATTGCTGCCTTTTTTTACGCAAATCTCTGCAAAAGCCTTTCTCACCCGCTCGGGATCTTTCTGAAATGCATCCCAAATAATACGCCGGGACGATACATAAGCATGAACGAATCTTCTGACAGTATCCGGATGTTTTTCGATAAAATCACTCCTGAAACCGATTCCAGACAACATTGTTTCTCCCTTGGTCTCAAAATTTGATGTCCCTGGTATTTTACGGACACCACCATTGGCCGCAGTGAGGTCGAAGAAAATCCCTCCTGTTGTTGAAAATGCTATGGCATCCACCTGCCGAGTGCGCAGCATCTGTTCTTCTTTTTCTTCCGGCACAACTACCAGCTCGACCTGTGAAATTGAGAGTCCGTTCTTTTTGAGATATAACCTTATAACATAATCAGCTTCGGCACCGAGAACATTAACGGCTATTCTTTTACCGACAAGATCTTTTATCGTATGTACACTGCTATCTTCAAGAACGAGCAAGGGGCTCTGACCACACTCATTGTCCTGTCTGGAGACAGCAGTACCAATCAATGCCTTGATTTTGCCTCCACGAGCAACAATGTTTAGGAATGGAGGCCAGGCTGAACTTGAGCTTACATCAATATTATTGGCCAAAAGTGCTTGTAGGGCTGTGGTTCCTCCTGTACTCTGAATAGTTGTGACCGGTTCACGTTTTACACCCTCTTCAGCGAGAATGTCCCTGCCAGTCAGTTTTTCTGCAAGCTCCCACTGAGTCGGTATAGTGGTTTCAAGCTCTCGTACGGCCACGTTTTCAGTTTTTGGTGCAGCGGGCTTAAGAGCAAACCACCCGCCCACGGCAATAACGATGGCTATGAAACCTATTGAGAGTACCTTTACCTTGTTATTCATTTTTTTCTGTTAAAATGAGCGTTATCACTTAATGGCACTGCTAACATCGCGCTTCCAGGAGGTCATTTTCTTTTCGGCCCATACCAACAGATAATTAACTGTCAGACCAACAATAGCCAGCGTCAAAACTCCAGCATACATTTCAGGCACTAAAAAATTGAACTCAGCATTCTGGATAAAAAATCCAAGTCCGGATTTTGCCCCTATCATCTCTGCAGCTATAACAACCATCAGTGAAACATTCGCCCCCAACCTGGCACCGATAACTATTGAAGGAATACTTGCAGGAAGAATAACTTTTGTAAACAGTTCAAAATCCGAAACTCCCATCGACCTTGCAGCCTTTATATAAATGGGATCAACACTCTTAACTCCATTTATAGTGTTCATAAGAATCTGCCAGCTGGCAGCATAGAATATGATTGCTATCTTCGACGACTCACCAAGACCCAATAACAGGAGAAAGATCGGCAGGAGAGCAAAGAGAGAAACGTTCCTTAAACTCTGTACCAACAGATCGGTATATTTTTCAAACTGGACGAAATGACCCATTAAAAAACCAAAAGGCACAGCGATCAAAAGAGCCAGAGAAAATCCTGCCGCTGATCGTTGCAGACTGACCAAGGAGTGCGACAATAATTCCCCTGACAGGGTCAAGTCAATCAACGTTTTGAGAGTTGTTGAAAAGGGTGGCAGAAACAGTGGATTGATAATTCCCAGACGAGGAAGAGCCTCCCATACTGCAAAAAAAACAAGAACCAATGGAATACCGAACGACCAATGGTACAGCACTGTAAACAAAGGTTTTAACTGTTTTGTATACGAACTGATATCAATCGATCGGGATTTTAATCCGACCTCTGAAGGGACAAATAGTTCTTCGGACATAAGAATTCTCCTCTATTATTTGAATTTTGTGAACCCAGTTATTTTGAATTTACTGGCGCGTGCTTCCAGTCCTGTTGAGCTTTGTTGACTTCAGCCTTGAGTGCACCCCACACCTTATGCCGGTTAGCTGCAAATGCACTGCATGATCTTATATCTCCATGTCTTGGTCTTGGAAGATCAATCTCAATTATTTCTTTGATCTTGCCTGGACGGGCTGTAACCACAGCAACCCTGTCTGCAAGAAATACCGCCTCATCAATACTATGGGTGACAAAAATCACTGTGGTATCCGTACCCTCCCATATCCTGATCAGTTCGTTCTGAAGAATTTCTCGGGTCTGTGCATCAAGAGCAGCAAAGGGCTCATCCATCAGCAATACTTCCGGTTTAGTAGCAAGCGCACGCGCTATAGCGACCCGTTGCTGCATTCCGCCGGAAAGCTGGTAAGGGTAGCGGTCTTCAAAATCAGAGAGTCCAAAAAGGGATAACAGCTCACGGGCAATTTTAACCCGCTCTTCTTTGACCACCCCTCGCGACTCAAGACCAAATTCAATATTCGACAGAGCAGTTCTCCAAGGGAACAATGCATATTGCTGAAAGACGTAGCCTGTCTTTTCACTTGGGGCATCTACCGGTTTATCGTCGAGATAGACAACCCCGCTCGTTGGAGTACTTAATCCGCCAACAATATCAAGAAATACAGATTTTCCACTGCCACTTGGACCTACCAATACCAGAAACTCACCTTTCTTTATATTCAGATCAAAACCTCCCAGGGCGTCAATCTCATTGGAGACGATTCCATTGTTCTTCACCTGCTGACCATGCTTGAGTTTGAATTTTTTTCGCACGTCTTTTGCAACTATTATGTCCATAACCTTACTTTTTCAATATTGATATATTCAAGACTCTCATCAGGTATTGGCATCAACCTGGACGTAAACCAACAGATTGTTTACTTTTTCTTATACAATGGATTGAACTCATTCGTATAAATATCAGAAGGCTTGATCTGGCCTGGTTTCAGCAATCCATCTTCAATAAATCGATCTATCCACCACTGAAGATCCTTATCTGTGATAAAGGGATGTTCAGGAGTCCAAATGTTTACCCGGAAATATTTAGACAAACGAGGGTTTCCGCCTTTTTGGATGCTGATGTCGGCATAAGCCTTTTTGACCCGTTCAGGATCTTGCTGGAACGCATCATAAATTATGCGACGTGAAACATCATAGGCGCGAATATACCTTCTGACTGCTTCAGGGTGCTGCTCGATGAAATCACTCCTGAAACCTATAGCAGCGGCTACGGCTTCGCCCTTCGTATCGAAATTTGTCGTGCCAAGTATTTGACGCACCCCGCCATTTTCAACTGCCATGTCAAAATATATCCCGCCACCTGTTGCAAATGCTATTGCATCTACCTGATGGCTGCGCAGCATCTGTTCCTGTTTTTCCATTGGCACGACTACCAACTCTACCTGCGAAATTGAAAGTCCATTCTTTTTCAAGTAGAGCCGAGTAACATAATCGGCTTCTGCGCCCAGTACATTAACAGCAATTCTTTTTCCTGGAAGATCCTTGATTGAATGAATAGTGCTTTCATTAAGAACCAACAGACCCCCACCATTGGTCTGGTTCTCTCTGGTAGATACAGCAGTACCAAGCAGTGCCTTGATTTTGCCGCCACGGGCAATGATGTTTATAAAAGGAGGCCATGCTGAAGAGCTGCTAACATCGATGTTACCGGCAAGAAGTGCCTGAAGCACAACAGTACCGCCACTACTCGGAATACTATGAACAGGTTCGAGTTTTACACCCTCTTCTGCAAGAATATCCCTTCCTGTTAATTTTTTAGCGAGTTCCCACTGTGATGGAGCAGTTGTATCTATCTCCCGAATAACAACACTCTCACTCTTTGAGATACTCTTTCTAAAAGAATACACTCCAGTTACAGCAATAGCTATAGCGATGAGAACAATAGAGAGTACCTTTGCCTTGTTATTCATTTTATTTTGAATCTTTTACGAGGTTGTTTATCAGTGAATTATATAATGCACTGCTCTTAATGAACAGGCAGCCGAATTACAACAAAATCAGATGGCGTAGGCAAATGGATATTCTGAGCCAAGATGGAACTCATTCAAGATCTCTGCCTTTATCTGCATAAATTCAGAACTTGCCCGATCGCGAGGTCTTGAAGAGGGTATGTTGATTATTTTATTGATAATACCTGGACGAGAGGACATGATGATGATTTTATCACTCAGATATATGGCTTCATCAACATCATGAGTAACCATGATCATGGTAATTTTTTCAAACTCCCATAATCTCTCAAGTTCTTTTTGCATATACATTCTGGTGAGAGCATCCAAAGCTCCAAGAGGTTCATCCAGAAGAAGGATTTCAGGCTTATTGGCCAATGCTCTTGCAATAGCAACCCGCTGAGCCATTCCTCCTGAAAGCTGAGCAGGGTAAGCGCCCTCAAATCCGCTCAGACCAACCAGCTTCAAATGTTCGTCAACAAGAAGTTTCTTTGTCTTCCGGTTGAGCTTGTCGAGACCGAAAGCAACATTCTCCCCAACCGTAAGCCATGGAAGAAGACGGTGATCCTGAAAAACTATTCCTCTGTTCGATCCCGGGCCTTCTATCTTCTCCCCATCAATCAATGCATCACCCTCATAACTGGTCTCAAGACCGAGCATAATCCGCAACAGTGTTGTTTTACCGCAACCACTGGAACCGAGAATTGATACAAAGGCCCCTGCAGGGAAGGTTATATTAATATTTTTCAGGATCTGCAATGGATTGTTGTCGACTACATAACTTTTGCTGAGATTCCTGATTTCAAGAGTACCTTTTGCGACTGACATGTTCTTATCCTTGAATTTTAAGTTTCTTTACGAATGATTTTTCCTCGATCGAGAGCTTTTGCTAATTGCTCAACTATCGTCGTCATAAAAAATCCAAGCGCCCCAACTGTTATTATCCCAACGATAACCAAGGCCATATTAAATTTATCGCGGCCCAACTGAATCCGGGTACCGATACCAAAATATGTCTGTATGAAAAGTTCTGCGGCCATTAACATAGCCCACGACATTCCAAGGGCGAGGGTAATCCCTGTTGTAATTGAAGGCAATGCTGCGGGTATGACAATTCGTCTAATAAGCTTTAATCCTTTATATCCATAGACTGAAGAGAGCTCAAAGTACTCTTTAGGCACATTTCGTATTCCGGCAAACGTATTCAGCGTGACCGGATAAAAGGCTGCCACAGTAATAATAATGATGCGAGGCAGCTCTGTAACTCCGAACCACATAATAATCAGAGGGATAAATCCTATGATGGGCACTTGCCGAATGACATTAAAAAATGGACCGAAAATTTTTTCCGCCGTTCTCGACAATCCCATGAGTAACCCAAACGAAAATCCACTCACTGTACCAATAAGAAATCCAATCAATACCCGTTTTAAACTTGCAGCTATATGGAGGGCATACTCTTTTTCTACAAAATTGGTCACAAATGTTTTAATAATCTGGTTGGGAGAGGGAAGAATAAATGACGCTACATAACCAGATGAGGCTACATATTGCCATACAATGACCAGAAGAAGGGGAACAATACTACTCCCAAGAAATGCTTTTGTTTTGTTGCTGATAGTCATCAGGCTGCTCCTCCATCAAAAGAGACTCGGCCTCGCAATACAAACTGTTCGAATTTTTTCAGAAGAGTATTTATTATTAACCCCAACGTTCCAATGACTACCAGTCCAGCCATGACAACATCGATCTGAAACATCTGACGACCCATAATCATCAAGAAACCTACACCTGATTCTGTTCCAAAAAGCTCGGCTCCGACCAAAAACATCCAGGACAACCCTATACTGAGACGAATGCCGGTAATGATCGAAGGTAAAGCGCTGGGTATAATAACTTTTGACAGGTAACGAAAACTTTTGTAATCAAAAACCCGGGCAAGCTCATGATATTTTTCCGGAACACCGCTCACCCCTTGATAGGTATTAAAAATCATGGGGTAAAATGCTCCTATGGCAATGAAAAATATTCTCGCAAACTCATCTATACCAAAGAGCAGTATTATCATAGGC
>CAIXLG010000063.1 GCA_903920215.1 uncultured Chlorobiaceae bacterium
GGGAGCGGAGAGATCCCTCACAGGAGTTCGGGATGACATGTTGAGAATGCGACCGCATCCAGGGGCGTTTTTGGGGTTAACGAATTTTGTGAAGCTGCTGGTTGGCAGGGATAAAAGATCTTAAACAGAGTTTCCTTTCAGGTGTAATAGTCCTTCCCTTGTAAAACTCAGGAGAAAGACTGATCTTCCCTGTACTGATCTGCTGCCTCAGTTTCTGGAGGTCTGAGGTTGAGTTGCATATTTGGAAATAGAAAATCATTGAAGGTTACGGTGGCAAAAAAACAACATGTTCAGGAATACGTAAAGGCCATACAGAATAGAAAGGCCAGGTTTGAGTTTGAGATACTTGATACCATCGTTACCGGGATACAGCTTTTCGGCAGCGAGGTGAAGTCGGTGCGGCTTGGGAAGGCCAGCCTCAGCGACAGCTTTGCCATTATCCATCATAATGAGATATGGCTGGAAAACATGCAGATCACTCCCTACGAGCATAACCATATAGAAATGATTGAAGCGAAACGGAGCCGCAAACTGCTGCTGCATAAGGCGGAAATCCGCAAAATCCTGACAAAGATCAATGAAAAGGGACTGACTCTCGTACCCCTGAAGGCTTTTTTCAACTCGAAAGGGCTGCTTAAAATTGACCTTGCCATTGCCAAGGGCAAAAAGCTCTACGACAAGCGGGAAACGATAAAAACAAGGGAAAACCAGCGTCAGATGGAGCAGATAAAAAAACAATACTAAACAAAAAACTGGGAATCCATGCTTTTTCCATCTGTAAAGGAACAACTTGATATTATTGTTGGCAATGTAGTTGAAATTATCAGTGTCGACGAACTCGAACAAAAACTTCTCCAAAGCATAAAAACCTCCAAACCGCTCAAGGTAAAACTTGGAGCGGATCCTTCACGGCCTGACCTGCACCTGGGGCACTCGGTTGTTCTGCGTAAACTCAGGGAGTTTCAGGATCTTGGGCATGAAGCCATCCTGATTATCGGCGACTTTACCGCCATGATCGGTGATCCTTCTGGAAAAAGCAAAACGAGGCCACAGCTTACTGCTGAAGAGGCCCGGGAAAACGGTTTAAGCTACTTTGAGCAGGCCTCGAAAATTCTTGACCCTCAAAAAACAACCATCTGCTATAACGCCGACTGGCTCGGAAAAATGACTTTCGCAGATGTTATTAAACTCTCAAGCCACTACACGGTTGCCCGGATGCTTGAGCGTGATGACTTTGAGAGGCGCTATCGTGCCCAAGAACCTATTTCCATTCACGAGTTTCTCTATCCGCTAGCTCAGGGTATGGATTCAGTACACCTGAAAAACGATGTTGAGCTTGGCGGAACAGACCAGAAATTCAACCTCCTCGTCGGCAGGGATCTGCAGCGGGAGTACGGAATACCTCCCCAGGTGTGTATTACCATGTCGCTCCTGGTTGGTACTGACGGAAAGGAGAAGATGTCGAAATCGCTAGGCAATGCCATCTGTTTCAACGACTCCCCTGCCGATATGTACGGCAAGTCGCTCTCAATTCCAGATACGCTTATTGAGACTTACTGCAAACTTCTTCTGCCGGCAGCAGATACGGGAGTCCCTGAAATTCTTGCGACGTGGGAAACAGACCCGAGAACGGCCAAACGGGCGCTGGCGAAAAAAATTGTATCGCTTTACCACTCAGAAGAGGATGCAGAAGGCGCCGAAACCCATTTTGACCAGGTTTTTATTCATAAAAAAGCACCGGATGCTCTTGAGCTTGTGGAATTTGACGAAGAGTCGATGCCGATTATCGACCTTTTGATGACTCTTGGAGCTGCAGTCTCGAAAAGTGAGGCACGAAGAATGATTGAGCAGAAATCGGTGCTTGTGGGAGACAACAAAGTTGAAGAGATCCACGAGTCCATTGCCCTCGAAATTGAGCCGAAAATCATCAGAGTCGGAAAAAGAAAGTTTTTTAAAGTGGCCACAAGAAAAACATTTTGATTACCACCTCTTTTTCATATAATTCGTCAACTTCGAACCTGTAAACGATTTAAGCAACATATAAATCCGGAGGCACGGCATTGTCATTTGTCCCATCAAAAGTTTTTTTCACTAAAGGTGTGGGAAGGCACAAAGAATATCTCTCATCATTCGAGCTTGCCCTGAGAGAGGCCAAAATTGAAAAATGCAATCTGGTTACTGTATCAAGTATTTTTCCTCCTCACTGTGAACGCATCACTGTTGAAGAAGGCTTGAAGCATCTCGCTCCCGGTCAGATCACCTTTGCGGTCATGGCCCGTAATTCAACAAATGAATACAATCGCCTTATTGCGGCTTCAGTCGGAGTAGCCATTCCTGCTGATGAAACACAGTACGGCTATCTGTCTGAACACCATCCGTTCGGAGAATCTGCCGAGCATTCCGGAGAGTATGCAGAAGACCTGGCGGCAACAATGCTGGCAACCACCCTTGGCATTGAGTTTGATCCAAACAAGGATTGGGATGAGCGTGAGGGCATTTATAAAATGAGCGGCAAGATTATTAATTCCTACAATATCACACAGACTGCAGAGGGCGAAAACGGCCTTTGGACAACGGTCATTTCTTGCGCTGTTCTCCTGCCGTAATGAGTAGTGGCCGGGTTAACGGAAGCATTACACAATAGAGCGGCCTGCTGAACGGGGAAGAGGCAACCTACTAGCCCTTTTCCCCGTTTGTTATTGTGGACAAAATAAGCATTCTACTGAGTAACCTTTTAATACAGAGGTGCATCACGGTTATGACTGAATCAATCAAAACTGATGTTCTAGTAATCGGCAGCGGCATTGGCGGACTTTATTTCGCCATTCATATGGCTGAATACGCTCACGTGACGATCATCACAAAAAAGGAAAGTTCCACCTCCAATACCAACTGGGCCCAAGGAGGAATAGCCGCCACCATCGATGACAACGACAGCTTCGAACTTCATTTTGCCGATACCCTAGAAGCCGGTGCCGGACTGTGCAATGAGGAAATGGTATCGCTTATGGTTAAGGAAGGGCCTCAACACATAAGGCGCCTTACAGAACTTGGCGTGCACTTTACCACATCTGACCAGAACAATCTACACCTTGGCAAAGAGGGAGGCCACTCAAGGAGCAGAATTGTTCACGCACAGGACTTGACTGGAAAAGAGGTTGAAACCGCACTGCTCAACCAGATCAACAGCCATCCCAATATCACCCTGCTTGAGCACCATTTTGCCATTGAGCTACTGACTGAGCATCACCTTGGCATCAAAACAAATGATATCAGCTGTTACGGTGCCTACGTCCTTGACTCGATGCAGAGGAAGCCAAAAAAGATTCTTGCTAAAATCACCTTAGTGGCATCCGGCGGCCTTGGCCATGTTTATCCTTACACGACCAACCCTGAAATTGCCACTGGAGATGGAGTGGCCATGGGATACAGGGCTGGTGCTGAAATTGCCAATATGGAGTTTATCCAGTTTCATCCAACCTCGCTTTTCCATCCGAAAGCAAAATCATTTCTGATTTCGGAAGCTGTTCGGGGATTCGGAGGGGTATTGAAACTGAAAAATGGTCAGGAGTTCATGCATAAGTATGATAAACGCCAGAATCTCGCCCCTCGGGATATTGTTGCCCGGGCCATTGACTCGGAAATCAAAAAAAGTGGTGAGGATTGCGTTTTTCTTGATGTAACCCATATTGATCCCGAAAAAATAAAGGAACATTTTCCTAATATCTACGAGACCTGCCTTGGCTTTGGAATCGATATGACGAGGGAGATGATTCCCGTTGTGCCTGCAGCACACTATTCATGCGGAGGCATTCGTACGGACGACAAGGGGCGAACCACCATCAACCGTCTCTATGCCTGTGGAGAGACCAGTTGCACAGGGGTTCACGGGGCAAACCGTCTTGCAAGCAACTCTCTGCTTGAAGCTCTTGTGTTTGCATGGAGGGCATGTGGCGATATCCGCGAACAGCTCTCCGCGCTAAACAACACCGTCGATTTTCCTGATTGGGACGATACTGGAACCGTCAACCCCGAGGAGTGGATTCTTGTTTCACACAACAAGCGGGAAGCACAGCAGGTCATGAACGATTATGTAGGTATTGTGAGGAGTGACCTCAGACTCCAACGGGCAAAAAGAAGAATGGACTTCCTCAAAGAGGAGACAGAGTCATACTTTAAAAAAACAAAGATCACCACACAGATCCTTGAACTGAGAAACATCATCAAGGTTGCCAGCCTGATCATTGAAAGTGCCATAAAGCGGCGGGAGTCAAGAGGATTGCACTACACGACCGATTATCCGGGGAGGGATGACAAGCATTTTCTTGTGGACACTGTTCTCAGATCTTTTTGAGGGAAGAGCAAGAATAGGTCTTATAGGGCCTATGAGACCTATAGGGCCTATATTTTTTGGCTATTTTACTTCCTGCCAGTCTCGGGCGTAGCGGAAATCTATGCCGGGGGTACGGCCTGAAATTTTGGCAATGACCGGCATCATGCGTTTGTACTGGTTTCGGACAACCATCTTCCTTACCCGGTCGTAAAAGTGTTCAGGGATACCTTCGTTAAGAACAGCCTGCTTATCCATTCTTTTTTCAAGCATCATAAAAAGCAGAAGATCTACGGCTTCATAACTGAAACCAAGGTCATCCTCATCGCTCTGCCCTTCCCAAAGATCTGCCGACGGGACTTTTACAATGAGTTCTTCAGGAATGCCAAGATGACGAGCAAGGCCCCTTATCTGGGTTTTATAGAGATCGCCAATGGGATTGACGGCAGAAGCCATATCGCCGAACATGGTGCCATAACCGAGCAGCAACTCGGTTTTATTGCTCGTTCCGGCAACAAGACGCCCGTCCCGAGCTGAAACATCATAGAGAAAAACCATTCTGGTGCGGGCCATAATATTGCCCCTTCTCAAGAGCTGATCAGAGGGAACTGTAGAGAAAAAAGCGTCTACAACCGGCGTAATGGAAACCTCCTCAGACTGTATACCAAGCTTGCGGATCATGAGTTCAGCATGCTCCAGGCTATCAGGACTGCTGGAGGCATAGGGCATTTTGAGCGCAAGAACATTGCCGGGGCCAAGCGCACGAACGGCAAGTTCACACACTACAGCTGAATCGATACCTCCCGAAAGGCCAAGCACAATGGAGTTGAAACCGAACTTTCGTATCTCATTTAGAAGAAATGCCTTAAGAATATCTTCAACAATAGGGTAATCGAGATGGAGTTCCTGAACCTTCATACTATGAGGGTATCTAAAAGTTAAACAGTCGCATAACAGCCCTGATCAGCAAAA
>CAIXLG010000064.1 GCA_903920215.1 uncultured Chlorobiaceae bacterium
TCGCACTGGAGGATGTGCTTTTTATGTTCACCAAGGTGCGGGAAGAGGAGCTGGTACTGGCCGACAAGCTGAAGAGTACCCTGCGCCACACTCGCGAAGCCCTGGGCGATAACTTCGACCAGCAGGATCCAAAGTTCATTACCTTGAAGGAAGAGCTGGAACGTCTGTTCAAGAAGAAGAAACTCAACGAGGTGACGCAGGAAGAGATGAACGCCAATATCGGCGCACTCAATCAGATCTACGATCAGGTCAAGGAGCTGAACCAGCAGAACAACCAGTTACGGGCGAAGTATCATGGCGACGCCAAATATGCCCGGATTCATAAGCGACTGCTCGACCGTGGTGTGCTTACCGAATCTGAGCGGCGCATCTTTGATGCGTTAACCGGCGTCAAACAGCAGGCTGACGATCGGTTGCTGCAGAATACCCAGACGCTGGCAAACGAAAGCTTTTTTGAGCGGATGATGATGCCAATGGTCATCAGTGAGTTTCAAACCCGCTGTAAAATAAGGCTCAATCCGGATGCCTCTCGTATGATCAACAGGTTGGTGGTGAATGAATACATTAATGAATTTGTCTCAGGCGACAGAAAAGGAGCAAGAGAGTGGTAACACAGGATTTTGAAAAAAGAACCCGGCAACTGATTGACAACCTCAAGGGAATTTGTGCCTCGTATGGCCTCGGTAATGATGGCAACGAATTCAAGATCATCACCCAGGTTTTTCTCTATAAATTTTTGAATGACAAGTTCGCTTTTGAAGCAAAAAGAATCGACACCAGTCTATCCAAAACCGACAACTGGGAGCTGGCAATCGCCCAGCTCAGTGCTGATCAACTGGAAATGCTGCAATTGCAGATGGGGCCCGATACCGCACGGCTGAAACCGGAGCATTTTATCGCTCATCTTTTCAGTAACCAAAACGCTTCGGAATTTGCAAAACTGTTCGATGATACCCTGCGCGACATCGCCATTACCAACAACGATATCTTTGCAGTCAAAACAGATGGCGGTGCCAAGGTCACCCTGTTTGACCGGCTGAGTGAATACATCACCGATGAATCCAAGCGCGATAATTTCTGCCGTGCCATCATCAACATCCTGGTTGAGTTCAGCTTTGAGCGCATATTCACCCAGAAGTTCGACTTTTACGCAGCCCTTTTTGAGTACCTGATCAAGGATTACAACAAAGACAGCGGCGGCAAGTACGCCGAGTACTACACCCCACATGCAGTAGCCAAGATCATGGCCTCGATCCTGGTGCCAGAGGAACAGCGGGGCAAAGTCACCAATGCAAGCTGCTACGATCCATCATCCGGTTCCGGCACCCTGCTCATGAACCTCGCCCATGCCATCGGAGAACAGCGCTGCACCATCTTTTCACAGGATATTTCACAGAAATCCTCAAGCCTGCTGCGCCTGAACCTGATTTTAAACAACCTGGTACACTCCATCCCCAACATCATCCAGGGCAACACCCTGCTTCACCCCTATCACAGGGAAGGGAAGGCGCTGAAGAAGTTCGACTATATCGTTTCCAATCCACCCTTCAAAATGGATTTCAGCGACTTCAGAAACGAGCTCGACACCAAGGATCAACACGAACGCTTCTTTGCCGGGGTACCGAATATCCCCAAACAGGCAACGGATAAAATGGCCATCTACCAGCTCTTTTTGCAACACATCATCTATTCGCTCAAACCCGGTGGCAAAGCGGCAGTAGTTGTCCCCACCGGCTTTATCACCGCCCAATCAGGTATCGACCGAAAAATCCGCGAGAGACTGGTGGACAACAAAATGCTTGCTGGTGTAGTCTCCATGCCAAGCAACATTTTTGCCACCACCGGCACCAACGTTTCCATACTGTTCATCGACGACAGCAATAAAGGTGATGTGGTGCTGATCGACGCATCCAGCCTCGGCACCAAGGTCAAGGACGGCAAGAATCAGAAGACAGTGCTTTCCGAAGAAGAAGAAGAAGACCGAATCATCACGACCTTCAATACCAAAGAGGCTGTGGAAGATTTCTCAGTAGTGGTCAGTTACGACGAGATCGCCGCCAAAAACTATTCGCTCAGCGCCGGGCAGTATTTCGAGGTAAGGATTGAGTATACGGATCTCACTCCACAAAAGTATGCTGCAAAAATGCAAGATTTCACAGACAACCTGGACAGACTGTTCAAAGAATCCAGTGAACTTGAGCAGGAAATAAGGAAACAGTTGGAGGTGTTGCGATATGAGTAAGTGGTACCCGACAACACTTAAAGAAGAGGTTACTTCTGGTGGCGGAAAAATACAGACCGGTCCTTTTGGAAGCCAATTGCATGCTTCCGACTATGTTGATTTTGGCATTCCATGCATTATGCCAGCAAACATGAAAAATAACCGGGTAGATTTGTCTGACATCGCATTCATTTCACAAAAAGACGCTGATCGGCTTTCTCAACATTTGGTTCAAGAAGGAGATATTGTCTATAGCCGCCGCGGAGATGTCACGCAAAAAGTATTGATTAAGAAAAATGAAGCTGGATATTTTTGTGGTACAGGCTGCCTTTTAGTACGACCTGGCGAGAAAATAGACTCTGAATTTTTAACCTATCATTTGAGTACTCCATCGAATCAGTGTTGGATTGTGAAGCAAGCGGTTGGAGCAACAATGCCCAACCTGAATACCGCAATTCTATCTCAGGTTCCCTTAAGAGTTCCTGATAAAGCATGCCAACAAAAAATAGCAGCTGTTCTATCCGCCCTCGACGCCAAAATTGAATGCAACAACCGCATTAACGCCGAACTTGAGGCGATGGCCAAGACCTTGTACGACTACTGGTTCGTGCAGTTCAACTTTCCCGATCATAACGGCAAGCCCTACAAATCATCCGGCGGCAAAATGGTCTACAACTCCACACTGAAACGTGAAATCCCGGCAGGGTGGTATCCTGTATTAGTGGGAGAAGTTCTAAGCAAAGTTCCAAACAGTAAGAAGGTGCCGAATAAGGAAATATTAACCAAAGGCAGAATCCCAGTGATTGATCAAAGTAGGGATTATATCTGTGGATTTACTGATGATGACAGCGCTCGTTTGAGAGTTAAATCTGCACATATAGTATTTGGTGATCATACGAGAATCTTGAAACTAATTAACTTCGATTATGCCCGTGGTGCTGACGGTACTCAGGTCTTAATATCAAAGAAAGAAGATATACCAACGCATCTTTTTTTTCAGATGTTGAGAAATATTGATCTCTCAAGCTATGGATACGCAAGGCACTTCAAATTCCTTAAGGAATCCGTAATCATTTTGCCCAACAAAGATATCGCGATAAGGTACGAAATCATTGCTCAAGGTATTTACCGAAAGGTAAGGCAAGGAATACTTGAAAACCAACAACTTGAGCAACTCCGTGATTGGCTTCTTCCCATGCTGATGAACGGCCAGGTTACCGTGGAGAAGTAGTTGTTATAGCTTATATCCACAAGCAGAGATAACCGCGGCTGGAGACCCTTCCATATATTAGCACCTCTGATCCACACATAACCATACAGACATCACTCATGGCCATGAACGTAGAAATAATATTTATGCCACTGTTGTGATTAAAGAAATAACAATTGTTAAATTAATCTTAAGATTTCCTGTCCATCACAAAATAGATGAGGTCAAAATGAATATATCGGTCAAACCGTCAGCTATTACGTTATTGTTTTTCTTGTCTGTGTTTTGCAGTGCCTTTGCAACAGCAGCAGAAGGTCAAAGAGAGCCAGAAAAAATTAAACCTTTGAACAGAAAAGCATACCAGGAAAGTTTCGCTTCCATGACAGTGGATGTAGACGGTGCTCCAAACGCTTATGGCCCTTACAGCAGGAAGGCTCTCGACTACGAACATAATGCCCATAATAAGTCAGGAAAGATTGTTGGTTATCTTCTTGATAAACATGGAAAGCCAATTATTCAAGGACACGACGATCCTGCTCCCGGCTTTTACATTTCGACGAACGGCGGCTTCTATGACACGACCAAAAAAATTACTGACCCTCGCCGGTATGTAAATGCTGCTGAAATCAATTATACCGTCTTAGGCAAACGCGCCAAGGATAAAGGCATAAAGCCTGGTGACTTTTGTGTGGTTCACTCCCAAATAAACAACAAAACGGTCTTTGCTATTGTCGGAGACACAGGAAACAGCAAAGGGGATGAAGGTTCGTTGGCACTTCTCCAGCGGCTCGGGTTTCCAGTGAAGGACGGAAAGAGTACAAAGGGTACTCCAATTTCAGGCATTGTAGTGCGTTACTTCGCCAAATCAAACCCATCTCATCAATTCTTTGTTAAACAAACCGATTTAGACATTGCCGCTAAGGCGCTGAATCTTGATACCGATTTTTCCGGCGCTCATTAAGTGCAGCTTCTGGTACCCAAGAAATGCCTATGCATCATAGCCGAGAGCCGGATTCTTTTAACCATCATTGCCCATAAACCGGAGGCTGACAAAAGGGTTGCACTCCCCTTTTAGGGTAATGGATAATCAGGTTCGTGCTTTTATGAATGGGGGGCTTGTGTTAAAAACTGCTTCCAGGGTCTGGGCAGTGAGGATCGCCTCTCCCCAGGCTTCTAATAACGGTTCAGTGCTGAGAAAGAAAGTGCGGAGGTGAAGTTTTGATAATCAATTTTCTTGACTCTTTGGTTTAACGCAAAGTACCTGGCCCTATCTCCATCAAGAGCTGAGCATTAACTTCAGCATGATCAAAATACTCTGGAGCAAAATCGGTCTCCAGCCATTCCAATCTCTCATTATACTCAGGATGAGACTTGTCACTCATTATCTCTAACAACTCCACATATCCCCATACCCCGCCACAGTCTTCCGGCGGACACGCACGTTTGCCCTTGATGCAGCTCGGCAGCTGTATTGAGCTGTCATAAGGAATTATTTTTTCAAGAGTGACCTTGTGTTGCCAACCATCACCAAAATCATACTCATAGGTCAAAGAGTCCTTTTCCTTTAGCAGCAAGCTGGATACCCTCTCCTTGTTTTCATCCTTTAGTGGCGTACCAAACATAAAGTTATCTTCATCTTCATCCGGGACACCGTATACCTCCCTTCCCAAAACAAATTGATGGAAATGACTGTCTGTCCATCCCATAACGATTTGCAATACATCATGGAGCTGACCAAGCGTGATATTATCCGGCACCAAGATCCGACGCCATATCGGAGGCTTGATTTGACACAATGTTACCTTCAACTGAAGTATGGATTGTTGCTGAGACTTGCTCATAATACCTCCGATTGGAATATGTTTAGATTCATTGTTAGGTACTGTACCTGAAAGAACTCTTTGACTCTTGAGTTTAATGAAAGCTGCTTCACTCATCTCTTCTACTGCTTGTCTACGACACACCAACTTGACAATACCCCCGAGGGAGTTACGTTATCGTCCTTCGGCCGCAATCCGTCGAACCACGGTCTGCAATATCCCTCCGTTGCGGAAGTATTCCACCTCAACAGGGGTATCAATCCTGCACTGCAAGGTGAATGAAATCGTCTTTGCAGTTTTCGGATCGGTCGCTACAACATTGACAAGCTCACCCGGCTTGAGAGAATCATTGATGGCTATATCGAAAATTTCACGCCCCGTAAGACCTAGACTGGCGGCATCCTGACCATCGCAGAACTGGAGTGGCAAAACACCCATACCGATCAGATTAGAACGGTGTATACGCTCGAAACTCACAGCGATGACCGCACGAACCCCAAGCATCGCCGTGCCCTTGGCCGCCCAGTCACGACTGCTTCCCATTCCGTAATCCTTTCCCGCAATAACAATCAGCGGAACCCCAGCCTCCTTGTAATGCATGGCCGAATCGTAAATGCTTCTCACCTCTCCATCACCATCGGAACGGAACAAGGTCGTATATCCCCCTTCAGTTCCGGGCGCCAGTTTGTTGCGGAGCCTGATGTTGTCGAAGGTGCCGCGAACCATCACCTCATGATTTCCGCGCCTTGACCCGAAAGTGTTAAAATCCTTTTCAGAAACCCCTATTGACAGAAGGTATGCGCCAGCCGGCTGACCGGGCTGGATCATCCCGGCCGGACTGATATGATCGGTTGTCACGCTGTCGCCGAACAGCGCGAGACAACGACCTCGGAGAATCGACGCGACACCCTCTGGATCGGGCCCGATACAATCGAAAAACGGAGGTTTGCGGATATAAGACGAATCAGGATCCCACTGATAAATAGCATCGCCAGCTGTTTCGATCGCCCGCCAGCGTTCCGGCCCTTCATAAACTTCGCCGTAACGCTTCTCGAAATACTCCGGCAGAACAACAGATCGGGCGATCTCGAGAACCTCTTTGTCAGAGGGGTAAAGTTCACGGAGAAAGACCTCGCAGCCTTCGCCATCAGTTCCAAGGGGCTCCCGCTCAAAATCGATGGCAATGGTACCGGCAAGGGCATAGGCAATGGCCAAAGCCGGACTGGCCAGATAGTTCGCCTTGACGAGCGGATTGATCCTTCCTTCAAAATTGCGGTTTCCAGAAAGCACACTGGCAACGACGAGATCGCCCTTCCTGACAGCCTGGGCAACAGGTTCAGGTAATGGACCGGAATTACCGATGCAGGTGGTACAGCCAAAAGCCACAGTACTGAATCCCAGCGCATCAAGATCATCCATAAATCCAGCCGATGCAAGATAATCAACGACCACCCGCGAACCGGGCGCAAAAGAGGTTTTGACCCATGGTTGCGGAAAAAGCCCGCGTTTACGCGCTGCTCTTGCCATGAGTGCGGCGGCAATCAGGATTTCCGGATTGCTCGTATTGGTACATGAGGTAATTGCTGCAATAACCACGGCACCGTCCCGAAGCGAGACCTGCTGGCCATGCATGGTGATTTCTATGCCTTTACTGACAGGATCGGGATGTGATGCAACAGCAACGCCACCTTCGGAAGGCATCTGATCGGTCTCCGTAATGGAAGGTTTAGAGAAAACCGTCGAGAGATCTTTCATCCATTGGCTGCTCATCGCGGTAAGGTCGATCCGATCCTGCGGCCGTTTCGGGCCAGCCAGCGAGGAACGAACCGTTGTCATGTCTAGCTCGATCACCCTACTGAAACAGGGTATATCAGCCACTTCGTGCCAGAGCCCCTGTTGGCGCGAGTAGCACTCGACAATTTCGCAGAGATTTTCCCTGCCACTGAGGGCAAGATAGTCGAGAGTCTCATCATCGACGGGAAAAAAGCCCGTAGTTGCACCATATTCCGGAGCCATGTTCGCCAACGTTGCACGGTCAGGCAGAGAAAGCGAAGGAAGGCCTGGCCCGAAAAACTCTACAAATGAACCGACAACGCCCTGACGTCGCAAGATCGACGTCAGGGTCAGTACGAGATCAGTCGCACATACGCCTTCAATAAGAGCTCCAGACAACCGGACGCCGACAACTTCGGGCAGCAGCATGTATACCGGTTGACCGAGCATGACGGCTTCGGCCTCTATGCCGCCAACTCCCCAGCCAAGCACACCAAGCGCATTGATCATGGTGGTATGACTGTCTGTACCGACAAGGGAATCCGGATATGCCATACCGTTTTCGAGATGAACGACGTCGGAAAAATATTCCAGGTTCACTTGATGGACAATACCGGTACCGGGAGGTACAACATGAAAATTGCTGAACGCTTTTTCACCCCATTTTAGAAACTCATAGCGTTCCATGTTACGCTCAAATTCTCTTTCGAGGTTTTTTTCAAACGCATCAGGTGCCCCGAAATAATCAACTTGCACGGAATGGTCGATAACAAGATCGCAGGAAACGAGGGGATTGATCCGTGCAGCATCGCCACCAAGAGTCGCACAAGCTTCACGCAGAGCAGCCAGATCGACGATGGCAGGTACACCGGTAAAATCCTGCAAAACGACTCTTGCCGGTTTGAACGGAACTTCGACCTGCGGCTTCGCCGAAGAGCCCCAATTCGCTATCGCCTCGATGTCGGCCTTGCGTATCGTGTAGTTATCGAAATTCCGCAATGCTGCTTCGAGTAGTACCTTTATGGTTTTTGGATAAGCACCTAAGCCCGGCCAGATTTTTTCAAGGGCTCGAAGGGAATAGCAGAAAACCTCTCTCTTTTTCAGGGAAAGCGGCAAGCATACGCCAAACGGGTCAAGAGGTTTATTCATGGTAAAATTGAGTTAGATTGCCCGAAAACTCTCCTTTGATCGGTACTGTTGTTTGGTACGGGGTCAGCATGAAAGGTCAACTCTACATGATATTTCATAGTAGTTATCTACCAAAATAAAACCTCTTCAGTTCCTTGTGAGCAATTTTATCATTATTCCCTTCTCGGGTCGAAATCCACTCTTCAACAATAACCTCTTCCTTCCTTATTTTCGATAAAGTGACAGTGCAAAATTTTTGGCATCTATCCCTTTTCGTTATGTTTGATTGATATTTCCATCTTTCAAGGATGTTCCTAAACAAATGGAGGGTTACTGGATATGAAAGGCAAAGTCGCATTGGTCACAGGTGCAAGCCGCGGGATAGGCCGGGCTACGGCCAAACTTCTCGCAGCTGAAGGCGCGGCTGTCGCGGTAAACTATTTCCAGA
>CAIXLG010000065.1 GCA_903920215.1 uncultured Chlorobiaceae bacterium
CCTTGCTTTTTGTCTGATATGAATCGATTACAACAACGTCATGTGTAGCATCGTCGTTTTTTAGCTGTTTACAGCTACAATTATCTCAATTTCTGCCTTAATATTTCGACTTTTGTAGTCCTCGTGAATTATTCAGGTTAGCTGAAGTTACATATGTCACCGGTTGTTGTGCAGAAATCAGCGAGGAAGCGAGGAAAGAATTTGCTTGTGGCTTGTACCGGAGAACTATCTCGTTGTCCTTGCAGATCGCGGTGACTATATCCTCCCGTGGACGGCCTATCTGGTTGAACAGCCCCATCAACTAAGGAAATTGCAGAAGGAATACGAAAAATACCAGAAGAAAAAGTGCTAAAAAAGCTGAAGCCGCCCAAAGGACGGCCTCGTTACTCCTTCCACACCTAGTAGATGATCTATTTCCATATCGGTTATTGTATTCAAAACGCCAAGAGGATTCTTGGTTTTTGTCTTAAGCTGGAGAGAATGGTTGCGGAGGGCGGGCTTGTCTCCGGAGCCTGGTGACTGGGCTATCGAGATCAGTGCGGATAACTTTACCGCCCTGTTCCATCCCCAACCTGGACTTGCAACAATAAAATGGACACACTAAGAGGCCATGCCTATTGCCTCGCAATCCCCCCCTTCGCCTTGCTCAGCTCTTTATCCATCTTCTCAATCAGATCATCATTCGGGAGTGCAATGCGCGCCAGCTGCCGGGTTCAGCTCTGTCTGCAGCGTCGCTGAGTTGGCGAACGCAGCCGCTTCCCGCGCCGCCTTGAGGAAGTTCACGCTCAGCCTGCCGGTGTCTCAATCACTTTTCGGGATATTATGTGTGAAGGCTTGGTGGTTTTTCCTTTTCCAGTGCGGGAGGCTGCATGCTTGCCTGCACGAAGGGCTGCATAATTTATTTCAGCCGGTGACCATTTTTTTTATAGTGTCGGACACCTTATGTCCCACTCCCCTTTCTATACTGACAGTAAGAAGATGAAATCATTTCCAATCATGCTGATTAAACAACAGGGGGATGTATGCTGCTTGAATTTGATACCACCGAGGTACTTTGCGACAGAGCAATGCAATATTTTGAAGGTGATGGCGTTACGGTGGATTTAACGGAGGCTTTGAGGCTGCTTTCGCTGGCGGCTGAACGCGGGAATCCACATGCCCAATGCTCTCTTGGCGGGATGTACAAGAATGGCCGCGGCGTGAGAAAGGATGAGGTTGAAGCCGTCAAATGGTACCGGTTGGCAGCTGAACAGAACAATGCTGTTGCCCGACGCTTTCTTGGGCTGGCTTACAGGGTTGGCAAAAGCGTCGCAACGGATGCCGCGGAGGCTGTTAAATGGTTCCGGTTAGCTGCCGGGCAGGGTGATGCATACGCTCAATATTTTCTTGGTTTGATGTATGAGGAGGGTGACTGTGTCAGGCAGGACCGGAGTATGGCTGCACACTGGTACCAGCTGGCAGCTGACCAGGGAAACTCTTACGCTCAATACAGCCTTGGATTGCTCTATAAAAACGGCATAGGGGGGAAAGTGAAGATAGTTGGCAGTCGGCAAAAAGTGCTGAGTGCTGAGTGCTGAGTGCTGAGGGAAGTTGAAGAAAGTTGGCAGTTGGCAGTTGGCAGTTGGCAGTTGGCAGTTGGCAGTTGGCAGTTGGCAGTTGGCAGTTGGCAGTTGGCAGTTGGCAGTTGGCAGTTGGCAGTTATGAAAATATGTAGGACATTTGGTGTCCGATGCTATTGAAAAGGGGGCACCTGCCGGGATAAATATTCCCCCCTTTTTTTATTTGTCCGATTTGTACGGTTTTGACGGATTTAGTGCGTGTTATCCGATTTTCTGAAGCTTTCAGTTTTAGTGTTTTAACGGTTAGAACAGGGAGAGGCTTTCTACTTTCTGGACCCTGACATCTTCGTACATCTTGGCGGTTGCGAGAAGCTCGTATTTTATCATTTCACGGAGTTCCTGTGGTTCAAGGACTTCGGCTTCGCTGCCGTAACGCATGACCCAGCGTTTGACGGCGTCGAGGGCTCCGACCTGCATTTTCAGGAGGAGTGAGCCATCTTTCAACTCGTCAATCTCCTGGCTTGGGTGCCACTGGTGCTCCCTTATCCATTGTGACTGGAATGGTGAAAACCGGATAGCGACATTGCTTGTTTGATTATCGTGGATCTGGTCGAATGCCTGAGCTATGTAGTTGTCAAAGGAAAAGGTTTTCTGAACGGTGAAGTGCTTTTTGGACAGTGAGACGGTTCGGATACGATTGATGGCAAAGGTCCGGAAATCGCCCCGCAGCTCGCAATAACCGATTATATACCAGGTATCACTCTGCTGAGAGTAGTGAAACATATAGGGATGCATTGTCCTCTCTGTTACCTCCTGATTCCAGGCTGCGCGGTAGGTTATGGTAATCTTGAACCTGCTGCGTATGGCATCCTCAATAGTGGCAAAAAAGCGGGGATCAAAAGCCGGCGGTGAAGCTTTTTCAAACGAGTAGATATTGAGAAACTCATTGGAGGCAGACGATTCGGGAAGGTACTGCCGCATTTTGTCGAGTGCCCGGCTGATTTCATCGTATAAAGGTGACCCTTCGCACTGTGCAAGCACTTTTTTGGTGGCGATCAGCGCCGCTGCCTCCCCTCGCTCAAGAAGCGTTGAGGGCAGAAAATCCCAACCGGGTTTCTCGTAATAATAGCCTCTCTTTTTTTCTGGTCGTATTCGATAGGAGCATGAAGCAGGTCGCGCATATAGTCGACGTCGCGCTGGATGCTTTTTGTTGAGACATCAAAATACTCTGCGACCCTTGAGCAGTTGGGATAATGGTTGCTCCGCAGCTGCTGGTGCATATACTGCATACGGACAAGCGGTGGTCGGGATTGCCTCATAAGTTCAGCGGTTCAGATTGGATGAGAGGCTGCTGGTGTAACATTATTGATAATGATACAAGATTAACACAATAATCGGAAAATAAACGGGAACGGTCAGATGCACACTATCTTCATAAAGGAAGATAGTGTGCATTGCAGTATGAAAGCTGTCTGAGGTTTCGGATGAGATCAAACAAGGTCGAAGCGATCAAGGTTCATCACCTTGTTCCATGACGCCACAAAGTCACGAACGAACGCCTGCTGCGCATCGCTGCAGGCATAGACCTCCGCGATCGCCCTGAGCTGGGAGTTAGAACCAAAAACGAGATCAACGATGGTACCGCTCCATTCGAGCTCGCCCGTCGCCCGATTGTGCCCCTCCAACACGCCTTCGGAGGTGAAAGACTTCTGCCACTTTGTCTTCATGTTGAGGAGATTAAGGAAGAGGTCATTGCTCAATGTTTCGGGTCGCGTGGTGAAAACACCGTGTCGGGACTGGCCAACACTGGCATTCAACACCCGCAAACCGCCGATCAGAACGGTCATTTCAGGTGCGGTCAACGTCAACAACTGCGCTTTGTCAACCAGCAGTTCAGCTGCTGAGCCCTCACTTCCCTTACGCACATAGTTGCGGAAACCGTCTGCGGACGGTTCCAGTACCGCAAAAGAGTCCACATCAGTCTGCTCCTGCGACGCATCCATGCGCCCGGGGGAGAAAGGAACTTTCACGTCAATGCCGCCCTTTTTCGCCGCTGCCTTGATGGCTGCACAGCCACCCAGAACGATCAGATCGGCAAGCGAAACTTTCCTGCCATCAGACCGGGCGCTATTAAACAAGCACTGGATACCCTCGAGAGTCTTGAGCACCTTCGCCAACCGGGCAGGCTGGTTGACATCCCAATCCTTCTGTGGTGCCAGACGAATGCGGGCACCGTTCGCACCACCTCGCATGTCGGAGCCACGAAACGTCGACGCTGACGCCCAAGCGGTCGAAACAAGTTCTGAAATGGAAAGAGCAGAAGCGAGGATGATACGCTTGAGGGAAAAAATATCCTCCGCATCAATCAACGCATGATTGAGTGCTGGGATGGGGTCTTGCCATATGAGCTCTTCTCGAGGAACCTCCGGACCGAGATAACGGGTGCGTGGACCCATGTCACGGGGCGTCAGCTTGAACCACGCCCTGGCGAACGCTTCGGCGAACTGATCAGGATTTTCGTAGTAGCGCCTCGAAATTTTTTCGTAGAAAGGATCGATCCGCAACGCGAGATCGGTGGTCAGCATTGCCGGCGAGTGATGCTTCGACGGATCGTGGGCATCAGGTACTGTACCTGCGCCAGCGCCACCCTTCGGTGTCCATTGGTGCGCACCGGCAGGGCTTTTCGTCAGTTCCCATTCATAGCCGAACAGATTAGTGAAGTAGTTGTTGCTCCATTGCGTCGGCGTGGTACTCCAGGTAACTTCGAGACCGCTGGAAATAGTGTCATCACCTTTGCCTGTGCCAAAGCGGTTCTTCCAGCCAAGACCTTGCTCCTCAATGCCGGCTGCTTCCGGCACAGTACCAACCAGTGCCGGATCGCCGGCACCGTGGGTTTTGCCAAAGGTGTGACCGCCGGCTATGAGCGCAACCGTCTCTTCGTCGTTCATCGCCATGCGAACGAAGGTCTCACGGATATCCCGAGCAGCAGCAAGCGGATCAGGCTTGCCGTTCGGCCCTTCAGGGTTCACGTAGATAAGGCCCATTTAAACCACGGCGAGAGGGTTCTCAAGCTTACGGTTGCTGCTGTGGCGCTCGTCTGCCAGCCACTTGCTCTCAGAGCCCCAGTAAATGTTTGCCAAATCAGCCTGCGCGCCTTGTCGAGATTGACGTTGTCAGGCCAACTATTGAGAGGAGCAAAACGCTGATTGCCTCTCCCTGCACCGCCACGACCGTCAATGGTACGGTAAGTGCCGGCGCTGTGCCAGGCCATGCGAACGAACAAAGGTCCATAATGGCCGAAGTCTGCCGGCCACCACTCTGCATGCGATTGAGTTCGAGCAGCTTTTTCAGTGCGGACGTCGCCTGAGAATGGGCACTTTGCTTCGGTTGACATAGCAGGCTCTTTGATTGGTTTTCACAGACAAATCTGATGTATGACACAATAAGCCACATATAACATGTATATGTAGTGTATGAACGAAAAGACGCTATGATATTATATAATAATACGTTATATTGGTATTTGAAGGTCGAAAATATTTGAAAATTTCAGTGAATCCTTGATCAAAAGCGTAATAACCCCTGATTATAAGCATTGTTGACTGAAAAAAGGTGTTGCAGGGTACCCTCAGAGAGAAACCAGCTCCAAACTTCGTTTTCCGAAATCCCATATGCGTAGTGTCATCAACCACCAAATGATGTTCGGTCGTACCGATATTTCTGCCATTGTTTTTGATCCGAAGTCGCGGGATGATATGCCAA
>CAIXLG010000066.1 GCA_903920215.1 uncultured Chlorobiaceae bacterium
AACCGCATGAGTCTCGGATCTTCTGAGGGCGCAGTTTTATTTTGCTTTGCAAAAATGCGTGATCCGATAAAAAAAATGAGACTGCCGCTTTTACCGAACACTACGGAAGAAAGAATGATGAAAAACAACAGTGTGGTAATTAGTGGCTGCTGAATGATTATGGCAGTCGAGATGCCCACGAGCAGCACCCACCTGTTAAGTTTGACGATCGGTATTGGAATACCCATGCATGTTGCTGCAGATTCTGTTGCTGACATATTTTTTATCCCCTGGTTATCGTTGTATGAATGATTAATTGAAATAAAAAAAGCCGGCTCTGACATTCAGAACCGGCTTTAAAGACTTTACGTACTTCATGAAATCATGAGTGTATTACGTCGTGCTCCCCGATATCCTTTTGTCAGAATGTTTCTGCAGTCTGCAACAGCAGCAGCACATTATGGAGATGGTCGAGGCCTTTGAATTCATGAGTCGTGTACCGTTCAAGTTATCGTTAACGATTGTTAACTCTTTTTTCGAAACTTTCCAAAAAAAACTATAATTTTCTTCATTTTCCCCCTTGTCCATTCGACCTTTCTCCCCATGTCAAGTCGAACACTCCCCCCCTCTGTCATTTCGAACGCATGTGAGAAATCTATCGAAAACTCTTCCCTCGGCCATTCTGACCTTTTTCCCTTGTCCCTTCGACGCTTCCCCCTCTTGTCATTTCGAACGTATATGAGAAATCTATCAACTGAACCTGATAAATCCACCCCCAACACACGATCGAAAAACAAGAGGGAATTGCAAACATCTTTAGTTTATTCCAAGGATAACGCTAGACGCTTTGAACAGAGCGCAGCTCGTATCACCCTCTTTCAGTTCAAGCTTCTCGGAACTGCCATGGGTAATAATAGCGGAGATGACGTTACCTCCCCCGATTTCAACATCAACCTCAGTACTGACTGGGCCTTCAATAAGCTTGGTTATTTTGCCTGGTAGAACATTGCGTGCACTTAATTTGGCATCGTGTAGCTCCTGGGCTATAATGATCGAGCTTGATTTGATGATTGCATAGGCATTCATACCCTCTTTAAGGCCAAGGTTGTCCACGGCTCCGTTTGTAATAGTTGAAACTATGCGGGTTTCTGCACTGATCTGGAGGATGACTTCGGCGTTTACAGACCCTTTGGTGATTTTTTCAATGGTTCCTGAAAAAACATTACGTGCACTTATTTTCATTGATATTCTTCTTAGAAATTGATAAAGATTATTGGTTTCTCCGAGACGGCTTTCAAGATTCTGAAGAAACTTCCGGTGTTCTTCCTGAACAACCCGAAACTGTTCGATAACTTTTTTTCCCTCTTTTGTCAAAAAGGTACCTCCGCCGCCTTTTCCACCGGTCACTCGATCTACCAGTGGTTTTTCAGCGAGGTTATTGACCATATTGACAAGATGCCAGGCTGTTTTATAACTGATTCCGACAGCTTTCGCTGCGCTGTTGATAGAGCCAAGCTCATCGATTTTTTCAAGCAGGGCGATTCTGTCGCCGCCCAGAAACTTGTTCTGTGCTTTCTGAAACCAGATAGAGGCTTCAAGCCCTATTTCATCTTTTTTGCATTTCACTATGCACTACTTAAGCTCTCGATTATAAAGACTTTCCGTTAAGAGGCTGGCTCTCTACTTCATGAATCCCGAAATACAATATGGCGTTTAAAATATCTATTCTGAAAAGTGGGTAGATTAAAATTCGCACCTGAATCTAATAAGTTTCAACCCGCCACCCTATGATGGGTATTGTCCTACCATAGAGTGTATACTATAAGTAAATTGAAAGGCTAATAAAAATAATTCCTGATATGGTCGAAAGTAAATTAACCCTTGAAACGTTTGCAGTGCTTGTCTTAGATACCTATGAAACGATTGAACATATGTCAGAGAAATATGCCAAAAAAGCAATAAATTTGAATAAATTTGAGGAAAAATAAGTATCAAGAAGGGTACTGTTAATTCCTCGACTTCAGTGAACAAGAAAAGACTTTCCCCATGAAGATTTCAACCATCCTTGAAAAGATTGATGAGAACCAACTTTTTGTTCCTGCTTTTCAGCGTGAGTATGTTTGGAAACGTGATGATGCAAAGGAACTGATTGATTCCCTCATTAAGGAATACCCAACAGGTACGATGCTTACATGGGAAACTGCAAATCCCCCGGAACTAAAAGGACCACACAAATATAACGAAAAGCAAGGTGCTGTAAAGCTTCTACTCGATGGTCAACAGCGTGTAACTACGCTTTATATGCTCATAAGAGGTGCCATCCCCCCTTACTATACCGCCCCTGAAATTATGCAAGACACTCGTGATCTTTTTATCCAGTTGGAGACGTTGGAGCTCTCTTATTACATGAAAACGAAAATGGAGAACAATCCCCTTTGGCAAAACATAACTGATGTATTCCAGCGCAAAATTCGAGCAAGAGATGTTGTTCGTTCACTTGAAGAACGCAAAGAAATTGTAAACCGCGAGAGAGAGGACAAGATCGATGATAATACTCGTGCAATTGAGAACATCCTGACTCGTGAATTCCCTGAACAAACTATTCCTGTCAAGGCATCAATCCGGGAGGCAATAAATATTTTTTATAAAGTTAATGCCAGTGGAGTCGCACTGACAGAGGCAGAATTAGCCCTTGCGCAGATTTCAGGATACTGGCCACAAGCTCGTGGCCTATTCAAAGCAAAGCTTGCGTCTCTTGAAAAAGAGGGTTTTGTCTTTAAGCTGGATTTTATTGTCTTCACATTGCTTGGTTGCCTTTACCACATAGGTTCAGATATGAGAAAGCTGCACGACGCAGAAAATAATGATAAAATTCGTTTGGCTTGGGAACGCCTTGATTCACAAGTACTTGATTACGTAGTAAACATCATGAGGACAAATGCTTTTATTGATCACTCCGACGAAATTAATTCCCCGTATGCACTCGTACTGATTATTGTTTATTGCTTCGACAAGCAGGGCTCACACCTGAACGACGCAGAAATCCGCAAGATGGTAAAATGGTTCTTCTATTCGCAAATTAGGTCTCGTTATGTTAGCCAGTTACCACAAAAACTGGATAGAGATCTCCGTACCATAAAAGAATCACCCAGCCCTTTTGATGTTCTTCTCCAAGTTATTGCTGAAGAAAACCGATTGGAAATCCTTCCCACAGAGTTTGTAGGCCGAGCAATTCAACACCCTCTGTTTAGTATGGTGCGATGGTATCTAAAAAGCCGCGGAGCAGTATGCTTTACAACAGGTATGAGCCTGCGAAAAAATATGGGCAGTAAGTATCAGTTGGAACGAGATCACATTTTTCCTTATTCGAAGTTAAAGGAAATCGGCTATGGCATAGGTAATCTTGTTAAATATGCACTTGCCCAAGAACTGACCAATCGGGCAATCCTGACGCAGGTTGCAAATCGCACGAAATCCGACACCCTTGCAGCTGATTACCTTTCATCGGTAAAATCAAAATTTCCTAAGGCACTGGAGCTGCAATGTATCCCTGAAGATGAAGAACTCTGGAAAATCGAAAATTATGAACAGTTCCTCGAAGAGAGGCGCAAAATGCTTGCCAAGCAACTCAAGGGCACCTCTAAAAATTCAATTTGATAGATATTCAGATTCTTTGTTAAGCAAAATATAGACCCATGACATCGTTCTTTGACATATATTCAACGTAATAACGCATTGGTAGTGTTGAACTTGGCGCAGCTATCCCATAAGCATCATTGACGGATTACGCAGAACAACTGCAGAGACTATTTTCTTGAGCTGC
>CAIXLG010000067.1 GCA_903920215.1 uncultured Chlorobiaceae bacterium
AGGTGCCCTTAAGCTTCTTTTTGGCCGTTCTGTAGGTACCACACAATAGTATCTGAACTAAAATCCTGTTCGTTCGGCCACATAATACCATGGTGAGCGGGACGAACGAGGCGAAAATACGATTCGTCCTGAAGTTCTTTAAACGCACTGCCACCGAAATAGGGTTTGACATCAAAAGTCCCCGAAATACCGCTGCTCGTTACAATTTCGATAAGGAAGTTATCCCGCGGAATAGCGCTGATAATTTTATCCATTTTTCTCTCCTCTTATTTTAACGGGTCAATCTTAAAAACGGGCTTACCGGCAACTGCCAACTTCCAATCAGCCATCAAATCTTCCTTATGAATCTCAATCCATGCCTGTACCAGTTTCATCTTGGCCGGCGGCAGACTCCGAATAAGAACTTCACTATCGTCTATAGCTATTGATGCGTGGTGGTCTCAGTATTCTGCATGGATATGCGGTCGAGCATGCTTTTTGTTGTCATAAAAATACATCAGGATAAGGATTACGTAAAACATCGATATGGTAGGCATAACTCTTATCCCTTTGATTGTCTTATTTTCTCTCAATATGACCACTATTCTTCAGTAACACACTTTTTTCCCTGTACTTGGAAAATGTAAAGAATTATGTGGTCACGACTAAATCAATTCGAAAATTTTCCCCATAACTCTCCGCCTTTTCCTTCATCTAATCACCTCAATTTTATCTTCCAACATGATGCTTCTCAAGCTGGTAGTATATTTGTTTTGAAGGGTTCCGAAAATCGCCAGGGTGCTGCAGACGTTCATCATCGCAACGCATTATTTCGGAAAAATGTATCTTGTGCTTTATATGCAGGTATAGCGGATGTAATGATAGCCTGGACTGAAGCACAATGATCATAGCACCGATTGGCGTCATCAATACCCCATACAAAACAAAGGAAGAGTGTCCGATTCAACCGGTCTACTCTTCTGACTCTCTTGGCAGAGTGGAATTATTTACTGAATATGAGCAGGGGTTGAAAGATATTGAAACCTTCTCCCACCTCTATCTGCTCTACCATTTTGATCGGGCTGGCACGATTGATCTGGTACGTTCAACCTTCCTTGACGATGATCCTCATGGTATCTATGCATCGCACCATCCCTGCAGGCCAAATGGCATAGGGTTATCAATCGTGAAACTGATGCGTCGCGATAGGAATATCCTGTTTATTGAAGGGGCTGACATTCTGGACAAGACACCCCTTCTTGACATAAAGCCCTACCTCCCTCAGTATGATGCTATCCTTGATGCTTCTCAAGGTTGGACAGCAGGCAAACAAAGGCGCCCAAAACCTGAAGGAAGAGAGTAGATCATAAAAACTGAAATCATGATATAAAAAGTGAATGAATCGAGGTGCCCTTATTATGAAAGGTAAAAAAAGTTGGCGCAAAGTTCGGGCAGCTCATCCGGCAGTGAAGCCCATGAAAAAGGTTATGAGGAACCTTTCAAAAACCATAGGCCAGGCTGCAGGTACTCTTCAGCACATCGGAGAGCAGAAAACCGACTTCCCTGCAATAACGGTTTTTAGTTATGATGAAGATCACGAAATTCACATGCCGCTCAAGAGCATTGCTGAATGCGCAGCCTTGAAGGATAAACAGAAGGTTCTCTGGGTGAATATTGACGGTCTTCATGATGTGTCGGTCATTGAAGCGGTCGGCAAGCTTTTCGATATCCATCCGCTTACCCTTGAAGATATTCTGCATACCGAGCAGCGCTCCAAAATAGAGGACTTTGAACGCTACCTGTTTCTTGTGTTCAAAGCGCTTGATTATGATCCTCAAACAGGCGAGATCACTGAAGAGCAGATGAGTCTGGTGATCGGCAGAAATTTTGTTCTGACGTTCCAGGAAAAACCGGGAGACATGTTTGACGCTCTCAGGGCAAGGATAATAAACCCCGGGACATCAATCAGAAAGCGGGGAGCGGACTACCTTGCCTATGGTCTGATTGATGCTATCGTCGACAGTTATTTTGTCATACTTGAACAACTTGAAAGCCGGATTGAACTTCTCGACCAGGAGCTTTTTGCAACATCAGGGCGTGACACTTTTGAGTCCATCTATGTACTGAAAAAGGAGCTTATTCATTTAAGAAAATCGGTAAGACCGATGAGGGAGATCATCAACAGTATCAGCAGGGAACACTATACGGTCATTGATGATAAAGCTACCTGGCCGTTTTTCAGGGATGTCTACGACAATGTCATTTTTATCAATGAAACCATTGAAACCTATCGTGATATTGTTATCGGCATGTACGATACATGGCTTGCCATTGTCAACAACCGGATGAACGAAATCATGAAGGTGCTGACCACCATTGCTACGGTATTTATGCCGCTCTCTTTTCTTACCGGAGTTTACGGAATGAATTTTCGTTTTTTACCTGGGCTCGAATGGCATTGGGGATTTTTTGTACTCCTTGGATTCATGGGGATTATTGTTGCTGGAATGATGGTTTACTTTCGGACAAGAAAGTGGTTTTAGGGTACCTTTTTGCATTCTGTTGGCAGCATTTTGCTTTATACCCGAGTATGGGCTACCGCTGCTATGCCCAAGAGGGAAAACAGCGTGTTCAGGCAAAGACGTGCCTGTTCAATTCGCAGGAAATTGCGACTCATCCCATTCATCAATCATATCCCAATCACGGCCAATGATCTCGCCAGGCTCTGTGCCCTTCAAATAAACACTATGGCTTGCGGGATCTTCGGCTAACCAGTCACATGGCATCCCTGCACCACCTTGCATTCTTTCATAAACACATACATCCTTCCAGCACATTATTCCATCTTGCTCGCCATAGCATTCAAACCCTAATTTCCACCACTCATCAAGCAATCTCTTCATCGCGTCATGGTTCATAGCCCCATCCCGAAAAAGAGAGGTATCAAACCAGACCCGGGCGTTCAAGGCCGCACTGTGGTCTTTAAGACAGCGCTCCCAGCCTCCGGGATATTTTTCCTCAATAACTTTTATTGGAACAATCAAATCTAAAAATTCCGTCATGATAGCCATCAAAGCTCCTTGGTGAAAAGGTGAATGGGGGTTGACAAGATGATAACAAAGAGAAAGTATTTCTTTAATCCAAACAGCCATCGCGTATGGTAGTCGTTACGAAAGAAGATATGGCACGGTGTCAGTCATTTAAAAACCATCATAACCAATTACAAATCAATCAAATAACCGAACGAGCTATTATCTTCATCTCTCTGCCTGCAACTTTTTCCTCGCATTCTGTCAACAAAGAGATGTATCATCTTGAGCAAAGTTTCATTATAATCAAACACATTTGCCTGTGCATCCATTTTGACACCGTAATAGTCATGAAATCTTCAGTTACCATCCGTAGAGAGTTAACCGTCCTGAAAATCGAAGAAGGCACCTTTGACTTTCGTCATGGGGAAGGATTTAACTCAATAGTTGCGGAATTGCTTGTCAAGGAAGAGAGCAAAAACCTTATCATCGATTTTGCCGATGTAAAGGCCATTGACCCCACAGTCGTATCCTCAATCCGGTTCGCTCAAGAGTTTGCCAACAAGAGTGGAGGGGTGGTTATTTTTGTATCCCTCTGCAAGCTCATCAAGGATATGCTGAAACTCCAGGAACTGGACAAACAGCTCTATATTTATTCGTCAATTCATGAGGTGCTTACGCTTATCGCTCCTGACGTGAAAGGCAAAAGGCAAGTTCGCAGAAAAAAAATAGTGCACCCTGATGATATTATTGATGAACTGCTCAAGAGTGAAGTTGTTGCCATACCGAATATTCCTGACGATGATCTTCACGAAGAGCTTAATCTTGAAGACGACGCAGAAGAAGAGCTTGAAGAGGATCTTGATGCTTCTAAGCTGGAATCCGACGAGCAGGATCTGTCCGAAGTTTCTGATTCGAAAGAATCACGCCCTAAAAAAAGAGGAAAATCAAAATCAGCCGGCACTGCGGTCAAACCGGCAAAGTGAAACATGGCTAAGGGATAATCCGGGGTGAAGGAAGATTTGACAGCAGATACTGAGCTTACTCCGGTCCAGACTTTCGGTAAATTGGCCGATGCCTCAGGATATAAGTCATCAGCCGATTATCTTTTCAACTCGAAACACATTCCCTTTTTCATCCCGAAACGCTTTCTTCCTGTCATCCCGAAACGTAGTGAGGGATCTATTTTCTCTCTACCCCCAACTGCCAACTTATCTATCCTAACCTTCCTGTTTGTTTTGAGTAGTTTTTTTCTCCGGGGGATCTAAAGCATTCTTGATTTCACCTTCAAACTCACTTTGGGCTTTTTTAAACTCCCTCATCCCTTTTCCCATTCCTCTCATAAGTTCAGGTAATTTTGATGGGCCAAAAAGTAAAAGAACGGCTCCACCTATCAGTACTATATCCATTTGTCCAAACATTGCAGAACTCCTTCAGGTTTTATGTCGTCAAATAATTGAATTGTAAGAATGCTTTTTTTGTTCCTGCCATAGCTTGATGCTCCTGTTGCTATATGATTTTACAGGGAATAACAGCGTCTTCATCAAACGAATATATTGCGCATAACCGATGATATCCATCGGCAATGATGACCTTGCCATTACAGGTATCCCGCACTAAAAGAAGGGGAGCTATTGCAGCACCGGATTCTATTTTCTTTTGATCCTTTAGAACATGAGAATTACTGACGCCAAGAAGCGATAGCTCGGATGCCCTGAAAATGTCTTTCGCCTTGAACTTGGAAATTGGTGCTTTTTTCAATTCTTTCACAATCTTCTTTGCAAATAATTCTTCGAACAGCATGCTCAAATAGGATTTTGCCGCAGGATAATCATGATCTTCCGGCTCACTCAGCCATTTGATTTCAAATATTTTCTTTGCCATTGGTCGTTCTCCTGTCTAATTATTCGCTTAAGGTTGTCCGCGTAAAGCTTATTGATTTCCGTGTTAAGGCCACTTTCGTTCCCTTCGATATTTTGTTACTGCAAAAGCAATGACCACAACAAAAACTACCGTTACCGGAACACTGTACATTACAACAAATTCACCGATATTCTCCCAATGTTTGCCGAGCAGATACCCGCCGTAAACAAGTAAGATATTCCAGACTGATGCACTTATCCCTGCCGCAATGAGCACCAGAAAAGCATTCAGATGCATTAAGCCGGTAACAGGGGAAATGAATGACCGGGAGCCTAAAAGAAAGCGGTTGAGCAGCACAGCCAGATATCCATGAGCAGCAAACCGTTTACGTATAAATTCCATCTCTGCAGGCGGAAAAACCCTATGAATTTTTTCACCCCATCGAGGAGGTGTTTCGGAAATATCTCTGGCATAGAGTTTCATTCCAAACTTCCTGCTGATGAGGTAGATAACCATAAACCCCAATGTTGAACCAAGAGACGGCCATAGAATAGCCAATACAATGCTAAGTTTTTTGTATACAAGCAGATACCCTGTTAATGCAATAGGAGCATCAAAAGGGACTACCGGCAAAAAATTTTTCAGAAACGCAAAGATGAACAGAAGCAAATATATCGTCATAGGGTCCGCCGACTGCACGTAGGCAATTACTGATTCAAGCATGAGGGTTGAGGGGGATTCTGTTCAAGGAGTAAAGGTAATATCATGGATTTCATGCTCTGTTCTTCTTGTAAAGATACCATAAAAGGAGTAATTGACATACGCTGACGGTTTATCAGTGAAGAGCGTTTGCATTTGAAGGCAGCCATTCCGGCTCCGGGAGATGTTATAACTTCAGGGTCATAAATTATCCCTCTGACCTCCTTGATTCATCGGATTGTCAATCTTTGGCAAAACCTCCGTTTTGGGGTTGCGTGTGTTGGATGAATTACTATTTTAACAGTGCGTTACAGATGATGATGATCGTTTATATATGTTTTTAACAAGGATACTATGTCAGTTACTTCATTCAGGGAGCTTGTCCCTATTCTTCAGACCGCAATCGGGCCGATGATTCTTATTTCCGGCCTTGGTCTGCTTCTTCTGACCATGACCAACCGCCTTGGTCGTGTTATTGACCGGTCAAGATCACTGCTTGATGATCTGGAGTCAAATTCCGAGTCCTATGTTCTGCGAATAAACAGGGAGGTGGCTATTCTGTGGAAGCGGGCACGGTATATCCGTGTTGCTATTCTGCTTGCCTGTGTGACCTGTTTTGGAGCTTCATTGCTTATTATCATGCTGTTTCTCAGTGCTCTGGTCAATATAGACCTGCCTATGCTCTTATCGGCTGTATTTATAGGCAGTATGCTCTGTTTAAGCACGTCACTGCTCTTTTTCTTTCTTGACGTGAATATGAATCTTGCAGCATTCAGAATAGAGATGGAGAGCCACGACAAAAAAAGGCTTATTCTTGAGAAAAAAGGATACTGAACAAAAGCACATCGCACTCCTCTCTCATCCCCTCGGATGAAAGGTTTTATGGACCTCCTTGATGAAGGATCGGTCGATATGCGTGTAAATCTGTGTCGTGACAATCGAACAGTGGCCGAGCATTTCCTGTACGGCGCGCAGGTCGGCCCCGCCTTCAAGAAGATGGGTCGCAAAAGTATGGCGGAATGTATGCGGGCTGATATTTTTTTCAATTCCGGCAAGCTGTGCATAGTGCTGCACCATTGAGTATATGGCCATCCTTGACAGCTTTTTCCCCCTCGAATTAAGAAATATATAGTCGTCCGAGTCTCCCTTCACCAGCGACAGGCGAAGCCCCTGCCGGTATTGATTTATCCACTTTACAGCGGAGTCACCGACCGGTATGAGCCTCTCTTTCGATCCCTTTCCGAAAATCCTTACAAACCCTGCTTCCAGATAAAGACTCTGCTGCTGTATGTTCACAAGTTCGCTCACCCTGACGCCGGTTGCATACAGCAGTTCAAGCAATGCCTTGTCTCTTGAAGCATATTTGCTTTGAGCGGTAGTGCCGAGAGGCGCTTCAAGGATGCGCATGGTTTCCTCAACAGTCAAAACGGCAGGGAGGTATCTGGCCTGCTTTGGAAGATGGATGGTTTCCGCCGGGTTGGTATCAAGCGTACGTTCGATAACCAGAAATTTGTGAAATGATCGTATGGCCGATATGTTTCTGGCCATCGAACTTGCTTCAAGTCCAGTCTCATAAAGTTCGCTGATGAACCGTTCGATATGATGGGCAGTTATGCCATTCATCTCTAGGGCGCCCTCCTGCATGAAGAGGAGATAGCGCTTGAGGTCGTTGCTGTAGGACTCCCTTGTGTTTTGCGAAAAGTTGCGCTCAATCAGCATATAATTCAGGAAATTCTCAAGAGCGATCCTGAACTGGCTATGCAGCGCGTCCATCTGAAGACGGTCTGGTTTTACGCAATCGTTGACAGAATCCTCCATCAAAACCCGGATGCATGCCGGGCAGGGTTAGTATGGCGCCCTTGCTCTTCTGGTTTTGTCCAAATACATCAGGGATACTCTTATTTTCTGTATCCGCTGCAAAATCAGGATGACGAAGGAGAAAAGCTTCAATCTGCAGAGTATTCTCTTCTGGCTCGATGGAGCAGGTGGCATAAACAAGCATACCGCCTTCGTCCAGAAGTCCGGCGGCATGGTCAAGCAGTTCCGCTTGCAGCGTCAGGAGGTGCTGCAACGTTGCGGGGGTCAGTTTCCAGCGCAGTTCAGCACGCCGCCCCAAAACTCCGGTTCCACTGCAGGGTACATCAAGCAAAATGCTGTCAGGTCGTTTTTCAGGCATGTAGGTTCTGGCGTCAGCGACTGCAGTGGTGATGATGGTTATACCGAGGGCCCGGGAATGGCTCTCTGTCTTCAACAGTTTCTGCTCATAAAGGTCCAGAGAGGTGATCTCTCCCTGGTTCTGCATCAGTTCAGCCATGAAAGTTGATTTCCCCCCTGGCGCTGCACAGAGGTCAAGCACAGTGCTTCCTGGTCGAGGGTTAAGCAACAGGCAGGCAAGTGCCTGTGTGGGGTTCTGAACAGTACAGAGTCCTTCAGTTACCGCAGGCTCAAAGCTGTTGAAATCCTTCGACAGAAAGAAGTTTTCAATACCGCACTCTTCATGCGCTGCAGCCTCAAGCAGTGGGTCGGAAACAAACTCCTTCAAGGAAGTTCTGAGGCGGTTGATCCGGAATCCGAAGAGAGGGAACTGGTTATTATAGGAGAGGATAGCCTCGGTCTGTTCTCTCCCGTAGTTGCCGATCCAACGCTCAACAAGCCACCGTGGGTGTGAATATTTTATGGCCAGCTGCTCTTCCAGGGGTTTATCCTTCAGCCACTCTGCAAGGGCGACACTTTCCGGAGTGATCTTTCGTAAAACACCGTTGACCAGCTTCGACATCCTTTCGCCCTTGTACTTTCGTGCAAGTTTTACACATTCGTTGACAGCTGCCCAGTCGGGTACCTTGTCAAAAAAGAGAATCTGATAAGCTCCGAGGCGGAAAATATTTCTCATTACCGGTGCAGCTTTTTCAAGCTTGTGGTGGTAGAAGTGAGAGATAATGAAGTCAAGCTGACTGCGGTATCGGAGTACTCCGTTCACCAGTCCGGTAGCCAGTGCGCGGTCGATGCGGTTTAGCGTCGTGTGCTGCAGCATCCGGTGCAGGAGCTGATCTGATCTTTTGTTGTCGGTTTCAAGTGCCTGCAGGACGTTCAGAGCCAGTTCTCTTGCTGTGATCATGGGTAATAATAAAAATCATTTACGTGCATTGCCCTCTTCAGGCTGTTTGTAAAATACTATTCCCTGTCGTAGATTAACTGAACTAAATGTTCTTTTCAAGTTTTTAAGCTATCATCCAGAAAGGTGGAGGGACTGGCCCTGAGAAGCCTTGGCAACCGTCATTGCACGATGAGTGGTGCCAATTCCATCCCGGAGTAATAACCGGGAATGATGATGGTATGCATGCCTTACTGCAGGTTCATACCTTTCTTCAGATATTTTCCGTTTAAACCCCTTGTTGATAAGGGTTGTTTTCTGTTTTTCGGGAGCGATAGCTGCATTTTTCAACCATTGTTTTCAATGAGCGATACTCCGCAGCAATACAGGTTTGAGACGCTTCAGGTTCATGCCGGCCAGCGCCCCGATCCGGTGACAAAGTCCCGGGCAGTTCCTATTTACCAGACAACCTCTTATGTCTTCGACAGTGCCAAACATGGTGCTGACCTCTTTGCCCTGAAAGAGTTTGGTAATATTTACACCAGACTCACAAACCCGACGACCGATGTCTTTGAACAGCGTGTCGCCGCACTCGAAGGAGGGAAGGCTGCTCTTGCGGTTGCAAGCGGACATTCTGCTCAGTTTATAGCCATAACCACGCTCTGCGAAGCGGGTGATAATATTGTTTCCTCAAGCTATCTCTATGGCGGCACCTATAACCAGTTCAAGGTTACCTTTCGCCGTCTTGGCATCGGTGTCAAATTTGTTGAAGGCTGCAGTACCGAAGGTTTCCGGAACGCTATAGACAGTAATACCAAGGCACTCTATCTTGAATCGATCGGTAATCCAGCCTTCCATGTGCCCGATTTTGAGGCAATCGCAGCTGTTGCCGCCGAAAACGGAATTCCTCTTATTGTCGATAATACGTTCGGCTGTTCTGGCTATATCTGCCGCCCTCTTGAACATGGTGCCTCAATTGTTGTGGAATCGGCCACCAAATGGATAGGAGGGCATGGAACGTCGATGGGTGGTGTCATTGTCGATGGAGGGAGTTTCAACTGGGGGAACGGGAAGTTCCCTCTGATCAGCGATCCTTCAGAAGGGTATCACGGTTTGAAATTTCATGAGACCTTCGGTGAACTCGCCTTTATTATCAAGGCTCGTGTTGAGGGACTGCGTGATATCGGCCCTGCAATCAGTCCCTTCAACTCATTTATGCTCCTGCAGGGGCTTGAGTCACTTTCACTCAGGGTACAGCGCCATGCCGATAATACCATGGCTCTTGCCCGCTGGCTTCAGCGGCACCCGGAGGTTCAGTGGGTTAATTATCCCGGTCTTGAGAGTCATCCCACCCATGAACTTGGAAAAAAATATCTCGTTAATGGTTTTGGCTGCGTGCTGACGTTTGGAATAAAGGGCGGATATGAAAAAGCTGTCGGGTTTATTGACAATGTTTCCCTTGCCAGCCATCTTGCCAATGTTGGTGATGCAAAAACCCTGGTGATTCATCCTGCATCAACAACTCACTCGCAGCTTACAGTGGACGAACAGGAGGCAGCCGGTGTTACTGCCGATATGATAAGGGTATCAACCGGGATAGAGCATATTGATGATATAAAGGCGGATTTTGAACAAGCCTTTGCAAAACTGACAAAAAGCGCATGAGAGCATATACAGAACTCATTTCCAATAAAACGCACTATTTCGATTCAACTGAATCCTATACCACTGAACTTGGAGCTCTAATCCCTTCGGTGCGGGTGGCTTACAGAACATGGGGAACTCTGAATGCCGCGAAAGACAACGTGATTCTTATCTGTCAGGCATTGACAGGTTCTGCTGATGCGGATGCATGGTGGGAAGGAATGTTTTCCCCTGGAGGTGCTTTCGATGAAACTTCGGATTTCATAATCTGCAGCAATGTGCTGGGAAGCTGTTACGGTACTACAGGTCCGCTCTCTGTAAATCCTCTGACTGGTCGTCACTACGGGCCTGATTTTCCGTTGATTACCATCAGGGATATGGTTCATGTGCAGCGCCTTTTGCTGGCCGGTCTCGGTATTGATCGGGTCAAACTTGCGGTGGGAGCTTCTCTTGGGGGTATGCAGGTGCTAGAGTGGGGATTTCTCTACCCTGACGTTGTTCAGGCTCTGATGCCTATGGGTGCTTCCGGGAGGCATTCCGCATGGTGTATTGGCCAGAGTGAAGCGCAACGCCAGGCTATTTATGCTGATCGTGACTGGAATAATGGATGGTATGACGAAGGTCATCCTCCTGCAAGAGGGCTTTCAGCGGCAAGAATGATGGCCATGTGCACCTATCGCAGTTTCGAGAACTTCCAGTCAAGGTTTGGTCGCGAGGTACAGGGCAGTAAAGGTGCATTCAAGGTCGAAAGCTATCTGCATCATCAAGGTCGAAAGCTGGTCGAGCGGTTTGATGCCAATACCTATGTTACGCTTACAAAGGCTATGGATTTGCACGATCTCAGTCGGGGCAGGGGAGAGTATGAAGAAGTGCTCCGTTCCCTGCCAATTCCTGTCGAGATCCTTTCGATCAACTCCGATATTCTCTATCCGAAAGAGGAGCAGGAAGAGCTTGCAAGGTTTATTCCAAAATCAAGGATACTCTATCTTGATGAGCCATACGGGCACGACGCTTTTCTTATTGATGTAGAAAAGGTCAGCCGTATGGTCCGTGAATTTCTTGATGGCAGGCTGTTACAGGCTTACCCGGCAGCCTGAGTAATCTCGTCAAACCTTGTATAGTGCCGTAAGACTTCCGGCACCCTTATGTTGCCTTCCGGAGTCTGGTAATGCTCAAGCAGCGATACCATAAGTCGGGAGGTCGCCAGGCCGGAACCGTTCAGGGTATGCACGAACTCCGGTTTGGACTTGCTGTCAGGTTTGAAGCGTATGTTGGCGCGCCTTGCCTGGTAATCCTCAAAGTTCGAACAGCTTGATGCCTCCAAGTATTTATTTTCCGCCGGCGACCATACTTCTATATCATAACATTTCGTAGCGTTTGCACTGATATCTCCACTGCAGAGCAAAAGTACCCGGTAAGGAATTTTCAGGGCTATGAGGATCGCCTCAGCGTTTTCACGAATTTGTTCAAGAGTTCGGTATGACTCTTCAGGCCGGGTAAACTTTACCATTTCAACTTTGTTGAACTGATGCACTCTCAGGAATCCCCTGGTATCCTTGCCGTAACTCCCCGCTTCCCGTCTGAAACAGGCTGAATAAGCCGCATAGGATATGGGCAGAGCCTTCTGATCCAGCATTTCGCCCCTGTGCAGATTGGTTATCGGCACTTCAGCTGTCGGTATGGCGTAGAGGTTGTCCTCCTGCATATGGTAGACCTGATCGGCAAATTTTGGCCACTGCCCGGTTCCTCTCAGCGATTCCTGATTGACAAAAAAGGGAGGGAACACCTCGGTATATCCATGTTTCTCTGTATGCAGGTCGAGCATGAAATTGATCAGTGCGCGTTCCAGGCGTGCGCCTTTTCCGATATATGCGGGAAAGCCGGCCCCGCTAACCTTTGCCCCACGTTCAAAATCAAGGATTCCGAGGGATTTGCCCAGCTCAAGGTGGTTTTTTATCGCAAAGTTCAGATCATGCTCAAAGTTCACCGGCTCTTTGAACACCAGGTTATCTTCCGCAGAGCGTCCGGCAGGTACCGAGTGGTGAAGTTTATTGGGGATACACAGAAGAATAGTCTCAATCTCTGCTTCAAGGCTGCTGAGCAGTGTGTCCATGCCTGCTATATCTTCAGAAACTCTCTTCATCTCAATAATCAGGTCATCTCCTGATCCCTTGCCGCTTTTTTTAATCTCAGCGATCTCTTTGGAGACCTTGTTTCTGAGTGCCTTCTGGTCATCAGAGTGCTGTACCAGTTCCTTGCGCTTTTTGTCAAGGGCAAGGAGCTCAGCAACTTTTGGTTCCTCGGAAGAGAGCTGGCGCCTGCGCAGCATGTCGAGTACCTCTTCCGGATTCTGACGGATAACGTTGATATCAAGCATGATGGTAAAAAGAATGAGGTTATGCTGAAAGCAGTGACTTGACGATCTGCTGAACCTTGGTGCCGTCAGCTTTACCCTTCAGCGCTTTCATCGCTTCACCCATCACTTTGCCGATATCCTTCATTGATGTGGCACCTGTTTTGGTAACAACATCCTTAACAATGGCTATAACTTCATCATCGCTCACTGGCTCAGGAAGATACTCTTCTATAACAGTAAGCTCCAAAAGCTCTGTAGCCGCAAGGTCAGGCCGGTTTCCTGCAGTGAACTGCTCAATGGCGTCGCGCCGTTTTTTTGCAATACTGACCAGTACCTCCATCTCCTGTTCTTTACTAAGAACACCTATGCCTCCAACGCGAATCGATACCTCTTTTTCAAGCAAAGCGGCCCGGATAGAGCGAATTGCATTAAGGCGGTCTTTATCGCCGCTTTTCATGGAACTTTTGAGATCCTGATCTATTTTTTCTTTCAGACTCATGGTCGATTATTGTTCAGATTTATGGTTTAAAAAGGAGTATCTGAAAATACAGGAAAAAATGCGG
>CAIXLG010000068.1 GCA_903920215.1 uncultured Chlorobiaceae bacterium
CAGTTTCCTGCGGGTACTTTTCCCGACAGCTTCACACAAGGTACTTGCTTATCTCGCATGTGTCGGTTGGCTTCGCTGACTGAACAGCGAGTCCGTTCTACCGGACAATTCCAATACGCGACTTCACGTCGCACTAAGTCCATTAAGTCGTGTATTCCACGATCCAAGAGAATCAAACGTTGAGATGCCAAAATCGTTTGAAGGTACCAGTGAGTACAAATTCACAGAACCACCAAACGTTGCCTGACCGATAGTACTGGCATTTCCAGGACCGCGCTCAACCGTGACATGATCGATAATAGAAGCAGGAAAGTAAGCAGTTGAATGATGAGTAGGTCCGTTGGTATCGCCAAACGGGATATCATCATAGGTTACGTTATACTCTCCATCCTTGAAGCCGCGAAGAGTATTTTTTGCTTCACTTAATCCTGGGCCATTAGTAGAAATGCCGCCGCTTACCCCAGGTGCAATGGCCGCTATGCTTGTAAAATCAGATACAGGAGATTTTGCATCTTCAAAAAAAGTCCTGTCAATGACTGCTTGTGGCTGGGTAGCTGAAAGAGATGCTTTTGCTGGTGCAACTGCTGAAACGCCACCCTCACCGCCTTGAGAGCCAACAGTCCCCAGGTCAGTTGCTGTTTCGGCATGTGCACCCAATGGGGAACAAAGACCCAGTGTTATAGCCGCCAAAACCAATGGCTTTGCATTACCCTGATATTTAAAACGTTGTAACTTTGACCGCTGCACTAATCACCCCCTTAAATTGTTTAATTAATCTGCAAGTACTACTCTTACTTTGTTACAAACTGCAATAGAAATCCCTTGTTAAAATTAAAGAATAATTAATTTCTTTGTAAATAATATGTTAAATCATGGTTATAAAATAAATGCAACTGGCTATAATTATAAATGCAATGCGAGTATCGGTTGTGCCAGCCTATGCGCTTAAATACAGGCTGTATTGTATGTCTTTTATTTTATTAAAGGAGGCGGAGCCGACAGCTAACGTATTTCTGCGAAATCATCTATGCAGTATATAATCCGCTCCTGCTATGCATTGAAAGATGCTGCGTTTTATTGCCTTTGCTATAATTACTGAAGAAATAATTAGAAGGTGATGCTGAAAAATATTAATCATAAAATGATTTATTCTTCAATATACAATGCGCTCTATTAAGGAATTGTTAAGAGATGGTTACTAAGTTGTGAATCTTGAATAATTCAGTATTGATCCTGTATAATTATAAATACTCCGGTAAAAATATCTATAATCAACAAGTTTATTACTCAATAAAAGAGATAATGAAATACATGGAGGATGGATTAGAGTCAGAAGATCAGCCGCTGAAAGGTCAGTTAGGGGGGCAGAGAGATTTCAATTGATTGTGATGTTTTTCCACTGGATGATGTGGGGAACCAATGGGGCGAACAGCTCTCCTTTCGTTTAGCACATCATGAGTTGCAGTCGAAACTTTTGCATTATCACCAAGAGAACTTAACCCAACTCCGCCAAGGACACCAATAAACATGCCGATAGTCAGCGGAAATATGGATGTAATAATCTTAAGGTTTTCACTGAATGTTCCCTCGCTTTGGTTCATTGCCATATTTTCTAAACCAGTTTCAGATTACCCACCCCAAACCCAAATGAAAATTGATCAACTCACTTTTTATTTCATAGTGTTGGATCAGGCATAAGAATCTCAACTCCTCTATGCTGGAAATTCAAGTCAATGAAAGTGATTCACTTGCATCAGTACTATGCCGTTCGGCATATCCATTGACACCTTCTACAGGTTACTGATAAAATTCAGAATAAAATGTTACACAATTGAAAAACAATTCCGAGCTGCAACGCAGGAATGTCTTAACTGCCAACTGCCAACTGCCCACTGTTTTCAGCACTCAGCACTCAGCACTCAGCACTTTCATCCTCAGCACTTTCATTCTCAGAACTGCCAGGAAAACATGTGTATATTCTCTGAAAGTATTGCTATAAAGTCCATCACATCCTCCAGCCAATGTTCCATCTCAACGTCCTGATTGTCGATGATGAGCCCAATATTCGCAAAACCCTGACGGTTTTCATGGAATCACGCGGGCATCAAGTCAAAGCCGTGAGTTGCTCCCGTGATGCATTGGCCGAGGGTGAATTGCAGGTTTTTGATCTTGCGTTTGTTGATGTACGCTTAGGCTCTGAAAATGGGCTTGATCTGGTGCAGTCACTGCTTGCTGCCAATCCATGGACAAAAGTTGTTGTTATTACCGCTTACGCCTCTATTGATACAGCTATCGAAGCTATGAAGCGGGGTGCTGTCGATTATATCCCGAAACCCTTTACGCCAGATCAACTCGAGCTTGTCACTGAACGACTGGCTGCTGTGTGCAGTATGGAACAACGTATTGTATCATTGCAGGAGAACTTGAACCGAAGTAACCCTGAAGAAAATCTCACCTCCCGTTACCCCTCTATGCAGCGTGCCATAGCATTGGCCCGTCAGGTTGCAGATTCCGATGCCGTTATCCTGTTGCGGGGTCCCAGTGGAACCGGTAAAAACTTTTTTGCCCGCTCTATTCATCATTGGAGTCGCAGGTCAGAAAAACCGTTCAGTGTTATTTCATGTCCATCACTTCGTGATGATTTACTTGAAAGAGAGCTTTTCGGCTATACCAAGGGTTCATTTCCTGGAGCTGAAAGAGATAATCCGGGTAAAGTCTCTCTGTGCGAAGGAGGTACGTTGTTTCTTGATGAAATAGGTACACTGCCTCTCGCCATTCAGCCAAAACTGCTCCGTTTTATTCAGGATCGGGAGTATGAGCGTGCTGGTGAACAGGAAACTCGAAAAGCTGATGTCCGCATTATTGCTGCCACAAATTCTGAGCTTGAAACCGCTGTAAGGGAAGGCCGTTTTCGTGAGGATCTTTTTTACAGGCTGAACGGGATTCAGATTGAGTTGCCGCCTCTAGGAGGTCGAGCGGACGATGTGGAGCAACTTGCAGGAACAATGCTGAAATTTTTTGCCGCACAAAACCACAAAATCCTTGATGGTTTTGCTGATAATGCGATGCTTGCGCTCAAAAGCTATCTGTGGCCCGGCAATATACGGGAATTGCGCAATGTCATTGAACGCGCTGTAATTCTGAGCAAAGCCGGGCTGGTTAGTGAGGAACACCTGCCTGCGAATATTTTCACGAAAGCTCAACCGGTTCGTCTTGGAGATCCTTTAACCCTTGACGTGATTGAAGAAACCCATATACGCCGCGTTCTTGCTTCCGCAAAATCACTTCAGGACGCCGCAGACATTCTTGGTATTGATCAGGCCACCCTCTGGAGAAAAAGGAAACAGTACAAAATTTAGCCCTCCCGCGGTCACCTTGCAAAATTCAATGCTTCATTGTAATGAGCCTTGTGTTCAGCAAGATGCCATTTCTCGCTCTTTCGTTATGTTTGGTGAAATCAAGGCAACCTGACAACCGCATGATTGAAATTCATGCAAGCAGGAGTTGCTGTTTTTATCCGGTTAAGTACCTCCATTTCCCGGCAACTTTCTCTCTGATGCATCATGGCGGTTAATACAGCATTCAAGAAGTTAAAAACATTTTTTATTGGCGGAGCACGGGATTTTACGGATCACAAAATTTTTCACCAGCTGGCACTCTCAGCTTTTCTTGCATGGGTCGGGCTTGGTTCTGATGGTCTTTCCTCTTCCTGTTACGGTCCGGCGGAAG
>CAIXLG010000069.1 GCA_903920215.1 uncultured Chlorobiaceae bacterium
CCCGAAAACATAATATCGGTTATTGAATAACCAAGGAGTTCATTCGCCCGTTCCATCATGGTGCGGGCTGCGGGGAAAGCTTCAAAAATATCCCTACCCATGCCGCAATACTGCGAACCCTGTCCCGGAAATACAAATGCCTTCATGACTGCAATTGTTCTGATAAAAGGTGAAACGATATTACTGCCATTTTATGTAGATGCCGCCCCAGGTATATCCTGCACCGAAACTGACCAGTACCAGGTTGGATCCCGAGTGCAGTTTCTTCTCTTCGTCCAGTTCTGCAAGGCAGATAGGGATGGTTCCTGCTGTTGTATTACCATAGCGGGCTACGTTTGAGACGACCTTTGTATCGTCAAGACCCATTCGTTCTGCTGTGGCGGTGATAATTCTTTGATTGGCCTGGTGAGGCACAAGGTAGTCGATATCTTCAGCCTTGAGGTTGTTGCGGCTCATGATTTCAGCGGCTACCTCCGCCATGGAGATGACAGCTGACTTGAACACCTGCCTGCCGTCCTGATAGATGTAGTGCATGCGCTTATCGACTGTTTCATGTGATGCCGGATTAAGGCTTCCTCCGCCAGTCATAAGCAGATGATGCTTGCCGTTCTCTCCATCTGAATACATGCGGGTATCGAGAATGCCGAACTTGTCTCCTTTTGCAGGCTCAAGGATTACTCCGCCGGCGCCGTCTCCAAAAAGGATGGCGGTGGAACGATCGGTATAATCTATAACCGACGACATCTTGTCGGCGCCGATGACCATGATTTTCTTATGGGCACCGCACTCAATAAAGCGTGATGCAGTGTTCAGCGCAAAAATAAAACCGGAACAGGCTGCATTAAGGTCGAATGCCCAGGCATTGCTGGCTCCGATTATACTCTGAACAAAACATGCTGTCGATGGAAAAAGCATGTCCGGGGTCATGGTTGCAACAATAATCAAGTCTATCTCATCAGCCGATATCTGTCTTTTTTCGAGCAGCTGCCGGGCAACCTCTCCGCACATATACGAGGTTGCTTTTTCCGGATCCTTAAGTATCCTGCGCTCGCTGATCCCTGTTCTTGCCCGAATCCACTCGTCATTGGTTTCAAGCATGAGTTCGAGGTCATGATTGCTCAGAATATCGTCAGGCAAATATTTGGCTGTAGTCGTAATTGCAGCTTTCATGCTTTGTTGGCAGTTATTTCATGCAGGATAAGAAAAAAACACCCGGCAGCGTTGTGCTGATGACTCAGCTGCAGAGCGGTGCGGATAGAAAATGCTTACTTTTCAGCAAGAACTTCCGCGATATGTTCATTGACTCGTTTTTCGATCATATGTTCTGCCATGTAGATCATGTTCTTGATCGCCCTTGAAGAGGATCGGCCATGGCCGACAATTGATATGCCGTCAACTCCAAGAAAAGGGACTCCACCGAATTTTTCGACATCAAAAGGTTCGAACATTCCCTTGAACATACCGGTAGTCAGCTTTGCTGCAGACTGGTTCATCTCGCCTGAAGCAAGCAGTTTATCAAGTGACTGCTTGAACAGGGTGCCAAGAAATTCCGGGATGCTTTCTCCGAATTTCAGGATGGTGTTGCCGACAAGTCCGTCGCAAACAACGATGCTTGCTCGTCCTTTTAAAATATCATGCCCCTCAATATTTCCAATAAAAGAAATCTTACCCTTGCTGTCAGCCTCTTTAAGAAGTTTGAAAGTCTGCTTGAGCACTTCAGAACCCTTACCCTCTTCCTCTCCAATGTTGAGCAGTCCTGTAAGAGGCTTTTCTATGCCGGCACCATAGCGCTGGTAGATGGTCAACATTTCTGCAAACTGGACAAGATTTTCCGGTTTACAGTCAACATTCGCCCCTACATCGACAATATTGGTCAATCCATCCCCCAGACGCGGGAAATATGCATAAATGGTAGGACGGAGTACACCAGGAAGCCTGCCAAGGACAAAAAGGGAAGCGGCCATCTGGGCTCCGGTATTGCCTGCGCTGACGAAAGCCTGTGCCTGCTTGGCCTTGCAGAGTTGCAAGCCCTTTACAAGTGATGATTCCTGTTTCGTTTTGACAGCAGTGGCTGGAATGTCCTCCATTGTCACAACTTCTGGGGCGTGCAGAAATCTCAGGTTAAGCGCACTGATGTCATGTTTGGCGAGCAGCGGTTCAACTTTTTCGGATTGGCCGATAAGTACGATCTCAAACCTGTTAAGGCTTTCCTGCAAAGCTTGAATCGTTCCCTCTATCACACAGGCGGGGGCATTATCTCCGCCCATGGCGTCAACAACAATGGTCAACATGATGGGGTTTTTGTCTTGTTAGGGTTATCAGCTTTTTGCTAATTTATTGACAACACATCTTCCCCGGTAGTGACCGCAATGACGGCATGCACGGTGCGGAAGAGTTGGCTCGCCGCAGTTTGCGCAAAGGACTGTAGTCGCCGGCTTTGTACGGGCAATAAATTGTGCACGTCTTTTATCCCTTCTGGACTTAGACATTTTGGCTTTAGGATTGGCCATAGCGGTACTCTTTATTTATAATCAGTTAACGATACTTATTTTTCAGCTGTTCAAGCGACTCCTGCCAGGCACTTATTTCCTCGGCATGAGACGCTTCATTTTTTTCATCAATTCCGTATAGCTTGCAAACAGTGTTATCCGTACAGGTTACTTTTAATGGAAACGACAGCAGCAGGGTTTCGCAAACATCCCCGGTCAGATCTATGGAATCAGTATTCTTGTCGAGCAACCGGTACTCTTCATTCCACCCTTCAGCCTCTTCTACAGATACACCATATAAATAATAGAGCTTGAGCGATCCCGAAAGAATTCTTGATATCGGTGCAAGACATCTATCACAGGTAAAATCTGCTACAGTATGTGTTTCAATGGTGACGGTGACTTCGTCTTCACTCTTGTCAACACCCATCTTGATCTCTATATCCCGGGTAAAACCGGCCTCAGCCAGCTGCCAGCCTGTAAAATCAGAGGCTTTGCAGGTAAAATCAAACTCATGGATTCCCTGCACAAGATCCGCTATCCGGATCGCTATTGGCGATTTTTCTTTATGCATATACCTGCCTTTTCAGTAAAAGAACACCAATGTACAAAAATTATTATGGAAAATGAAAATGGTTGATGGTACAACTTTTAACACAAATCATACAAAAAAAACCAGCGGAGGTTTGTATTTAAAAAAAACGGAATTATATTGTTCGCCAATCAGCAGTAACAATGTTGATCAAATATTCCGCGGTAGCTCAATGGTAGAGCATGCGACTGTTAATCGCAGGGTTGTAGGTTCGAGTCCTTCCCGCGGAGCAAATAAAGGAAGGTTCTTCAAAAGGAGATCTTCCTTTTTTTATTTTGTGCTGTTTTCTTTTCTCACACCTTCTTTTTTTCTTTCTCCTGCCGAATACATGACTATCCCAACCTCGTTATCAAGCAAGCTAATGGGCGATAGTGCATCTTGTTCCCTACTTCGCTCAGGATAAGGGCTGGTCGTATTGACGCCTTGTAGTTTATGTTATTTTGAATAAAATATATTTTAAGGTTGCGCGTTGCTCTTGAATAGCAAGTATGCATCATTTTACCATTAATTACTTCTCAGCTATGCCATGGCAGCGAATAAAGTATTCAGGCAGTTAAAAACATTTTTTATTGGCGGAGCACGGGATTTTACGGATCACAAAATTTTTCACCAGCTGGCACTCTCAGCTTTTCTTGCATGGGTCGGGCTTGGTTCTGATGGTCTTTCCTCTTCCTGTTACGGTCCGGCGGAAG
>CAIXLG010000070.1 GCA_903920215.1 uncultured Chlorobiaceae bacterium
ATTTACCTGATGAAGAGGCATTGACACCAGTAATGTCTGAAACTTATCATCGATTTGGTCTGTCCGATGCTGAAATACAGCTTTTGTCCTATATGCAGGCGAAACGAGACTACTACTACCGTTCAGTTAACGGACACAGGGTATTCAATTTGAACATGGGTCCCATTGCATTGACTTTTGCTGGCATGTCCACTCCCGATGATCAGAAGTTTATGGACGAGCTTATAAAAAACGTTCAGCCCGATAAACGATCTTCAAAAATGCTTCGCTACCGAAATATAGAGTGGGGAGCAGTCTTGCTTGATAATGGCCCACCTGTCCCGCTTCAGTCATAATTCAGTCATAACAATTCCCTAACCCCCAAGGATATCTTTATGAAAAAAACGATCACAAAAATAATGATCGCAGCCACCCTTTTTGCTGTTACGCCGCTAACGCTGACTGTAACCAGCAAGATTGCTCATGCTTCGCTTCCGGTGATTGATATCACAAACCTCCAGCAAAACACGCTTACTGCTCTCAGAACAGCGGCGCAGATTGAGAACCAGCTTGTGCAGATTCGAAACCAGGTCAAATCACTCTCAATGCTGCCGAGTGGTATTACAGCTCCTATCAAAGGCGTCTATGATAGCAATTTGAGGGAGTTGAATGGATTGATTGCTGATGTCAAGGGGATCGGATTTGACCTCAACCAGATTGATGGCCAGTTCAACCAGCTTTACCCAACAGGGCAATGGGACACCATCAATCGAGGGCAATATGATCAGTATTACCAGAAATGGAATACAGAACTAACCGAATCGGCAAGGACAGCCATGAAAGCCCAAGGGGTTATTGAACGCTCGCAAGGGTATAACACACAGGCTATGAATATTCTCGAACAGAGTAATAGCTCAGATGGAGAGGTTCGCCAGATTCAAGCGACGAATCAGATGCTCTCCCTTGTTTCAGCTCAGTTGAGTGGGCTGACCGAAAACCTTTCTACCAGCACCAGACTTACGGCGACAGTAGCTGTTGATGCAGCGCAGCGAAAAGAATCTGAACGGGCCTACAGAATCAAGCTGATGAATGGATATGGCGGGTTGAATACAACTCCACAGCCGATTGAATTTAAAAAAATCCACTAAAAACTATTGGAGAGCAACATGTTCATGCTGCAGCGAAAAGTCATTTTTGCGTTTTTTTCCGTTGTCCTAATTATTTCGGGGGGATGCAGTTCAGAAAGAAAGAGAGTCCCCGAAGAACAGACTCGAAATAAGGGGCTTTGGCAAGGTTATGGGAAGGAAGATACAACCCCTAAACCAATACAGTTTAAAAAAATCCATTAAAGGGAATTCTACATGGATCCAGGAATACTGACAACGACGCTTAACAATTTTCAGACGGTGTTGAGTGCCGGATGGGGAAACCTTCAACCGGCCATCAACTATCTCATTGGAGCTTTGCTCAGTATTGAGATTGTGATGCTTGGGTTATGGTGGGCGCTTGGGGGCGGGGAGCAGTTAGTTGGGGTTATGAAAAAGGTGCTCTATCTCGGGTTTTGGCTTTGGGTTGTAAGACAGTTCCCGATGATTTCAAATGCCTTTGTTGATTCACTGATTCAAGCAGGTAAAATAGCCGGCGGCGGAGGTGGCAGCAGTTTATACGATCCTTCAAATATCATACGATATGGGCTAAATACGACAGCGCCATTGATAAAGGAAATATCGTCGATGGGCATAACAGAAATTGTTAATGGCTTGGTGTTGGCGATCTGTTACGTGATGATCATGCTCGCCTATATACTTATAGCTTGGCAGATTTTCTACGCTGTCTTGGAGTTTTATCTGATCTCGGCATTGG
>CAIXLG010000071.1 GCA_903920215.1 uncultured Chlorobiaceae bacterium
TCTTCTGAAAAACGCCCCAGATAGAGAAAATAATCTTCAGGCTTGTTGTTAAACTCAAAAATGGATTCAGGATAACCGTGATAAATAGTTTTGACCCAGTTGATCTCCTTGACAGGCCTCCTCTGGGAATCACTGATGGAGACATAGGCCATATCGGGATATGCTCTCAGCATTGCTGCGCTGTCTCCGAGATCAAGCCGGCCATGCATGGTCAGAACGGTTGGTACCTGTGCCTTATAGGCATACGGTAACGTCTGGTACTCGAGATGGGAATGAATGATGTCAAATTCATGAACCATTTTCTCATAGACTCGGCTTAACATCATCATGTTGACCATCATTGGCGTATGTGCCTTTTTTCCGAGACGCAGGCTCTCTTTAACCGGTGCCACGAGGCGGGCAGTTGTCAGGGAATCACCGGAAGCAAACAGGGTGACATCATGTCCCTTCTCGACTAGTCCTTCAGTCAAATGGTAGACAACGCGTTCTGTCCCTCCGTATTTTTTGGGTGGCACCCGTTCCACTAAAGGCGCAATCTGGGCAATGCGAAGTTTTTTCATGACGCTTCACTCCTTCTGTAACAACCAATATTCACAAAGAGGCTTTCAAAACGCGAGCCATGTACCAGTGACTTGCGCCCCTCGGATAACCAGACTCTTATGGTCGTGAGTGGCATTCCGATTATTCTGGAAATAGCACGGTGTTTGAGTCCGGAGATAGCTGATAACAAGACTGACAGGCGTATATCTGCATCCTGCCTGAGATGGGTAGTTTCAGGGGTTTCTCTGGAAAAGCAAGGTGTTTCGGGCAGGCTGAATGCGCCATCCTGATCAATACTCTCTAAATAACAGGTTCTGAAAGTTGTAAATACCTCGGTTTCAGAACTTTCAGAAGCAACATTCAGATAGGTGTTGTTTACCAGTTCGGTAGCTTTCTTCTCCGAGCCGGTCAGCCAATGGGCAAGGCTGTATATATCATCCATTAAATCCAGCGGTGTTTTTTTTGTCTTGATCATAGGATCCCTTGGATATGATTCAATGAGTCGCATTTGCCATTTATATGGCGTAACTGGTATTATCGATTACGGTTTGCATCACTGCGCTGCTGCTCCAGGAGTCTTCTGTTGTTATCGTCAGTACGCTGTTGATCAAGGGCTCTCTTGTTGTTTTCATCGGTGCGCTCTTGATCTAGTTTTCTCTTGTTGTTTTCATCACTGCGCTGTTGCTCCAGATTTCTTCTGTTGATGGAATCGCTTCGCTGCTGATCCATTTTTCTTCGGTTTTCGTTGTTGCGGTACTCGGAATCCCGGTAACCCCTTATCTCCTCGATACGATGCCTTCTTATCTTCGAGGGAAGTGCGTTCTCATTGATATCAACCCAGGGACCGCGGTAGTCAGATGAGCGGTACCAGGAACCGTTCTGGTTTATATAGAACCAGTTGTCATAGGTGATAATGTCATAAGGACTTCCTACGGAAACTGCAAAACCCTGATCCGGCAGTTCTATAAAATCTGGCCGAACATCAATGACAAAAGCCGGCCTATGTCCAGGCGAACTCATACATAGCTCTACATGAGCATTTGCGATGGGAGTCTGAAGAAGCATTCCTGTGATTCCTGCAGTCAGCAAAATGAATTTTTTCATCGGTTCTCTCCTGTTTAACATGGTTGAAAATTGTTCGCACACTGTTCTCCTGAGGTTCGGATGCAAAGTGCACCACTTGTCAGACTTTATCCGTCGTTAAATACGTCGTCCTTGAATAACACGAATCAGGATAACCACGATTGCAATAACCAGAAGGCCATGAATAAGTCCCCCCATTGTGTACGAGGTAACAAGCCCTAAAAGCCAGAGCACCAGCAGGATCACTGCAATAGTTTCAAGCATCTCTTTTCTCCGTTTAATAGTGGATTGATAAACCTTCAATCAAAAGGTGATCTACATCAGAACTCTTTTATATATGAATATATATAAAATCCCTGAAAGCATTACGCTTTATTTATGATATCCTTATGGCTGTTGAGAAAAATCTGTTCTTTGTATATAAGATTAATATACGTACTATGGGCTTGAAGATGGTTTTGGCTTCAGTGCTTGGTGTCTGGAGAAGGAAGTTTTGGATAAGACCTTTACATAAAAAATTTTAAGGAGATCATGATGAACGGTAATCCGAAAATAATTGAAACACTTAATGCCTTGCTGTCGGATGAGCTGACAGCTGTGAACCAGTACATTGTGCATTCTGAAATGTGCAGCAATTGGGGATACGAAAAACTGCACAAAGCTGATGAAAAGCGTGCAATCGACGAAATGAAGCATGCTGAAAAGCTTATTTCGAGGATTCTCTTTCTCGAAGGTATTCCAGTCGTCAGCCACCTTAAAAAAATTTCAATCGGTTCAGAGGTCGCTGCACAGCACAAAAATGACATGAATGCAGAAATCGAAACTATAGCCATGTACAATAATGGCATAAAGTTTGCAGCAGAGGTCGGTGATGGCGGTACCAGGGAGCTGTTGGAATCAATTCTCAAAGATGAAGAGGGGCACCTTGATTGGCTTGAAGCACAGATTAACCAGATCAGTCAAATGGGTATCCAGAACTATCTCGCCGACCAACCCGGATAACCAATGACAATTATGAAAAAAGTACTTGTCAAATTTGACGATGTCGCACCCTCTTATGGTAACGGGCATCTGAAAAACTTTTTCGCAGAACTTGCCATTGTCCCTAAATAACATCATATGCACCGGGATAATGAAACTGTCCGTCTTGAATCATTCAGTGATGGTGTTTTTGCCATTGCCATGACACTGCTGGTCATACAAATCAAGGTTCCTCGCCATGAAGTGGTCGCAGTAAAAGGGCTGGCGCAATCAGTTGCGGCGCTGTGGCCAAGTTATTTAGCCTTTTCGACCAGTTTTATCACCATTCTTGTTATCTGGATACACCACCACTGGATTTTCAAGTTGATCAGAAGGGATGGCCATGCCTTATTTTACTGGAATGGTCTCTTGTTGTTCTGTGTCTCGTTTATACCATTTCCGACGGCACTGTTGTCAGAATACCTTACCGATCCCGAGGCAAAGGTAGCATCAACCCTGTATTCAGGAACATTTCTTGCTACGTCAATCGCCTTGTTTGCTCTCTGGCGGCACGCTTCACTTCATTTGCTTTCTCCGTTAGCATCCGAGGAAAAAATAGATGAAGCTGTTCAGCTAACCAATCAATACCGGTACGCTCCTCCGCTCTATTTACTGGTATTCATTTTATCGTTTATGTCGGAGTCGTGGAGTGCGGGACTCTGTTTAATGCTTGCGTTATTTTTCGCCCTTCGGGGCTGGCCTGTCAAAACGCGGCTATTGAACTCTAATCAAGAGCATGATCCAAAAAAAGAGTGATAGTATGGCGGTAGGGATTTTACAATTCAAAGGTGTTGAATAAACGTTAACACCCTTGAATGTAATAGTGAGAAATGTAATCCGTTCACTTTGTATTGCCTGAGTTACTTATAGCGAGACTCTCAGACCGAGCAGAAGGCTATTGCTTGCGAAATGAGTATCGAAGCCATCATCCAGACGGAAATCAGCAGTGGCAAAGTGGCGATAGCGTGCGTCAAGTTTTACCCCAGGGCTTATAGGAACTGCAACACCAACGCCGACCTGATAAGCAAAAGCAGTTTCATGTTCGCTGTATCTGGTATTGTCACCAGCAAACCGGAGGTCATCAAAATTAACCCTTGCTGCGCCTAAACCTGCGGTAAGATAGGGTTTAAATCCTTTTCCATCATAGATGTTATAGTAGCCGTTTGCCAAAAGCGACCATACATGAACATCGCCACGGTAGTCTGAAGTACCGGCACTGCTGGAAATCGTATTTATGCTATTGGTCTGATATCCAACTTCAGCTTCAAGGCGGCAATCTCTTTGAGGACAGCGAATACCAATTGCTCCAAGCACAGTTGTACCGCTATCTAATGAATACTTGAGCGCTCCGTCGTTAATATCATTTGACCAAGACATGCCGATATTGCCACTAACGTATTGCTCCATGGCGGAAGCAGGAGAGGCCCACAGGCCGGTAATCAAACCTGCCGCAAGTAGTGCATAATGTTTTTTCATTGTCATTCCTGTCAGTTATCATTTAAAAAACACATAATTATATATGCGTTATGTGTATAGTAGGCAATTATTATGACATAACAGCACTGTATTGCCCTGTTTTTGATGGTATTATTTATGTTTTATATATATAATGTTTGGATGTATTGGAACTATCAGTATAAAGCTGGTCAGCTATGGCACAGGCCACTTGCAGAGCGGGGGCTTTGTTTAGAGTTGTTTTAACAGTAGACAGAGAGAGTAATAAGCAGTCATCATTGAACTTGCGATGCAGACAACAAGGGCAAAGATTTTATGTTAAGAGGATAAACGGCGGTTTTAAATTTTTTTCTGTCAGTTATTCGTATAATTTTTCCGGTTTGTATTTTTTTTAATTTTAGATTTGCGTCCATACCTACATTCACTATAAGATGTATTTTTTCTCTACTCATAATAATAATGCATTTCTTGATTTTTACGTTATTAAGATTCAGATCAATTACTTTTCCTGATTTTTCTTTTTCAATAGCCTTATGAATAATATTTGGAGCATTTTGAATCATGGTGTTAAACTTGACAACAAGTTTAGTTGCGATAGAATCTCTGATACGATTATGGAATAAATCGACGCCTGCATTAAGGAATCGGCGGCTTGGGCTAAATTCAAAATCAAAATTCTCTATTTTTAATGTTTGACTTAGAGTGTTATACATCAAGTTTCCACTTAGTACAAAATGATCATTATTATCAGTAATTATTATGACAGATAGCCCTTTTGTTGATGCATAGGCGTATAACCTTTCTATAGTAATACTATGTCCTTTTGCTGAAAAAGTTTTCCCTTTCATAAAACTGTTTAACTGTTGATTTATTTCCTGAAAAGAAGTGAAAGCATATATGTATATATCGGATTTATCTACCACATCTTCTTCTTTCAATGTTTTCAATTGCGGCAATAAATTTGAGTGGAATTTTGCTTTTGATGCGTCTGTTGTGTCAGTAATAATAAACATTTTTGCATGTACAGCAGTCATGCACGTTATGCGTGCAGGGCTTGTTTTTATTTTACCGCTTATATCATTACAAATAAATTTTATCCATACATTACTTGGTATACTGCTTATTAGGATGGGTTCTTGAAGATCATGCCAAACCGGCAATAATGACGGTTTCAATGTTGCTGCTTTATATATTTCGGAATCCAGAAGCTTCGTTAATGCCGGGCTGTTTTTATTTATTGCTTCATTGAGCCGATCTTCCATATTTTTTTTAAATGGCCCGATTTGTAAAACAGGCTTTACAGTCCATGTATATTTTTTTATCTTAAAACGGGTAACAATACACCAGTTTTTATCTATTTTTACAGGGGTTGATAAGGTTATCATCAGACTTGCATGAACTGGCTTTACTAATCCAGTTAAGAATTTTCCAAATCTGCTATCAGTAAGTTCTGCATCTACAATCACCGGAAAAATACAATAAAGCTCTTTGCCTTTAGAGGTAATAACAATTTTATCAGTTTTTGTTAAGGTTACTTTGATTTTTTCTTTATTATTTTCCTGAACAAGTAGTTCTTTTTCTAAAAAACTCCCGGTTATTTTTTTGTTTAAATAATCTGTAAGATTATTAATCTCGTATGTGATGTTGAAATTAAAAGTTGAAGATGGGATTTCGATATTATATGTCTCTTGTATCGCATCTGGCGGGTTTATTTTATTAGATTTTAATAAATAAAAAAGAACAGGAATTATAATAACTATAATTAACCCGGTTATAATGAGTGCCCGTTTCATTGCTTTCTGTCATTCTAAATTAAGGCTGCATTGAATTGATCCACTTTTGAATGGTATAAATTCTGAAAACTCTATCTTTACTCATAACGCAGAGCTTCTAAAGGCTTCAGTTCCGCAGCTTTTCTTGCAGGCCAAAGTCCGAAGAAAATTCCGATCAGCGCTGAAAAGACTGTTGCGAGAACAACAGAAATCAGGGATGTTTTTACTGACCAACCGGCAAAATAGGAGAGGACAAGAGAGATGCCAATACCTGCAAGAACTCCGATAAACCCTCCACTGATGGTTAAGCCAACCGATTCTACCAGAAACTGAAGCATAATGTCATTTTTCCTGGCGCCAATAGCCTTGCGCAACCCAATCTCCCGTGTGCGTTCGGTCACAGAAACCAGCATGATATTCATTATACCAATGCCTCCAACCACAAGTGAAATGGCGGCAATGGAACCAAGCAGAAGACTCATGGTTTGCGTTGTGCTGCTGAGCATCTTCTGAATTTCAGTCATGTCCCTGATATTGAAAGAGTCGTCTCCCTCTTTCAACCGGTGCCGTTTGATAATCAGCGCACTAATCTTGCTTTTTGCCTGTTCGATTAATGTTGATGAAGAAACTTCTACAAAAATCCCACTGAGATAATCTTTGCCAAGCACACGGTACATCGCTGTGTTGACCGGAATGATTAATACATCATCGTCGTCTTGCGGCCCGGAAAATCCTTTCGCCGGCGCGATACCGATAACCGTAAAATTAATTCTATTAATTTTGATTGTTTTTCCCACAGGATTGGTAGAACCGAAAAGTTCCTTCACAACCGTCACCCCGATAATGGCCACCTTTTCACGGGTCTGTATCTCTTCACGGGTAAACCATCGTCCGACTGTTGGTATCGACGCGCGCATTGTACCGTAATCATAGCCGACCCCATTAAGGCTTGAACTCCAGTTTTTGTTGCCATAAACGATCCTGCCGCTGCCTGTTACTACTCCTGCCGCACTCTTTACCAGTGTGTGAAGGGCAGCAATCTCGTCTACATCAATAAAGGTAAAGCGTGCGACAGCACCAGCTCCCTGGGCAGCACCTCTGATTTTTGCCGAACCACCTCGTATTGAAAGCAGATTGGAACCCATTGATTTCATCTGTTCCTGCATGGCAGTTTTGGCGCCTTCGCCAAGTGCGATCATGGCAATTACTGATGCAACTCCGACAAGGATTCCAAGAACGGAAAGAAAAGAGCGCATCTTGTTGGCAAGAATAGCCTGAAAAGCCTGTGCTATAAATCCTATAAATCGCCCATTTTGCCATAACGATGCCTTTCCGGACCCATGGATGTCAAAGCCGTTCTCTTCTTTGGCAACCACTGTGGTCTCAAATCCCGGTTTACGTTCATCAGAAATAATGACACCGTCCCTCATGGTAATGATCCGGTCGGCATATGCAGAGATATCGGGTTCGTGAGTGACCATGATGATAGTTTTTCCCTCTGCATGAAGAGCGGTAAAGATCTTCATGATCTCGATCGAGTTTTTTGTGTCCAGGTTTCCTGTCGGTTCATCGGCAAAAATGATCAACGGATCACGAACGAGCGCCCTTGCTATAGCCACACGCTGCTGTTCGCCTCCTGAAAGCTGATTTGGCGTATGATCGATTCTTTCAGCGAGTCCAACCTGCCTGAGCCGCTCTACCGCCTGCTGATGAAAATCACCTTTAACACCGCTATAGATATGTGGAAGCCGCACGTTTTCAACAATACTCATCCGCTTAAGCAGGTGAAACTGCTGAAACACAAACCCGGCAACATTATTGCGTACTCCGGCCTGCTCATCCTCAGTCATGGTGTTGACATTATTGCCGAAAATTCGGTACTCTCCTTTGTCGGGATTGTCCAGAAGGCCGAGAATATTCAGCAGTGAAGATTTGCCTGACCCTGAAGCCCCCATGATTGCAACAAACTCACCCTGCCCTATCGTCAGGGAAACACCGCGCAACGCATTCACCGTGCTTTCACCGATGAGGTATGTCCGGTGAACATCGACAAGCTCAAGCATCGGTTTCATTTTTTTGTTCTGCTCCTTTGGGGGGTAAACGGGTTTGATCCGGTGCTGTTTTTCGGCAGCACAAAAGAGGTATCGGGAAGTAATACCAGGGAGTTATCCGTAAGGCCAGCAACTATTTCGATATTATTTTCATCCTGAAGTCCTGTCTGCACAGGACTATAGCGGAAGGGCTGTTGCTTTGCTCCATTTTTTTGCAGCACGACACTTTTACCGTTTTTGCTGAGAACAGCAGCGATGGGCAACAGTAAAGCTCCATTCTTTTCCTGTACGATAATCTTGATGTTGGCGCTCATACCTGAACGAAACACATCGGGAATGTGGTCGGGAATAACATCGACATTGTAAATGTTTACATTGTTCTGCAGATGTGACTCATAGTAGATATGCTCAACAACGCCATTCACCCGAATGTCCGGATAGGCGTCAAGCCCGATCAGCGCCTTCTGCCCGATTTTTACCCGCCCGATATCAGTTTCATCAACAAACGCTTTCACAATAAGACGATCTGAAAGCACGAAGAGTGAATCACTTGCCGTCACAGTCTGGCCGGGGTCGACACTGCGCACAATAACCTGGCCGTCCATAGGCGCTATGACTGCAGTTTTTTTATATACATTGTTCCAGTAGCTCTCTTCACTTTTGCTTTGCAGTTTGGCAGCATCAAGCAGTGCAGCCCGTTCGGTTGAACTGAGCATGGCAAGTACGGCTCCTTTCTTTACAAGCCGGCCTTCTTCAACAAGAATTTCCTCGATTCTGCCGCCCACCGATGACTGGATTTTAACCCGGTTCTGGGGTTCAACCGCTCCAGTCGTCGAGATTACTAACCGAATAGTTCCTCGTGAAGGATAGATTTCATCAAGGGGCTTCTCCGATGACCGTGATCCCATGAACACAAAAACCCCTGCTATACCCAAAACAAGGAGTGAAGCTACAACTCCCCATACCAGCGTCTTCCTACTGACCTTCAAGCGCTCCTCCTTTTGACTGGATCCATTGAGCCTCGGCAAGCAGCATATCGGCCTCGGCATTGAGATAATTCTTTTTTGCGTTCACCAGATTGTTTTCAATAATCACCCATTCGTTGAAGGTCACAAGACCATTCGAGTATTGGGCGTTGGAAATTTTTGATCGCTCGGTTGCGGCCCCAAGCTGCTTGTTCTGTACAAGAACCAGCTGACGGGCATCCTGAAAACTTTTCCAGCTTTGTTCGAGCGCGTTGAAGAGGAGGAGGTAGCCGCTTTTTTCAAGGGCATTCTGCTGACTCAAAACTGCACTTGCTTTGGCTACCCTTGCCCTGCCGGCTCCACCTTCATAAATGGGCACGGACACGGTAATCCCTGCACTCCAGTCCACCGCATCGGTCGGCAGGCGGTCAAAAGCACCTCGACCAACCGATGAGGTCAGAAAGAGTTGTGGTGAAAAGGCACTTCTGGAAGCATCGAGATCAAAACGGGCGGCTTTGCTTTTGGTGTCGAGCTGCTGAAAAAGAGGATTGTTTTTTACGAGCAGGGCAAGATCGGGTTTTCTTTCCGTCAGGTCACTGACCTTGAATGCCCCCCGAACCCTGAGCGGCTGGTGTGTATCGCGGCCGAGTGCTGAAGCAAGGGTTGTCTCGGCAAGCACAAGGCTGCGTTTGGCCTGGGAGACTTCAAACTGCGCCTGCGCCAGGTCGGCTTCTGCCTGGCGAAGTGAACCGATGTGTTCACGGCCGCCCTGATAGCGCAGACTGATCAGGCGGACATTATTCTGTCGCCTTTCGGCGATTTCACCGGCAAGCCCGACAAGATCCTGCGCTTTAAGCAGTTGGGTGAATGCTGAACGGAGGGCAAAACGGACATTGGCCGAAACAGCATTATAATTATACTGAGCAGCCTTGATTGCTTCGGCATTACTGGCAATCTGGCTAGCTGTTTTGCATCCATCATAGAGAAGCTGTTGTGCTGATAAGGAATATGAGAGTGCCGAAGTTGAGGTGTTTCCGTTTCCATTGCTAATTGTCCCGTTCTCTGAAGAGTTTACGCCAAAGTTGAGTTGAGGAAGCAGTGCTCCTTTCGTGATACGTTTATCGGCTTCAGCCTGCTGCATGACAGCAAGAGCCGAATAGAGGTCCGGATGGGCTTTGACAGCTTCGCTCACGCACTGCTCCCAGCTCACTGACTCTTCAGCATGCAGTGGAGGGAAGGCGGCAAAAAAAAACATCGCCAGTACTCGATAAATTCTACCTAAAGCATTAAATCTTTTCTTCTGCATTGTGGCTGTAGTAAAGTCCAAAAAATTTCACACAGTCAATCTCTTCTTCCAGGCCCCGGGATACCTCTTGGCTCTTGTGTGGTGTTTCCGTCAAAGGATTTTGCAATGCTTTTACCCAACTCCAGTATGCCTGAAAATGGCTGGGTTTTATAGTAGGTGCCAACACCAATTACGAGGCCAAGAACCAGGATTGTCAGAAGTTCTCCAGGTCGATTGAGCCCTTCTGTGGTTTTAGCTTTTATGTATGAGAAGAATGCTTTCCAGTTTATCACTAACAAGTGGAAGAGGGCGAGGATGGAAAAGGCAAATCCAAAAATAATGTGCTGGTTTTGCCAGGCTGGTTTTGTCAGGCCGAGCATTTCCCATACAAATCCGGTATTTCCTCTACCTCCGGGGAAAATATAGAGGAGAACTCCTGATACCAGCAGGATGACAAATGAAAGGCAAAGCCCGAAGCTTAAAAATACTCGCCAACTGAATGTTTGTTTCATTTTCTGATCTATTAATACTTCTTTCGGTTCATCTGTTTGATTTTTTCACAATGGGACTGAAATAAATCCGCTGATCCCGGTCATTGTTATGCATCAAGGCATCAAATAGTTATCGGGGCTGATCTTCCTCCGGATCAGCGGAAATCGCTAAGTAACAACTTCTTCAGTTCTTTTTACCTCTCTCCTCCTTGTTGGACTGATCATGGTCTTTTCTGTTTTCAGCTCCTTTATTTTGCTGACCCTGATTCTGTCGCTGCTGAGGAGCCTTGTTCTGTTGGTTCTGCATCTGCCGCTGCTCAGGAGCCTTGTGCTGCTGACCCTGATTGTGTTGCTGCTGAGGAGCCTTGTTCTGTTGGTTCTGCATCTGCCGCTGCTCAGGAGCCTTGTGCTGCTGACCCTGATTGTGTTGCTGCTGAGGAGCCTTGTTCTGCTGGTTCTGCATCTGCCGTTGCTCAGGAGCATTGATCTGTGGGCCCTGATTCGGTCTCGGTTGAGGTGCTCTGTTCTGTTGAGCCTGAACCTTTCTGTTGTTGGCATCGCTTCGCTGATCAAGAACTTTCCTCCTGTTGTCGTCATTACGCTGATACTGGTTCGTCCGACTATCAGGCCTGCGGTACTCAATATCACGATACCTTCTTATGTCGTCCCAGCGATATCTTCTTATCTGATAAGGAAGGCCGCTATCGAGGATAAGAACCCACGGCCCGCGGTAATAATAAGAACGGTACCAGTGCCCATTATGGTAGATGTAGTAACGCTTTCCATAGTAAACGATATCGTAGGGATTACCGACTGATACTGAAAATCCTTGAGTTCTCAGGTAAATAAAACTTGGTGGTGAATTAATAATAAAAGAGGGCCTGCTGCCGGCGCTGATATTTATGTTGACGGCAGCTTTTGCATCAGCAGGAGGAGTACCAAGAAGCATTCCCGTAATACCTGCAGCCAACCAGATGTGTTTTTTCATATTTTTCTCCGGTTTCCATGTATACAATTGTGCAGTGAGGACGGTTTTACTGATGGCATACCATCCCCGATTGCCTTTCAGTTTTTTAACTTGTCAGCGATCTCCCGAAGAGAGGTGCTTAATGCGCGTAAAGCATTTTCTACGCCATCCTTCAGTTTTTCCCAGACGTCCTCGCCTGCTTCGCCAAGTTCTTTCAGTTTGTGGCGGGCATCAGCAACAGCTTTTTCAAGATGATCAACCTGTTCGGTATAGGTGAGGTGAGTGTCAGCAGTAAAGCTTTTTACTTTAGCCTTAAATTCAGCTACATGAGCCTGTGCCAGCTCCAATTCAGCTTCCGCTTTCTTTTTGTAAGCATCTTTTAAACTCATAATGATTCTCATTTATTGATTAAAATTTCGACCAGTGATACGATTGAGGCAAAAGAGAGCTGGCAGTTCCTGCAGCTCCCTTTTGCTCTTTATCGCGAACTCTGCATCAGTCAGTTACAGTTCGGCATTTTCATGCTGCAATGGTGTTATCGGTTACGGTTTTCATCACTGCGCTGCTGCTCCAGAAGTCTTCTGTTGTTTTCATCCGTACGCTGCTGGTCTAATTTTCTCTTGTTGTTTTCATCGCTGCGCTGCTGGTCCAGTTTTCTCTTGTTATTTTCATCACTGCGTTGCTGATCCAGGTTTCTCTGGTTGTTTGCATCACTGCGTTGCTGGTCAAGCCTTCTTCTGTCCTCGTTGTTGCGGTACTCAGTATCGCGGAACCTTCTGATATCATCCAGACGATGTCTTCGTATTTTTGAGGGAAGCTGATTCAGCCTGACGCTCATCCATGGTCCACGATAGTCAGAAGAACGGTACCATAAACCATTCTGGTTCAGGTAATACATATTGCCGTAATAGACAATATCGTAAGGACTTCCGACGGACACTGAAAAGCCGTAATCTCTGAGTTCGACAAAATCAGGTCGTCTGTCGATAACAAACGATGGTCGGCTACCGATTCTGACGTTCAATGCTGCCTTTGCATCACCTGCAGGATTACCAAGAAGCATTCCTGTGATTCCTGCAGCTATCCAAATAGTTTTTTTCATCATTACTTTCTCCCGGTTACTATGTTTGTAAGTTTTTATCTCATGAATCTTTGAGCAGTTGGGAAGTTGAGTGCACTGCCACGCGCTCTTTCAGCATTTTTTAAATACGTCGCCCTTGAATAACGCGAATCAGGATTACCACGATTGCGATAACCAGAAGGCCATGAATAAGTCCTCCCATTGTGTACGAGGTAACGAGTCCTAAAAGCCAGAGGACAATCAAGATTACAGCAATAGTTTCGAGCATTTTTCTCTCCTTTTGATCAATGAGCTCGCGCGTCAACTATAAGCGAACTCATGTTCGGTCAATTACTAGTTTTACTATGCAGTATATATAATTTATTGATAATATATTCGGAAATTTTACGGATAAGTGGATTTAAGGTTAATAATCTCCATTTTTCATATAAATATTATATATGACAGGTGAGTTTGAAAGCAGGATGCAGGAACGATGGATAGGGGGAGATTAAATCAATCATGCATAGTGCGGATTGTTGGGAAGGGGTTGGAGTGGTGGAAAATATGCTGAGGCGGCAGCTCCCTCTCGACATCTTTTCCTTAGAATCTGTGGTGTGTTCAATAGTTTGTTTTGCAGAATAAATTTTGAGTGAACATTCAAAAATTATTCTGCTCTTTGCAGATTTTCCTTTACAGCGCGGGCATTTCGTTTCATGCGTTTGAGTCCGATTCGGAAAATCGGAGTACCGTAGAAAAAATTTCGGAAGCTTGATTTGGTGAGGGTCAGAATTGTTTCTGTCGAGATGTTCAAGAGGTCGTTGCAGAGAGTGAATGACCTGTCTGCAGTGATGCTCGCCTGCTGGTTGTGAGGGCATACTTCCTGGCAGTGATCGCAACCGAAGAGGTTGTTGCCGATCATTGCTGACTCTTCAGCACTGAATTCCCGTTTCAGTTCTACAGTAAGGTATGAGATGCATTTGGATGCGTCAAGTTTTCCGGGTTCTATAAGTGCTCCAGTAGGGCAGTTTTCAAAGCATTTGCAGCAACTTCCGCAGAAGTTTGGAAGAGGGGGCTTGTTGTCGATTATTTCCTTATTGATAAAAATTTCACCGAGAAAAATATAAGATCCGGCGGATGGAACGATGAGAAGAGTGTTTTTTCCTGTTTTTCCTATGCCTGAATGTTCAGCCCACGTTTTTTCCAGCACAGGGGAGCTGTCTACAGCTATTGTTGCTTTCATATCTTCTCCCAGAAGACTTTTCAGGAACTCAAGAAGTTCTTCAAGCTTTTTTCGTACGACGATGTGGTAGTCGTCAATGAGGGCATATTTCGAGATAGCAGGTTGTCCGGAACTGTTATGAAGAGGGTGATTATAGCTTATAGCTGCTGAAATGATGGTTTTAAGGCCGGGAAGAAGCATATCGGGCATTGTCCGCTCATCTATTTGGAGTTCCATGTAGGTCATCTCTGCATGGCGTTTTTCAGCAATCATGGCCTTGTAACGCTCTATCGCGAGCGACTGAGGTACAGGTGAAGAAAACCCAATGGCAGAGAATCCTATCCGTGCAGCTTCTTTACGAATGATGCGGGCAAGAGTAGTGGACGTTTCAGCCATAGCAGAGCGAGGGTTTTATAGGAAGGGTTGCTTAAGCAAATACTTATATTCATTAAATATACAGTTCAGAAAATCGATTCCCTTCAGTTCAACGCTCTCTTCATGTTATGGAACGACGTGAGTTTATTAAAAAATTGTTTGTCCGCACAGGTATTGGTGCCGGAGTTGCCGTAGCCGGAACAGCAGGATTGATAGGGTATTATCAGCCGAGAAAAACGTTGTATGGCACCGAGAACCTAGAGGGGAAGGAGAAGGTTGAAGGGTCAAAAAAGGTAGTCGTGGTTGGTGGGGGTCTTGCTGGAATCAGCTCTTCCCTTGAACTGGCTCGAAGGGGCTTTGAGGTGACGCTTGTCGAATCTTCAGCGGCATTGGGGGGGAAGCTTACCGGTTGGGATATTGAGGCTTTTGGTGAACACTTTCCGGTGGAACACGGGTTCCATGGTTTTTTTGATCAGTATTATAATCTGAACGAAATATTTGCTTTTGCAGGAATAAAGAGAGAAGTCTTTACTCCTGCTCCCGGATATCCGGTGATTTTTAAAAACTCTCCTAAAGAGGTGTTTGGTCAGACCTCAAAGATATTTCCTCTCAATGTCCTCTCGATTATAGAGCAGTCCCGGAGACTTGATATGATCTCCTTTCTGAAAAATTATAAAGGACTGCTGTCGACGGTGGAGTTGTTTCGATATGAGTATAAGGAGACGTTCAGAAAGTATGACTCAATCGATTTTATGACCTATTGCCGGAGAGGGGAGGATCTGCCTGCATTTGTTGATACGGTGCTGCATCCGTTTGCTGATGCGACCATGAACAGAATGGAGGTTTTGTCTGCAGCAGAGGCGCTCAGGTACTTCCATTTTTATTTTATGGGCAGTCCGGAAGGTCTCGCTTTTAAAATAACAAACCGGGATTGTATGAGTGCTCTTATCAATCCTCTTGAGGCAAAGCTTAAGGAACTTGGGGTTAAACTTCTGAAAGGGAGTACAGCAAGGAGCATTCAGGTTGTCGGAGATAAGGTTTCAGGGGTTGTTATTGATACACAGGGAAGTGGCGGGGCTTTGTCTTTGAGGCTTGAATCTGCGAAGGTGCCGCAAAAGGGGTTTGGTGCGTTTGTTGCCGCTGAGGGTGTGCCGGTGATGATTGGCAGAACGGAAAGCGGGTATATGGCTTATGACGGGCGATGCACGCATATGGGGTGTCCGGTCATTCCGGATGCTCTGACTGGAGGTTTTTCCTGCCCCTGCCATGCGGGCAGGTATGATGCAACGGGTACTCCGGTGAGTGGACCTCCAAAAGCTCCACTTGCAAAACTTGCCGTAACCATTGATGATGGAATGCTTTTTGTCAGGCAGGCTGAAAGAGGTGAACGGCTCGATTGTGATTATTGTGTGGTTGCTTCAAATGTGCGGGGTGTTCGTGAACTGGTGAAAGCTTCGCACTTGAATCGTCCAGAGTTTGAATACAACGTGGCTTCGCTTGGCGAAGCTGATCCATATGCGGTTTACCGCCTCTGGCTTGATCGACCACTTGCTTCAAAGGAGTTCCCCTTCTATACGGTTTCGGGATATCCTTATACCGATTCGATCTCCATTTACTCTGATTTTCAGGAACCGTTTATGTCATGGGTAAAAAAACACGGGGGTTGTGTTGTAGAGTTACATGCTTATGCCATTGCTCCTGAGGATATCAGGCCAGAACCGGAGATTAAGGCTGCCATGCTTCAAGAGCTGCATACCATATTTCCGGAAACCGGATCAGCAACTGTTTTGCATGAACTGTTTATGCAGCAGTCCAATTTTACCCGGTGGGCTCCGGGTGATCATGCCCATCGACCGGGTGTTGAAACACCGTTTTCTAATCTTTTTTTTGCAGGGGACTGGGTAAAGGTAGATGCACCGGTTTTTCTGATGGAGGCAGCAGCATTTACCGGACGCATGGCGGCAAATGCTATTTTCCGTCAGGAATCAGTGAAAACGGTTCCTCTTCCGATTGTTCCAATGCATGGTTTGTTTGCCTGAAGCAGCTTCAGGTAGTTTTTAGCGCACTTTTTCGGCTGTTTTCGTCAACCCCAGAGAGCTGACCACGGTATTATGGAGCAGGGGACGGAACGATCTGATTTTGATATTAGCGGATGAAGGATAGACTCGGTTGCAGAGAAAAATAACAGCAAGTTCTTTTTCCGGATCAATCCAGATGCTGGTGCCGGTGAAGCCAAGATGTCCATAAGAGGAGTTTGAATAATAGTCACCTGCTGAAGAGTGCCCGCCAGGAGAGCGGACATCCCATCCTAATGCTCTCAGAGAGTCCTTTCTTGCAAGAAATTTTTTAAGTGTTTCTGCCTTGATATAGTTATGGCCGTTGACTGTACCTCCATTCATCAGCATGGTTACCATGCTGATAAGGTCTGAGGTTGTTGAGTACAATCCTGCATGCCCGGCAACTCCTCCGAGCAGGGCAGAGTTTTGGTCATGAACCAGAGGACGTTGAAAGGTGAATGGCCACAAGGTATCTTTTTCCACGGGAGCAATTCGCCATGCCAGCGATTGCGGAGGAGTGAACATGGTTGATTTCATACCGAGGGGTTCAGCAAACCGGTTATGAAAGTTTGCGTCGAGAGTTTTTCCGGTGATAGTTTCAATGATTCTGCCAAGGAGCATGAAGCCAAGGTCACTGTAGAGCGTTGTTGTGCCAGGCTTGGAGAGCAGGGTATCGGAGGCAATGGTGCTGAAGAGCTGCTGCGGGGTGCTGCAGGTTTTGGAAAAAAGAGTGTGGGCTCTCAGTCCGGAGGTGTGTCGCAGGAGATGCTCGATGGTGATTTTATCCTTCCCTTTTCCTATAATTTCAGGCAGGTAGTGTGATACGGGTGCCTGAAGATTGAGTGAGTCCCGTTCGACAAGCTGCATGACTATACTTGTTGTAACGATAGCCTTGGTCAGCGAAGCAAGATCGTACATTGTTGTTGTATCGGCAGGGCTGCTCATTGGGGCATAGGTCAGTTTGCCGAATGCCTTATGAAAAACGACCGTCCCCTTGTAAAGAACGGCAAGGCTTGCCCCGGGGAAAACACTGTCGCTGACCGCTTTGTTTACAACGGTGTCAAGGGTGCTGGAATCAAAAGCCGAAACTCTTGCAGGGAACGCTGAGCTTAACCCTGCAAAGATAAGGAATGAAGCAAGAAACAAGCGGCCTGAATGCATCGGCTTTGATCCTGAAAATTAAAAAAGAGACAACTTGACATAGCGACCAGGGTGCGATTTCAGGTCAACAAGCACTGAGTCAAGCGATGACAGTGTATGTGTCAGGTTGTTGTAGAGGACGGGATTGGAGGAGAGCTGGCCAAGGGAGCCTTTATCATTGTTAAGCTTGGTGATCAGCTGTTCGGCTTTAGATGCTGTCAGGTTAAGATGTTCGATGGTCTCCTCCGTGTTTTTAGCCAAACCCTTGTCATTAAGAAGTTTGGGAAGCAGGCCGTTGCCATGAGATGCTTTCTTTGACAGTGAAGAGAGTTCGGCTGTAGTTGTTTTAAGACTGCTGATTGTTTCAGCAAGCTCACTGCCCATTTTTTCATCCGAAATGAGCCTTCCAGCCATACCTTTTCCACTGTTGAGTTTATCAAGCATGGTATTGATTTTTTCGAACGTCAGACTGGCTTTGCTGGCAATGTTGGCAAGGCCGTCTTCAGAATAAAGAGCGATAAAATCACCTTCTTTAACAGGAGACCCTTTTCCGGTTTTAATATCAACATATTTGTCGCCAAGGACCCCGAGGGATTTAATGGTGGCTTTGGAATCTTTTGTGACAAGGACGGCATATTCCTGTTTCAGTCTTAGATCAGCTACAACGTAGAGTGAATCATTGTGGGTGACAAAATTCATTTTCGAGACTGTGCCGATTTTTTTGCCCGATACCGAGACAAAGTTGTTTTCAGCAAGGCTTTGTACATCTCTTGAAAGAATTTTTACTGTCGTTATACCGGAAAACAGGTTGGTGTTTTTACCCACGACCAGTCCGATATAGGCGGCAAAACCGATGCCGAGAATGAAAAAAATTCCGGTTCTCAGATCGCTCCATTTCAAAGCGTTCGGATTTTTCATACAGTTTTAAAGTCTTAAGGATGTTATAATTCAAGAATTTTGTCGGACAGAATCGAGCGAATAAACGGATGCTGTGACTGATGAAGTTTTTCAGTTACATCGTCAAAAATAATTTCACCCTGGTACAGGACTGCGACACAGTCTGCAACATTAAAGACATCATCAATAATATGGGTGACAATGACAGCGCCAAGGTTGTTGTTGTGCCTCAGATCGCGGATGAGTGAGAGAATTTTTTTTGAACTGACAGGATCCAGTCCGGCAGTTGGTTCATCAAACAGAATCATGTGAGGTTTAAAGATCAGCGCTCTTCCGATGGCAACCCTCCTGCGCATTCCTCCACTCAGACTTTCCGGGAGCTGGTCCTCATAGCCTTCAAGTCCTGCAAACTTAATCTGTTCAGTAACTCTACGCTCTATCTCTTCCTCCGGCAGCTTCATGTTTTCACGAAGAAAAAATCCCAGGTTCTGACTGATGGTGAGTGAGTCGAAGAGCGCATTTCCCTGAAAAACCATGCCCATTTTTCTGCGTATGGAATAGAGGCTTGCCTCTTTCATGGAGGTGATATCGGTCCCGTCAATAAGCACATGCCCACTGTTCGGCTTTATAAGTCCAAGCATCAGTTTGAGAATAGTGCTTTTTCCAACGCCGCTCGGCCCAAGAATCGCTTTGATAGTGTTGTCCTTGACGGTAAGAGAGACGTTTTTCAGAATCTCCTTGTCGCCATATTTCAAACTGATATTTCGTAATTCAATCATGCACTCACATGTTTTCCAGCACTATCTTTGATACGTAAAAATTTGCAACCAGCACCAGTCCTGATGATACAACAATACCTTTAATGGTAGAACTACCGACACCGGCAGTACCCCCGCGTGCAGAAAATCCGTTGAAGCTGCTGACAAGAGTTATAATGATAGCGAAAACCGGAGCTTTAAGGAAACCGACCACAAAGTCTTTGGGTGCAAGTCGGGGATAAACGGCGTTCCAGAATATTCCTGGATCGAGCCTATGGTAATGTTCGGCCATGTACGCGGCACTGTGAAGGCCGGCAAAATCGGAGAGGGCAGTCAAGGGTAAAAACATAATGAGGGCTGCTACAAGTCGCGGCATGACAAGTTTTGCAACGGGGTCAGTCCCGAAAGCTCGAAGCGCATCAATCTGTTCAGATATCTGCATGGCACCGAGTTCAGAACCGTTTCTAGATCCGAATCGTGCAGAGAGCATAAGACCCATCAGTAGAGGTCCGAGTTCACGGATAACAGAGAGTGAGGTTGATCGCCCAAGCATGGTTTTTGCTCCAAAGTCTTCCAGTAGGTTTCCTACCTCAATAGCAAGCAGGGAGCCTATAGAGATGGCACTGACCAGAACAATGGGGATAGAGTCGGTGCCGCAAATAGTGGCTTGATCGAGCACATCTCTCCAGTATCGCTTGGCTTTCGGAAAAGCTTTGAATGCCCTGACCGAAAACAGAAAAAACTCCTGCATGGTGAGGATAAAATCTTTCAGCCACAGAGCGACTGCTTTTTCCTGTTTTCGCGCGAATGTTAACAGCATAAAGGCATATATGGAGTACTATGAGCGTTCACTATCAGCAGGTAGCTATGCTTGAAAAAAAATGGAAAAATCATTCATTCAATTGACCAATCATCTCTGGTTTATGCCTGTAAAAGCCTGCTTTTCATCTTTGTAACCCACTCGCAGGGTATGGTAACTTTCCCGAAAGTATCTTCATCCCGTTCTCTCATTCCATGATAGTCGGAACCTCCGGAAAAGAGTAAAAAGTACTCATTCGCAATCTCACGGTAGTAATTCTGCCTGTAGGCATCGTGGGATGGATGGACGATTTCAATGCCGTCTAGCCCGAAAGTGATCAACTGTTTGAGTGTTTCATCGGAAACATTCTGGGCAGGATGTGCCAAGAAAGAGAGGCCAGAGGCTTTATTGATAAGCGCTATGACATCCGCAGGATGGGTTTCTATGCTTTTTACATAAGCCGGACTGTGTGCTCCGAGATATTTGCTGAAGGCTTCACTGAAGCTTTTTACATAGCCCCCGTCTTGAAGCACTGCGGCAATGTGTGGTCGGCCTACACTCCCGTTCTGAGCTTTTACAATAATCTGTTCAATGCCGATTTTTACACCCATTTTGGCGAGTTTGCTTACCATGCGCTCAGCCCTTTCGGTGCGCAGGTGACGGCAGTGATCGAGATACTGTTTCAGCTCGGAATGCTGATAATCAAAAAAATACCCAAGGATATGAATATCATAGCCCTTGTAGGTCGAGCTCATTTCTACACCAGGAATAAGCTCAATGCCTTTAAGTAAGGCTAATGGCTTTGCTTTGTCAATACCTAAAACAGAATCATGATCAGTAATACTTATGGCCTTCAATCCGCAGCCTGCTGCTTTTGCAACAATTTCTTCCGGCGTAAAGATCCCGTCTGAACATTTAGTGTGTATGTGTAAGTCTGCTTTTTCAAAGCCATTATGCCCTACGCCTGTTAAGCTGTATGGCATGGCTGGTTTATTAATTAGGTTAATTTTATTACCTATATATAAGAAAAAATCCCCGACCACTTCGCACATAAACAGAATTATTTTTCACTCTTAATCGTTGCAAGGAAAATGGGTATTGCTCCATGACATGTGTGATCCAGAAGTTTCTTTCTTTTATAGTGGCTGAAGTTTTCCTGTAGCAAGAAGGTAAAGAATTGCTGTGCCGGCGATCAACCTGTAGACAATGAAAATTGTAGTTGTATGCCTTTTGAGATAGGTAAGAAGAAATCCGATGGAGGCATAACCCACAATACCGGCTACCAGGGTTGCCACGATGATGTTGGTGATATTTTCGGTAGTCGCGGAAATAACCGGCCATGTTTTATAAAGTTCAAGGAGTGCAGCAGCAAGTACTGAGGGCAGTGAAAGAAGGAATGAAAAACGGGCAGCTGTCTCGCGGGAAAGATTTAAAAAAAGCCCGCCGGTTATCGTGACTCCCGAACGTGATGAGCCAGGTATGAGGGCAACGCATTGAGCTAACCCAATCATAAGAGCTTCTTTCCATCCGATCTTTTCTATTGTTTTAAGTGGAAGCCCTTTTGTGAGCCTGTTGTTTATCTTCCATTCTGCCAGAGAAAGCACAAGAGCCAGGCCGATGAGAGCCCCGCTGATCCAGTAGAGCGATCTGAGGCTGGTTTCTATTTGATGTTTAAAGAGAAGGCCTAAAATGACAATCGGGATGGTTCCTGCAACGATCATCCATCCCATTTTTGCTTCCGTGCTTTCAAGTGGCTTTCCAGTTGAGATTCCCCGTACAACACCATGAATGATGGCGGAAATATCTTTACGAAAATAAATAAGAACGGCGGCAAGGGTGCCGAGTTGAGCGATTGCAGTAAAAGCCGCCCCAGGGTCACTCCATCCTGCAAGAGCTGGAACAATTCTCAGATGCGCCGTACTGCTTATCGGCAGAAATTCGGTCAGACCCTGTACAATCCCGAGAATGGCTGCTTCAAAGAGTGTCATTGATGTTCATGGGTACTGGTTAGTGGAGTGCTATGGCTTTCAACGATATCTTTGAGGTCGGCAATGGCTTTCTTGAGGGCCAGGGCGCGGTGGCTGAGAGAATTCTTTTCTGTCATGCTCATTTCCGCATAGGTTCTGGCTGTAGAATGTACCAGAAAGAGAGGGTCATAGCCGAATCCCTGGTTTCCTCTTTTTTCTGTTGTGATGCTGCCTGAAACAACTCCTTCAGCAGTGTGCTCAAACCCGAAAGAGTTATCACCGGAAGGAACTGATCCTTTCAGGGCGATTACTGTGCGGAAGCGTGCGGTTCTGTTGGTAATGCCGTTCAATGAATTGAGAAGATGGCTGACATTGTCTTCATACGTTGGAGCTATGCCCTCAGGTGTTGGGGCATATCGTGCGGAGTAAACGCCGGGAGCACCTTGCAGTGAGTCAACTTCAAGACCGGTGTCGTCAGCAAGGGCAATCATAAAGGGAAACTGCCCTGAGAGAAGGTTGAAGATAGCCCTCGCTTTAAGCAGAGCATTTCCTTCGAGCGTCTCCTCGGTTTCCTCAATTTCAATCTCTATGCCAAGTTCTTTGAGTGTTGTCACCTTGAAGAGGGGAGAGATTTTTTCAAGCAGAGGGCGCAGTTCTTTAACCTTATCCCGGTTGCCGGTGGCAAGGACAATGGTAATAAGATTGTCGGCAGGTGCTGGCATGGCTGTGATCTACTGAATGATTCGGAGCAGTTCCCTGACAGCTTCGTCAAGGCCTGTCAGCACCGCACGGGCGATGATTGCGTGGCCGATACTTACTTCCTCTATTTCTGTGATCTCTTTGAACGGAGCGATGTTCAGGTAGTTGAGTCCATGGCCGGCAACAACTTTCAGACCAAGGCTTTTAGCATGGATTGCAGCTTCACGGATTCTTTGCAGTTCGAGAGTCCGGTCATCATCATTTGTTTTAAGTGCATAGGTGCCGGTATGGAGCTCAACAATATCGGCATCCGCTTTTGCTGCAAGGTCGATGGAGTCTTTATCTGGTTCAATGAAAATACTGCTCTCTATTCCAGCCGCTTTGAAGGGTTTCAAAAATTCAACCAGTGTATTGTAATGGCCTGTAATGTTAAATCCACCTTCGGTAGTGAGTTCCTCTCTTTTTTCGGGAACCAGGGTAATGAGCTCAGGCTTTGTCTGCAATGCAATACGCTGCATCTCTGGCGTCATGGCCATTTCAAGATCGAGTTTGGTGGTAACCGCCTTGCGGAGTCGTTGAAGGTCGGTGTCTTTTATATGGCGGCGGTCTTCACGCAGGTGGCAGACAATGCCAGCAGCTCCGCTTTTTTCAGCAAGCAAGGCTGCAGCAACGGGATCTGGTTCAAAATCATTGCGGGCGTTGCGCAGGGTGGCAATGTGGTCAATATTTACGGCTAATCTCATGGAGTAGTATCTGGTCAGTTGTGAACAATCAGGAATTTGCAGTTTGCGGAATGCTCTATGTTTTTTTGCAATAAAGCGAAAGTAATCAAAAATTGATAAAAGGATAAAACTGTTATCATGCTGAATCGTCTATGGAATGAATCATGTAACCTGAATAATTCCTGAGTGACATCGAAGCCGAAATTTTGAGGCTAAAAGTGAGATGGTTGTGCTATGAATGGGCGCTGAACAGTGATGTTCGATATCGGCAATGGCACCCGATTTTAAAAAGGAAGAGTGACGATAGTTGTTGGCATTTTGAATTTTGCTAAGTTCGCATTGATCATGTTGGTCATGAACAGTATTATTTTCTGTTAATAGGCTGAATATAGATAGAATTTCCTGAGTGGGTTATAGAATATGCAGTGCTTATGAATACCGTTAGTTTAAAAAAACTTGAATTTGATAAAGTTGCACACTACACGTCACAGTTTTGTCTTTCGGCAATGGGGCGCGACAGACTTTTGGCAGCACTGCCAGTGGTGGAAAGGGAGCCGCTTTCTGCAGAGCTTGAGAGGGTTCTTGAATTAAAAAACCTCCTTCAGGGAGAGGCTCCTCTGCCCTTTTCGTATTTGCCGGATACCAGGCTGCTTCTGAAAAAGCTTGAGGTTCTTGAGAGTTATCTTGAGCCTGAAGAGCTTCAGGATATCTATCATCTGCTCTTTTCATCCGTGCAGTTGAGAAAGTTTATGTTTCTCAACAGGGAGATCTACTCGCTGCTTAATGATTTTACCATAAGAATCTGGCTTGAAAAGAGCCTCCAGACGGCAATCAGGAGAGTTATTGATGAGCAGGGCAGGGTGAAGGATAGTGCCAGCGACGCTCTTTTGATGATTCGGCGTGAGTTGAATGGCAGCCGTGAGTTGATTCGCCGGAAAATGGAGAGGCTTGTCAGACGCTGTCAGGAAAACGGGTGGTTGATGGAGGATACCGTAGCAATAAAGAATGGACGTCTTACCCTTGCCTTAAGGGTGGAGTATAAATACAAGATAGCCGGATATATCCAGGATTATTCGGGGAGTGGGCAGACGGTGTTTATTGAACCGGCTGAAACTCTCGAAATCAGTAACAGAATTCAGGATCTGGAAATCAGCGAGCGAAGGGAGATTGAGCGCATTCTGAAAGAAGTGTCGAATGAAATTCGCCTTGAGCTTGAAAATCTTAAGCATAATGAGGCTCTTCTCGGTGAGTTTGATGCTCTTTATGCAAGGGCGCGCTTTGCTGTAGAAACCCGCTCTGTGCTTCCTGGAATTGCGGAAGGGCATTCACTTTGCATTATAAAGGGCTTTCATCCCTGGCTGATGATTTCCCATCGTTATAAGGAGGTTATTCCACTTGATCTTGATCTGGACGAAGGTGACCTGGTACTGGTGATTTCCGGGCCGAATGCAGGTGGAAAATCGGTAGCCATGAAGACCGCTGGTCTGCTCTGTTGCATGCTTGTTCATGGTTACCTCCTGCCTTGCAGTGAGAGTTCAGTTATTCCACTGTTCAACAATATTTTTATTGAAATCGGTGACGATCAGTCCATTGAGAATGATCTTTCCACGTTCAGTTCTCATCTTGGTGAGATCAAAAGAATCCTTGATTCTGCCGGGAGCGGGGATCTTGTATTGATCGATGAACTCTGTGCCGGTACTGATGTCGAAGAGGGCGGAGCGATTGCGCGTATGGTGATCGAGGAGTTGCTCGATAGAGGGACAAAAACCATTGTAACTACTCACCTTGGCGAACTGAAAGCCTATGCCCATGATCGAGTTGGTGTTGTTAATGGTGCGATGGAATTTAACCGCCTTGGCCTTGTGCCTACCTTCAGGTTTATCAAGGGATTGCCGGGTAACAGTTTTGCGTTTGCCATGATGCAGCGGATGGGGTTTTCGCCTGCAATGGTTGAACGGGCTTCGGAATTTATGCAGGGTGAAAGGATCGGGCTTGATCGAATGCTCGATGATCTGAGCGGGTTACTGGAAGAAAATCGTCTGTTGAAGCAGCAGCTTCAGGTTGACAAGGAGAATCTTGAAGCAAGGGAGCTCATTGTGAAGAGTGAGGAGGCCGGTCTTGAACAGAAACGCAGGGAACTTAAGCTGGGTGCAACAAGAGAACTGCAGAAAGAGGTTGAATTCGCCCGAAAACAGATCAGGGATATTCTTTCTGAAGTGAAAAATGCTCCTGCTGATGAAAAGAAAGTGCAGGAGGCCAGAAAAAAACTTGCTATAACAAAAGAAGAAGCATGCAAAAAAGAGTCAACTCTTCTTGCTGAAGCTGAAGCATCGGTTACTGTTGATCTTACCATTCGGGAGGGCGACCTTGTCAGGATTCTGGATTCAAGTACTTCAGGTGAGGTTGAGAGCGTCAATGCAGAGAGTGTCGTTGTTCGATGCGGTAATTTCAGGTTGACCACGTCGCTGAAAAACCTTGAAAAAACATCGAAAACACAGGCCAGAAAAAATCTCAAAAAGCCTGATCTGCCAAAGCCGAAAGGTTCGTGGTCGGCTATAGCCGGGGAGGTTGCGTCAACAAGAGTTGATTTGCGTGGCCTCGGTGGTGATGAAGCAATAATGAAAATAGAACGTTTTATTGATGCAATGAGGTTAAACAGGATCCATTCGGCAACCATTGTTCATGGTAAAGGCACGGGTTCTCTTCGCCAGCGTACGACCGAGTTTTTGCAGCAGCACCGTTACATTAAGAGTTTTCGGCTCGGTGAATGGGGAGAAGGCGGGGCCGGTGTGACAGTTGTGGAGCTGGAGTGATTATTATTATTTACGATAGGTTGGTGCATTGAAAAACAGAATGCAATACTGTATCTTACGGCCAATAGGGCAAGCCATGCCCATGGTGATAAATAAAGCTTTTAACTACTAATCCGCAGGGATTGAAAGAGCAGAACGAAACATATTTGACGATCCCCAATCAGCTGACGGCGCTGCGTATACTGCTTGTGCCTGTTTTTGTCTGGCTTCTGCTGCAGGTTGATCCTTATATGAAACTGCTGGGTGTCGTTGTTTTTGTTTTGGCCTCGCTTACGGATATTTATGACGGTTATCATGCAAGGAAATACGGCGTGACAACCCGTCTTGGCGCTTTTCTTGATCCCCTAGCTGATAAACTGCTTATTACGGCAGCTTTTTTCCTTTATGTCGGGATGGGCTTTCTGAGTCTCTGGATGGTGATTCTAGTTGTTATAAGAGATATTGTGGTTACAGCCTTGAGGGTCTATGCCGAAATCAAGAACAGGCCGGTTGTTACAAGCATCGAGGCGAAGTACAAAACTTTGGTCCAGAATATTTTTGTTTATGTCATCATGGCGCTGATTTTGATGAAAGAGGCATCTTTTACAGGTGCAAATGTTGCGGTCATGACCAGCCGTTTTCTTGTTTCAGGTTATCTGAACTATATCATGCTGGCGGTAACTGTTTTTACCGTTTACACAGGCATTTCCTATCTGGTCAGCAATTGGCGGATTCATTTCCAGAAGCCTCTTGAGGGGCGATGATTGAATGAAGCTTCTTGTGGCAAAAATTTTCTCCACCTGTTTTGGAATCGGTTATTTTCCTGTTGCACCAGGCACGTTTACAAGTGTCGTAGTGGCGATAGGTTACGTTTTTATTCCAGCTCTTCATTCTACACCGATTCTCCTCTCACTGGTGATAATCTCTCTTGCTCTGGGGATATGGGCAGGCAGGATAATGGAGGATGAGTATGGAAATGATCCTTCAATCGTTACCATTGATGAACTTGCCGGACAGTGCCTTGCACTTGTTGCTTTACCGGCAGGTTTGGTGCCCGTTTTGCTTTCACTCGCCTTTTTCAGATTGTTCGATATTGCTAAGCCAGGCCCTGTAGATGCTGCCCAGCGGTTACCTGGAGGATGGGGCATCATGGCTGATGATGTGCTGGCCGGTTTTTTTGCAAATCTTTCAGTGCGAGGCTCGCTGGCTCTGCTCACTCTGTTTCACCTTCCGCTTTCTTTATAAAACAGCTTGATGTTGTCCGCCATTGTCGGTGTGTCGAAGCCAATCTCCCTGTAGAGATCATTCATTGCGCCATGAGTTACGAATGCGTCTGGCAGAGCGACTTTAAGAACAGGGCGGTTAATTCGTTTGGCGTTGAGGTGGTCGATTACTGCACTGCCGAGTCCCCCGATCAGGCTGTTTTCTTCAATAACAACAAAATGGCTCGATCGGGCTGCGAGTTCTTCAAGCAGGTCGGTGTCGAGTGGCTTGAGAAACCTCATATTAACCACGGTTGGTGTAATGCCGTCGCGCAGGAGTAATTCAGCAACTTCAAGAGCTTTGGAGGTCATGTTTCCAATGCTGAGAAGCGTGAGATCACTGCCCTGCCGCACAATCTCTGCTTTCCCTATTGGTAGAGAGGTGAAGTTTTTTTGCATAGCGATACCCGTGCCATTGCCTCTTGGATATCGGATTGCAACAGGCCCTTTAATATCATAGAGCGCAGTGTAGAGCATATCCCGAAGCTCCTGTTCATTTGCAGGGGCCATAATAACAAGCCCAGGAATGGCATGGAGATAGGAGAGGTCGAATGCTCCGTGATGGGTAGGGCCATCCTCTCCGACAAGTCCTGCACGGTCAATAGCAAAAACAACGTGGAGTTTCTGGAGTGCCACATCGTGAAAAAGCTGATCATAGGCACGCTGCAGAAAAGTCGAATAAATAGCGAATACCGGTTTGAACCCCTGAATGGCAAGGCCTGCAGCAAAGGTAACTGCATGCGGTTCGGCTATGCCGACATCGTAAAAGCGGTTTGGCAGTGCGTTCTGGAACAGGTCGAGCGATGTTCCGCTCGGCATGGCAGCGGTAATTGCAGTGATTTTTGGATCTTTCATGGCAAGTTCAACCAGAGTTTCCCCAAAGACCTCCTGATATTTTGGGGGAAGTGAGGTGTTGGCTTTTTTCAGGGATTTGCCTGTCGTTGTATCGAAGCCCCCGCTGTGAGCGTGCCATTTGCTCTGGTCTTCTTCTGCCGGTTTGAACCCTTTTCCTTTTGTTGTGACAATATGCAGCAGCTTGGGATGGGGTAGTTCCTGCATCTCTTTGAGCGCCTTAACGAGCTGCTCCATGTTATGGCCATCAATTGGTCCAAAATACCGTAAACCGAGGGCTTCAAAAAATGCTCCAGGAGTCAATGCGGCTTTAAATCCATCTTCAAGTTTACGAACTGCAATTTTAGCCCTGTCTCCCATATCATTGTTGAACAGAGAGATGGCTGACCATATAAATTGACGGGCTTTGTTGTAGGTTTTATTCAGGGAGATGTTGACAAGATGTGTTTTCAGACCCCCTGTACTTGGTGAAATGGCCATCTGATTGTCATTGAGGATGACGAGGACATCGCTTTTCAAGTCTCCGAGGTGGTTCATGGCTTCGAATGCCATGCCTCCTGTCATGCTGCCGTCTCCAATGACGGCGATAACCTTTTCGTTAGTGCCTGCAAGGTCTCTTGCTGCAGCCATTCCGGCAGCAGCTGAAATTGAAGTTGATGCATGACCGGTGCCGAATGCATCATGGGGGCTTTCACTGGTTTTAGGAAAACCTGCAAGTCCACCGTAGCGACGGTTGGTCGGCATCTGATCTTTTCGTCCGGTCAGGATTTTATGCACGTACGCCTGGTGTCCGACATCCCAGATGATTTTGTCCTTTGGAGTGCTGAAAACATGATGGAGTGCAACCGTCAGCTCAACAATGCCAAGGTTTGATGCAAAGTGACCCCCGTTTACTGAAACAAGGTTTATGACCTCTTTACGGCATTCATCTGCTAGCGTCTGAAGTTCCGGAATACTGAGTTTTTTAAGATCATCCGGAGAGTGTATGGCAGAGAGAAGTGACTTTTGCTGAGTGAATGGAACCGGCAGTGAATCGTGCATAGTTTTTTTACTTCAGGGTTTAATGCATACTCTATGTTTAACCATGCGTTACGCTTTCCGGTTCCATGTAATCCTTTTTTATGCAGTCTTTTATAGGCCGGAAATCTGAAGGAGGATATTTCTCTGTTTGCGAGGCCCGTCAAGTTCTATAAAAAACAGTGACTGCCACTCACCAACTAAGAGCTTTCCTTTAGCAAATGGAATGGTTTCAGATGCATTCATGAGTAGTCCGAGCAGATGAGAATGGGCATTGTCTCGTCCATCAACAGGATTGAGATTATGAAGGTAGTTCCCGTCTCTTGGTGCAAAGCGTTTGAGGAAGGTCTCCATATCCTCAAGAAGTTGATTCTCTTTTTCATTGATATTAATATAAGCGGTCGTATGCTGGCTTATAACGATTACCTGTCCCGAATCAATTCCTGATGAGGAGACAGCCTCAGAGACTTCAGCAGAAATATCGACGATTTCAATCGGTCTTGTCGTTTGAATAGTGATGATTTTTGTAATGTATTGCATCGGATAAAACGGTTATGATTGCTTGTTTCAGAAGGTTATGGCCACTCCTTCGTGAGGAGAGAGAGGTACCCGGATCATCAGGCCAATATGCTGAATATCGTCTCTTTTTTTGTTGGCATCAGTACTGAGGATGTTGAGTTTGTCAATCTCTATATGTTCAAGTGAAGGATGCTGTACCTCTATGGAAATGCTTGTCGGGCTGAAATTGGCCAGAATAAAGGCGTGTCCCTCTGTTGTAAACCGGTGAAATCCAAGACAGTGTGCGTTACTGGAAGCGTTCAAGTCAAGCAGTTCAATATTGCCCTCCTGAAAGACCCTGTTTTTCTGAAGAATGAAAAGTTTGTTGTAGAGCGCTGCCAGTGCACTGTCTGATGGTTCAGAAGCCTGCCGGACAAGCTGGACGGGAATTTTTTGCCTGAAACCCTCCATCTGGTCCTGATGGATCAGATGCATGCCCGGAGCAGTCAGCAATACCAGAGCTGCTGCATTGTTGTTGAGCCCTATTTCTTCAGCAGCCCTCGGCTCATCATGGTTTTCGAGAAAGCGACAGAGATGTTTCTGGTAGTTCCAATCTGCCGTCATGTGTCCCGACAGCTTTTCAACATTGACAGGGGCACTGCATATATAGTCGTAGAAGGGTTTATCGTAGGTAAAGTCAAATCCCTGCTGCTGCAGCTCCCACTCCTTGTTCCAGTATGATTCGGCAAGGAAGAGAAAACCGGGGTGACTGTGCTTGACTGCCTTTATTGCGTCGGCCCAGAACTCTTTTGTCATTGAGCCGCCGAGGTTGCTCCATGTTGTGTTGAAAACGCTTTTAAGAACTAGCATGGCAACATCGCAGCGCACGGCATCGCAAAGTGAGCTTATCCTCAGCAGGTTTTCAGTCATCATCAAGTGCGTTTCAGGCCTTGCGTAGTTGATCTGCAGGGTATCAGTCCAGGGTGCAAAGTATGGGTCTTTACCGTGTGCCAGATATTCCCCCTTGATATATTCAAAGCCGGTTCCCGGATCGTGACGCTGTTCTTCAATCGATACAGGAATAAAAAACTCAGGATGTTCCGGGAGGTATTCATTGTCGAGAGCAAGATGATTAGGCACAAAGTCGAGCATCAGTTTTATGCCGTTGCGGTTGAGCTTTTCGCGGAATAGCAGCAGTTCATCTTTTCCTCCGAGTGCTTCATTGACGGAGTATGAAGGAATGGAGTAAGGAGATGATACTATATCTTCCGGCTTAACTTGGGGAATGTGCTCCAGGATTGAAGTTCGAAGACCTGGATGTGCCGTAGCAATAGCTTTGCTGTACTGACTTGGTTGCCAAACGCCCATCAGCCAGACAAGATCGAACCCGCAGGTTGAAAAAAAGGCGAACTCCTCATCGGGTATATTGCCGAGGGTAACGGGTCGATTATGCTCTCTGCTTAGTTTTTTCAGCCAGATTCTGGTATTGATTTCGTAAACGAGAGGGAACATTACATGGATCGTTTTATTAGGTAATGGGCTTGCGGTCAAATATAGCAACTCTTAAACTCAAATGAAGCAGCGAGGGTGCTAAAAACCAGAAATGGTTAGTATCGGTCAGGAGCAGGGTGCTTCGGGAGGTCCGTGATTTGTAAAACGGGGAAAGTTATGCGAAATTCCCACTGGATATTTTGGCGCAGGCGGGTCTGGTTGGAGGCGCTCTAACTGTTAACTGGTGTTTAGAAGTTTTGACCGATTTTTTAAAAGATCTCAATGAAGTGCAGCGCAATGCTGTAATCGCTACAAAAGGGCCGGTTATGGTGCTTGCTGGTGCCGGTTCCGGCAAGACAAGGGTGATTACCTATCGCATCGCATATCTTATCAATAATGAGGGGATTGCACCCGGCAATATTCTTGCACTGACCTTTACCAACAAGGCTGCCGGTGAGATGAGGCATCGGGTTGATACTCTGCTGCATAAGGGGAGTTCAAGCGGCTTGTGGATCGGGACGTTTCACTCTGTCTTTGCGCGTCTTCTCCGCAATTATATTGACCTGATCGGTTACGACAGCAACTTTTCGATTTTTGACTCGGATGACAGTAAAAGTCTTATCCGGCAGTCAATGGGTGAACTTAATATTTCTGTTGATGCAGTCCCCGTCAATACGGTGCAGGGGATTATAAGCAGGGCAAAAAACAGCTTTATTCTTCCTGCTGAGTTCCATAGCAATGCTTCGGATTATAACCAGCAGAAGGCGTCGCAGATCTACGAACTCTATACCAGAAAACTGAAGGAAAACAATGCACTTGATTTTGACGATCTCCTGATCAAGCCGATTGAGCTTTTTAATGCCCGCCCGGAAATACTTGCTGAGCTGCAGGACTCTTTCCGTTATATCATGATTGATGAGTATCAGGATACCAACAAGGCGCAATATCTTGTTGCTAAAATGCTTGGGGCAAAGCACCGGAATGTTTTTGTAGTGGGTGATGATGCCCAGTCGATTTATTCCTGGCGGGGCGCTGATATTTCAAATATTCTGAATTTTCAGGATGACTATCATGACGCTCTGACGTTCAAGCTTGTTGAAAATTATCGCAGTACAGGAACCATCCTTAAAGCTGCTAACAGTGTGATCAGCCGTAACCAGCGGCAGATAAAAAAAGAGTTGATTTCGCATCGGAACGAGGGTGAGCCTCTGACGCTTATCGAGGCATACAATGAACGTAACGAGGCCGAAAAAGTTGGAGAGCATATACGCACAATGCGATTGAAGCAGGACTATGAGTATAGAAGCTTTGCTATTTTTTACCGGACCAATGCGCAGTCGAGAGTGCTTGAGGATATCATGCGACAGCATAAAATCCCTTATAAGATTTTTGGAAGTGTGTCGTTTTACAAGCGCAAGGAAATTAAGGATGCGGTAGCCTATCTTCGCTTTATACTTAACGAACGTGATGGCGAATCACTTTTGAGAATTATAAATTTTCCTCCTCGAAAAATCGGTGATGTCAGTATCGGAAAGCTGAAGGAATTTGCTGAGGAGAATGGGATCAGCTTCTATGATGCTATACGACGGGCTGAGGAGGGCGGCTTTCAGGCGCGCCTGGTCACGGCTCTTGGTTCATTCAGCACGGTCATTGAGGCGCTTAAGGATCTTGCAGAGAGCGGAACCGTTTACGACGTTCTGAGTGAGCTGTTCAATTTGACCTCTATTCCCTTGCTGCTGCAGGCGGAAAACACTCCTGAATCGCTGGCCAGGAATGAAAACCTTCAGGAACTTCTTTCAATGGCCAGGGATTTTTCAGACCACAATCCTGATAATGGTTCGCTTGGGGATTTTCTTGAAAATATCTCTCTTGCTTCTGACTATGAAGAGACGCAGGATTCTGATAATTACGTCTCTTTGATGACGGTCCATGCAGCCAAAGGGTTAGAGTTTCCAGTGGTATTTGTGACCGGCCTTGAGGAGAGGCTTTTTCCTTTGCACTGCTATGAGCCTGATGAGCTTGAGGAGGAAAGAAGGCTTTTTTATGTTGCTGTCACCAGGGCGCAGGAGAAGATATTTCTTTCATGGGCGCAGAGCCGCTATCAGTATGGACAGCAGCATTACTGTTTAAAATCGATGTTTATCGGTGAAATTGATGCTTCGATCATTCAGACAGAAAGTGGAGTTTTGCTTTCAGATCGTCCGGAGAAGGAAAAACCAGTTGGTTCGGGGTTATCCTCATCAAAAGGATATCAGCCAAAAATGGCAACTCCATCATCTCCTTTTGCTGCCGCTGATAAGTCGAATCTCTCAAAGTCTGGACTTCGAGCAGGAACGATGGTGCATCATGCTCTTTTTGGTCCGGGAACTGTGCTGGATGTGCAGGGAACCGGAGCTAAGCAAAAAGTCAGGATAACGTTTCGAAATACGGGTGAAAAGACCTTGATGGTGCAGTATGCCAATCTTAAGATCCAGTCCTGAAATTGTATGAAGATCCTTTTTGGAGTTCAAGGAACAGGAAATGGCCATATCAGCCGTAGCCGGGAGCTTGTTCGAAAGCTTAGGTCGGATGGTCACGATGTTGATGTGATCATCAGTGGGAGAAAAGAAGAGGATCTGAGAGAGGTGGAAATATTTGAGCCATACCGGGTGATGAAAGGCATGACTCTTGTTACCCATAAGGGTAAGCTGAACTACATAGAGACGATGTTTCAGCTTGATCTTGTTCGTCTTATGACGGATATTCTTATGCTTGAAACTGCAGGGACCGACCTGATTATTACTGATTTTGATCCCATAACCTCTACGGTGGCCCGAATCAGAAATATTCCATCCATGGGGTTCGGTCATCAGTATGCCTTCCGATACAATGTTCCTGTGGCGAGGGGAAATATGTTTGAAAAATATACCTTGCTGAATTTTGCTCCTGCCCGTTATAATGCCGGGCTTCACTGGAATCATTTCAATCAACCTGTTTTTCCTCCGGTTATTCCTGCCTTGCTCTATGCTGAAAATGCCAGAGAGGTTATTAAAGAGAAGATTCTTGTTTACCTGCCTTTTGAAGAGGTGGAGGATGTTACTGCTTTTGTTGAATCCAGTGAAGGATATGAGTTTTTTATCTATGGCAAGGTGATAGAGAGTCGTGATGAAGGTCATCTCCATTTCAGAGGTTATTCCCGGGAGGGTTTTCTGAATGATCTCATGGAGTCCAGTGGAGTAGTCTGTAATGCAGGATTTGAGCTTCCCGGAGAGGCACTTCATCTCGGAAAGAAGCTGCTGCTCAGGCCTCTCGATGGCCAGATTGAGCAGCAGTCCAACGCGCTTGCAATGGAGCAGCTCGGGTATGGAATGTCTACTCAGAGTCTTGACGTTGCCGTTCTGGCAGACTGGCTTCAAAAGCCATCCAGAGAGCCCTTGCATTATGCAAAAACCGTGGATTATATTGCCGAATGGATAGGGAGTGGCGAGTGGGAAGAGCTACGGAAATATACTGATGCAGCCTGGGGTGAAACCTCTTAATATTACAACATCATGCAGTTCAGGGATATTGTAACGCAATGCCGGAGTTACCGGAGGTTTGACAGTGGTGTTCCAGTTACTGAAGATGCGGTACGGGATCTTGTTGAGCTTGTATGCTATGTCCCATCGGAAAAAAATCTTCAGCCACTGAAATATATTTCTGTCAGTGAGCCTGCCATTGTTGCAGCCCTTTTCCCATTTCTTTCCTGGGCCGGTTATCTTGCCGATTGGCCTGGCCCGATGGAAGGTGAGCGCCCAACAGCTTATATTGTTATGCTTGGCGACCAGTCAATAAGCACTGAATTTGCGTGTGACAGCGGCATTGCTGCACAGACTCTTCTTCTTGGCGCGACAGCTTCAGGTATTGGCGGATGCATTGTTGCATCGCTTGATCGCCCGAAAATACGGGAGTTGCTGAAGATTCCCGAAAAGTATCCAATTCTCATGGTCATTGCTCTCGGAAAGCCACAGGAAACTGTTGTTATTGACCAGATGTCGGGGGATGATTCTGTTCGCTACTTCAGGGATGTCCACAGTATTCATCATGTTCCAAAACGGATGCTTGATGACGTGCTTTTGAGATTTCATTAACCCCGGCGTGATGATCCGTATTGATGAACTGCTCAGGGCCTACCATCAGGGTTTTTTTCCTATGTCTGATCCTGAAGATGGAAAGGTCTACTGGTGTCAGCCTTACAAGAGGGCTATTGGGCGTCTTGATTCATACAAACCCTCAAGGGATGTCTGCCGTTTGAAAAGAAAAAAAGAGTTTCGTATCACTGTTAATGAGGAGTTTGAGGGAGTGATAAAAGGATGTGCCGCTCCTCGAAACAATGATGATGGAACCTGGATTTCCAGCGAAATTATGGATGCGTATATCCAGCTCTACGAACTTGGTCTTGCGCACAGTGTTGAGTGCTGGTATGAGGGTGAACTTGTTGGCGGGTTGTACGGGATAGCTATGGGTGGCGCCTTTTTTGGAGAGTCAATGTTTTTCCGTAGAGCCTATGCATCACAGATAGCATTTGATTATCTGGTGGTTCATTTGATCCATAAAGGATATCTGCTGCTTGATGCCCAGATTATGAATCCCCATCTCGCAAAGCTCGGAGCAGTTGAAATCAGTCATGAGGAGTATATGGAGCTCCTCGCTGATGCACTGGCGGAAAAGATTGTTTTTCTCTAAGCAGGGGAAAAGTAGTACCTTTATCGACGGTAGTTTTTCCCTTTCGAAGAGAGGACGCCTTTTGGGATTATTGACCTTTAACAGAGGAGTTTTTATGTTGTCGAGGGATTTAACAGAAAGCCAGGTACAGACCAGAGTTATCATTTATTCAGGAAAAGGTGGAACAGGAAAGACCACTATTTCTTCATCAACAGCGGTTTCGCTGGCAAGGCAGAACAAGAAGGTTCTGATCATGTCCTCCGATCCGGCCCACTCCCTTTCTGACGTTTTTAATACCAGGATAAGCCGCAATGATCCGCAGAAGATCGAACATAATCTTTACGGGCTCGAGGTTGATACCGTTCATGAGCTTAAAAAGAATATGTCGGGGTTTCAGAAGTTTGTCTCTTCGTCTTATAAAAACAAGGGAATTGACAGTGGTATGGCTACCGAGCTGACAACGCAGCCTGGTCTTGATGAAATTTTTGCATTAAGCCGTTTGCTTGATGAAGCTCAGTCAGGGAAATGGGATGTTGTTGTGCTCGATACATCTCCAACAGGTAATACGCTTCGACTTCTCGCTTATCCTGAGATTATCATAGGCGGCAACATGGGTAAGCAGTTTTTCAAGCTTTATAAAAGCATGTCCTCCCTTGCACGTCCATTGAGCGGGAAATCCATTCCTGATGATGACTTTTTTAATGAGGTCAATGTGCTGCTCAAGCAGATGGAGGATATCAACAAGTTTATTCTCAGTCCGGAGGTTACCTTCCGTCTGGTACTGAACCCTGAAAAGCTCTCCATTCTTGAGACGAAGCGCGCCTATACCTTTGTCCATCTTTACGGGATTAATGTTGATGGTATTGTGATCAACAAGATTCTGCCGACCTCTAAAACTGTAGGTGAGTATTTTGAGTTCTGGGCTGACTTGCACAGTAAGTATCTAATGGAGATTGACAACTCATTTTATCCTACTCCGGTTTTCCGCTGTCACCTGCAGAGAACAGAGCCGATAGGACCTGATGCGCTGCATGAAATCAGCAAGCTCGTCTTTGGTGAGCAGTTGCCTGACAAGATTTTTTATTCCGGGAAGAATTTCTGGATTGAAAGCAAAAAGAATGCTGTAACGGAAGATCACCGCGAAGTACTTTGTATTAAAATACCTTTTCTCAAGGATGCAGAAGATGTAGTGGTTGATCGCATGGGTACTGATATTGTGGTCACTGTGGACAGGGCTCAGAGGATTATAACGCTTCCAAGGGCGCTGTACAGTCTTGAATTGGAAGAGTATATCAGAGAGGATAGCCTTTTACGGGTGGTGTTCAGGGAGATTCCGGTTGATAAGGAAGAAGCCGAGTTGAGTGTGAATAAAAACATGCTTGATAAGCTGCGTTCAATGAGGCGAATGAAGATATAGGATGTTCATTGCCTGAGAGTATGGAGAAAAATTCAGTGGAAACAGTTTAGGTTTTCAAGGGAATCTTGTATCTTAAACGTTTAAAATGTTGAGTTAACGGGGATTTACCCCAGTCTTTGTTAAAGAATCAGCTAATATCATGTCCGAGAAAGCGCACTATGGTTTATTGAAGGGGAAGAAGGGAGTTGTTTTTGGCCCGCTTGACGAGAGCAGTATTGGCTGGCAGATTGCGCTTCATGCTTATAGAGAAGGTGCAGAGATCGCCATTTCTAATGTAGCAGCTGCGTTGCGTTTTGGTAATATCGAAGAGCTTTCTGCATTATGCGGTAACGCACCATTGATTGTTTGTGACGCTTCTAATAATGAAGATGTCGATAACTGTTTCAAGGAGGTTAAGGATAAAATCGGCCCTGTCGATTTTATTGTGCATTCCATCGGGATGTCACAGAACATTCGTAAGCAGTTGCCTTATGAAGACCTCAATTACGAGTGGTTTATGAAAACCCTCGATGTATCAGGTTTATCGCTGCACCGTATTGTCTCCTTTGCATTGAAGAATGGGGCGATTAATGATGGCGGCAGCATTTTGGCTCTTTCATACATTGCTTCGCAGAGAAATTATTGGTCGTACTCTGATATGGGAGATGCAAAATCATTGCTTGAATCCATTGTTCGCAGTTACGGGCCAAGACTAGCCAAGTTCAATATCCGGATTAATACGATTTCACAAAGCCCGACCTATACCAAGGCAGGAAGCGGTATCCCTGGATTTGAGAAGATGTTTGAATACGGTGATCTAATGTCGCCACTCGGGAATGCTTCAGCAGAAGAGTGTGCAGAATATTCCATGACCATCCTTAGTGACCTTTCCAGGAAAGTAACAATGCAGAACCTCTTCCATGACGGTGGATATAGTTCAATGGGAGCTACGATTCCCATGATAAAGCTTGCTCATGAAGTTTTGAATGACAAGGATCTTGCGGATCGGGTCGGTCTTAATGAGTGAATTCCCGCCAATTGAATTTACCGGGAAACCATGCTGTAGAAGGTTTTCCGGTTATTTACATCTATAAGCTTCAATCGCGCTATTGAATTTTTGGTGTAGAGCTTTTGCGTAAGCTAACAACATCTTTGGCAGTTATGATAGAGGAGTATTGCGGGTTTGATAGCTGAAGTGATTTTTGCTTGAAGCAATAATAAATTTGACCTTGTACTTGTAACAGGTTGCAGGAACTCATACCGCGGGTTTCTGTTGCCGGTTGTTCACCGGGAGGCTTTTATCTTTATATCTGATGTCGTCTTTGTCGGGGTGATTTCCCCGCTAAGGTTCGATTTTCTTGAGAGCCTCTTCTTTGAGTATCGTTAGCAATAATTTTTTAAAAATACTTAAAACGACGACCGAGATGGCAAAAACAGCAAAAATCATTTATACCAAAATTGATGAGGCACCTGCTCTGGCAACTTACTCTCTCCTTCCCATTCTCAATGCGTTTGCAAAGGGGACTGGAATTGACTTTGAGCCCAAAGATATCTCTCTTGCTGGACGAATTATTGCAAATTTTCCCGACAATCTGACACCTGCTCAGAAAATTCCTGATTATCTGGCTGAATTGGGAGATCTCGCCTTGACACCGGAAGCTAATATTATCAAGCTGCCTAATATCAGTGCCTCAATTCCCCAGCTTAAAGCTGCCATCAAGGAGCTGCAGGATCAGGGATATAAGATTCCGGATTATCCAGAGGCACCCGTCAATGATGCAGAAAAAGAGCTTCAGACAAGATTTGCAAAGGTTCTCGGAAGTGCTGTAAACCCGGTATTGCGTGAAGGAAATTCTGACAGAAGGGCTCCGCTTTCAGTAAAAAACTTTGCTAAAAAGCATCCGCATAAAATGGGAGCATGGAGCAGTGAATCAAAATCACATGTCGCCTCTATGAACGCCGGAGATTTCTATGGCAGCGAACAATCAGTGACGCTTGAGAAGGCAGCAACGGTTACAATCGAGTTTGTCGGGAGCGATGGAAAGAGTGTTGTTCTGAAAGAGAAAACACCCTTATTGCCGGGTGAGATTATTGATGCTTCCGTAATGAACGTCCGCGCCCTCAGGCGTTTTTATGCAGATCAGATTCAAGACGCAAAAGTGAGCGGTTTGCTTTTGTCGCTGCATCTGAAAGCTACTATGATGAAGGTTTCAGATCCGGTAATGTTTGGTCATGCCGTTACTGTCTATTATAAAGATGTTTTTGAAAAATATGCGGCGGTTATTAAAGAGCTTGGGGTTAACGTTAACAATGGTCTTGGTGATCTTTACGCAAAAATCCAGAAACTTCCTGAATCTGAAAGAGCAGTAATTGAGGCCGATATTAATGCGGTGTATAACAGCCAGCCATCATTGGCGATGGTTGATTCAGACAAGGGGATTACCAACCTTCATGTGCCGAATGATATCATTGTCGATGCATCCATGCCTGTTGTCGTTCGCGACTCCGGTAAGATGTGGGGAGCTGACGGAAAGCTTCATGATACTATAGCCATGATTCCTGACCGCTGTTATGCAACGATGTATCAGGCAATCATAGAAGATTGTAAAAAGCATGGTGCGTTTGATCCTGCAACCATCGGCAGTGTGCCAAATGTAGGGCTGATGGCTCAGCAGGCTGAAGAGTATGGTTCACATAATAAAACCTTTATTGCTGCTGGAACAGGAACAATCCGTGTTGTTGATGACGCCGGCAAGACCTTGCTGGAGCAGCAGGTTGAAGAGGGTGATATTTTCAGAATGTGCCAGGCAAAAGATGCACCTATCCGCGACTGGGTAAAGCTTGCTGTAAACAGGGCAAGAATTACAGGAGCGCCAGCTATATTCTGGCTGGATAGCAATCGGGCTCATGACGCGCAGATTATTAAAAAAGTTAACCAGTATTTGACGGATCATGATACTGCCGGTCTGGATATCCGTATCCTTACACCGGTTGAGGCTATTCGTTTCTCTCTCGAAAGGATCAGGGCTGGCAAGGATACTATCTCTGTTACTGGCAACGTATTACGCGATTACCTTACCGATCTTTTTCCGATTATTGAACTTGGTACCAGCGCGAAGATGCTTTCCGTTGTCCCTCTGATGAATGGTGGCGGTTTGTTTGAAACCGGTGCAGGTGGTTCAGCTCCAAAACATGTTCAGCAGTTTCAGAAAGAGGGCTATCTGAGATGGGATTCTCTTGGTGAATTTTCAGCGATTGCCGCTTCATTGGAGCATATTGCTCAGGCTTTCAGTAATGATAAAGCCAAGGTTTTAGCTGAAACACTTGATCAAGCCATCGGAAAATTTCTCGACAACGATAAGTCTCCGGCACGTAAGGTCGGCCAGATTGATAACAGGGGAAGCCATTTTTACCTGGCACTCTACTGGGCTCAGGCTTTGGCTCAGCAGACCAGCGATCAGGAATTGCAGGCACGTTTTGCTTCACTTGCAAAGCAGCTTGGTGATAATGAGGCAAAAATCAATGAAGAGTTGATTGCTGCACAGGGCAAGCCGGTGGATATGGGCGGATACTATCATGTTGATGAAGTGCTCACAACAAAAGCTATGCGTCCAAGTGCGACATTGAATTCGATAATTGACTCGCTCTGAAAAGAGCTATAGCCTTCATACACGACGAAAGCCCGGATATCCGGGCTTTCGTCGTTTGTAGCATATGAAGTTAAGGATGTTCTGCCCATGCGTAAAGAAAAGCATCCTGATTGAGCTTTTGAGTGACTTCATCAATATCCCGTGATGACACAACGAAGCATCCATTGCTTCTACCGATTCTTGGATTTTGTAACGTCAAAATATTCATAACTATATAGCTCAGAGAAACATAATCCGCCGAATGCAGTACAATATTGCGGCTAAAAGCATTGCTGTTCATTTCCGGATCAAGGCCCATGAGGCGTATCGATTTTCCGTGGTCGCCGGTATAGATTCCGAGTGTTTTGTAGAGCCCCAGACTGCTCATGCTTGAAGCCGGTGCATTTGAAAATCGTGTTGCATAAAGATCCCCGGAATTTATTCCGTGCGATGTCATATAAAATGACTGATCCCCGTTTTTCAGATCGATTACAGCCATACGTTTCAGGTAAGATGGCTTTGAATAATCAACCACGGCAAGGAAACGGGGATGTTCCTCGGGATGTTGTGATCGATATGAATCCATAGCGGCTAAAGCGGACTTGTATGCCTGTCCGGAAATCTTTTCCTGCAGTAATAAAAATCCTGAAAAAAGTGCCAATAAGGCAGTAAGGAGGGTTAGTGCTTTTAAAGCTTTTGTCTTCATGGATAGTACTACTCTTGGGGGTGAATTGTATTTTCTCTTATGTGTGTTGTTTCAGAAATGTTCCGTTCTGGTATTCCCGAAATGCCCTGGATAGTTCAGCTTGAGTGTTCATTACAATTGGGCCTTGCCAGGCAATTGGTTCGTTAAGCGGCTTGCCGGAGATAAGCAGAAAACGTACATGGTTATCTTCGGTAGTCACAGTTATAGTGTCGCCATCATCGAAAAGTATCAGGGTTTCGTTGGAGTATGTCTCATCCTGATGGCAGAACACTCCTTTACCTGCAATAATGTAAGCGAATGCGGTGTGCCCTTTTGTGAGGTGGTGGGTATAGGAAATTCCTGAAGGTACGGTAATATCAAGATAATTCGGATCTATGGCAATGTCGTTGACTGGCCCTTTTGTCTGGTCGATATTTCCACAGATAATGTGGATTTCAACATCGTTTTCCAGATGGAGTTGCGGTATCTGCTCAGGTGTAATGTCGCGATAGCGTGGGGGATTCATTTTTTGGGAAGCTGGCAGGTTAGCCCAGAGCTGGAATCCTCCCATTTTTCCATACTGGTTGCCAAAAGGCATTTCCTGGTGAATGATGCCGCTGCCGGCAGTCATCCATTGAACAGCTCCGGCGCTGATTACACCGTTGTGGCCCATACTGTCGCCATGTTTGACGTTTCCATCAAGCATATAGGTGATCGTTTCAATACCGCGGTGCGGGTGCCAGGGAAATCCTTTCAGGTAGTCGGCAGGGTTGTTTGATCGAAAATCGTCGAGGAGCAGAAAAGGGTCAAAAAGTGGAGCCTCGGTGAAACCAAAAGCACGTTTCAGGTGCACACCAGCCCCTTCAATGGTTGGTGTGCTCTTAAACACCCTGCGAATATTTCTTGGGGTTTCCATTGTGTATTTCAATAGTTAAACAGCTTCGGCTAAAAAAAGACAGCATAAATCATTGTTTCTAAGTTACGACGATGCTGAATGAGCTGCTAAAAATATTTTCGTGATTGGAGTTTGAGGAGTAAGAAATGAAGATTGTAATCGGGTAGATAAGGGAAACGTAAAAATAAAGAATCCATAAGTATATTTCGAGGTATATAGGTGTGCACAAAAAAATCTTTCCTTTTTTAAAGATTTTTTGAAAGAAAGTTCAAAGGTCTTGCGTAGTAGTTTATAAGAAGCAGGGTGGTCCTGGTTCCAAAGTTCTACAAAACTCAAATTTACTGACAAATGAAAAAGAATTTCATCGCTGGCGTTATCGTATCACTTGCAGTTTCCGGAATCTTCGGTGGCGTTTCTTTCGCAGCCGACAAAGCAGCAGCAAAAGCAGCTCCAGCAGCAGCAGCAGCAGCAGCTCCAGCAGCAGCAAAAGCAGAAGCTCCAGCAGCAGCAAAAGCAGAAGCTAAAGCAGAAGTAAAGGCAGAGAAGAAAGCTGCTAAGAAGAAAGCTGCTAAGAAAGTAAAGAAAGCTGCTAAGAAAGCAGAAGCAAAGGTAGAAGCACCTGCAGCTAAGTAAGGTTTCCTTCTAAAATATATTGATGGCTCTTGATGAATACGATGTTGAGTAGATGATATAAAAGTCGTTGGTATTATTGACAGGAAAAGCCCCTTCGAAAGATGGGGCTTTTTTTGTTTCAGAATAAGCAGAGGTACCCCTATGTAGGTTGGGGTGATTCCTGAACCCCAACAAAAAAAAAAGTTATCCTGAAAGGTATAGCTCTTTTCACTTTAACATGGACAAGCTCCCAAGGATCGAAACTTAACACAACGGGAACCCTGAATCATATAATCATCAGGAAATAGAACAAGGGAGTATCATTAGGGACGGTGAGAATAGGAAATAGTTTCTAATGCGCATGGGATTTATGGCAAAAAAGATAGACTCTCATTTTTAGGTATTTTTTTTATTTGTAATCCAAAACTCATGATTCTTGTCAAGAAACACAAGATAAAATACATTTTCTTCAAAATATCCGATAACGCACTCTTTTCCTTGAATATGTAGTGAACACCAAGTAACACCAGTCATAATATATGTGGGGTGTTTGAACTTAGAATCTGGAGGGAAATCAGTTTTTGTGTATTGCTTGATAATACCGTTAGTGATTGCCTGTGTTTTTGTTAATTGGCAAATTTCATGCAATTTATTAATGAGGGGTAAGAGAAGTTTGTCATGCTCCCAGTCTTTAAACTCCTGCCCTTGATTCCTATCAAAATCTCTAAAACAGAAAACAATATACGGATCTTTTTTACCAGTACGGAGTTCTCTTTTTTTGCTGACTTCCCTTTTATAAGTCGGGTTATTCCGTTCAGTAAATTTATGGTTCCTTCCCATACATTAACTCAATTAATTTCTCATCACTTTCAAAGTAAGGAATTGCACCGTATTTACCCTCATTATAATTTTTATCAAATGCTGACTTGTTTCGAACTTTTTCTGTTTTAAAGTCAGCAAGAGAGAAAAGTTCAGATGAACCGAACTGGTCTTTTTCGATAAACCAAATTTGATCTCGCCTAAAAGTCTCCTTGTTTAAAAGTGATATATCGTGAATGGCAAAAATCAACTGAGCCTTATTTCGATTGAATTTATGGAAAAAATCAATCAATCGTAAGGTTAAATGGCTATGAAGTCTTGAGTCTAATTCATCTACAATCAAAATCTTGCCATTTTGAAGAGTGTCGTACCAAGGGCCCAACAAATAAAAAAGTTTTTTTGTGCCTTCAGATTCCTGATCATCAAAGTTAAATGGGACAGTGTCTATTAATATATTATTAATGTCATATTTCTTATGGTACGTCACGAGTTGGTCTTGCTTTGGCTGTTTTGATTGTATTTTTTTAATACTTTCTAAGAGATCAATGAATTCCTGATCACGTACATTTTTGGATAAATTGCTAAAATCAAAATTGCTGATTTCTTCTTTAGTTGTAGCTACATTAGAAATTTCAAGGTATTTGATAAAATGAGATACCCATTTATAAAAGTTTGGATCTGATTTTAGTTTATCAATTGTGTATCGTTTATATCCATCGTCATAAATTCCATTTATAAAGTTAACTTTTTTGAACCATGTTACAATATTGGTTGATATTTCTTTTCCGAGCATAGAAAGTAAAGAAAGGAAAAGTACATTTTCTTTTACATCTTTTTCTTTTCCAAGTCCCTCCTTAAATGCAGATTTATTTACTTTAATATTTTGAAAATCTCTTTTAAATAAATAAACTTCTTTGCTTGTAGTATGATAAAGCCATTCCGCGACAACTTTGTTGTAATCAATTTCGAATCCGTAGCGATATTTTTTGTTATCTTGGATAAAAGAAACCTCAAAAAAACTTGGTTTATTTATGGTTTCAGAACTCAGAATAAATTTTTTTAATGGGAATCTCTTTTCATCATTCTCAATCAGTGCATCTCGAAAAGAATTAAGAATAACTGTTTTCATAAATCCCATTGCTTCCAGCAAATTACTCTTACCACTAGCATTATTTCCATAAATGATAGCTGATTTTAATAATGAGAGAGTATCATCTATTTCCGCAGTGTGAGTATCCAGATGTTCTTTAAAAGACTTAGCACATACCATGGAGATAGTTGTTGAGTCTTTAAATGATAAGACATTCTCAAAGCTGAATTCTATTAGCATGCTTGTGACTTGTGTGACTTGATAAGCTTTGTGTAAAAGATAACACAAAAACAGAAAAATGCAAAATAGTTGCAGATAATCGATTTTGATGATTGTTTTAGGTCTTGTGAGGTAACTTGGGTACATCTAGTAGGCGCCCATAAAAACCAGTAAAGAGTAAAGAATGAGAAGGATTTCCATGCAAGGCATAACAAACCATCATGGCCCTGGTCCATGCCTCGATTCCCGGTAGTGGTATCGGGGTAGCGTTGACAGGGGAAAACACATGGTGTAAGACTTGGCGACATCCGTCAATGATATATTCCTATGCGGACTATCCTGCAAAAGGAATTGCCTGTTCCGATATCCCAAAAAGAAAAAATAGATCTCAACAAACCGTCGTTTGATGACACACGCGGAATAGGCGTGCTCAACATCCCCGTTATTGGGCTCACTTTGTCTTAAAAAACCGGTTCATATTTCTATGCTTCAGGAATCCATGATAAAACGCACTTTTTAAGAATAAATAACCCAATTGTATTCCTGCTTATTTCCTTGCACGGTATTATCGGGCTGGGTGCTCCCTGGCTTTGGCTTGGCGGTGATCGCTTCCGGCTCACCCTCGGTGTTGGTCGGTTTCCGCTCTAATCAGAAAGGAGTTTCCTTTTATTGATTGGGATGAAGCCTAAAAACAGCCATGCGCATAATTGAACCATGTGATCAGAGTGAGGGAATGAAAGGCAATAGTTCAGTGCCATGCTTTGCTGTGGATTTGATGAGATTTGAGGTGTGTTTTTGCTGTCCTAAAAATATATGTATATTTAGCGTAATATAAAGCACTCAGCAGAGTCCATTCTGAAGTCTCATATCAGGAGTTCGGATATGACAATTCGTAACAAAATTTAAGGCTTGTTACTATCACATAACCCGTTTTTTATTCCAAATCAGAATATTATCTTAGACTCTTTGCTGAAATTTAGTGTTTATTATATAAATATATTCTCATATTGAATATGAAGAGGGTTTGGGAAATTCAGGAATCTGATTTTTTTTAAAAAAAAATTCAGCCGATTCAGAAAGAAAAACAAAGGAGGTTGACAATGGCGGCCGGAAGAACTTATAGCAGCGTGAGTGAACTTTATGCCAAGCATGCGAGCGCTGAAGAGTGCGACAGTTTTGTGAAGTCTTTGAACTCCAGAAAGCTTGCGAAAACATTATTTGCACTTCGTAGTAAGGCCGGATTAACCCAAAAGGAACTGGCCGAAAAAATAGGGATAACGCAGAGTAAGGTTTCGAAAATTGAACATGCGCAGGATGTAACCCTTACGATTGGTGACATTTTACAATATTGTGACGCGCTTGATCTTCAGTTACATGTTGGTTTAATGCCTGATGGTATGACTCTTGTTAATCAAGTCAAGTTTCACTGGAACGAACTCCAGAGACATCTTGAAAAAATTCAGGAAATCAGCAAAGGGGATGTGGGGATGGAGAAGGCAGCAAGAGACTTTACCTTTGAGGCAGCGCACAATATTACTGACGGATTGCTCGCGACACTTGGAAACGTTATGCCAAAACAGGAAAATGAAGAGCTATTAACTGTTTCCGCTCCATCTGACTCAAAAGAACTTCCTGAGGACTTTAGCCCGGCAACTCTCTCCAAACAGTTATGTCATCACGAGAAGTAATCTGATGAAAATGAAATAATCATGAGTAATTGCCCGGTGAGCAGCCGGGTTTTTTGTGTGTAGTGTGTGTATGTTTTATACCCTTTTAGCCTGAATAATTCACGAGGACTACAAAAGTCGAAATATTAAGGCAGAAATTGAGATAATTGTAGCTGTAAACAGCTAAAAAACGACGATGCTACACATGACGTTGTTGTAATCGATTCA
>CAIXLG010000072.1 GCA_903920215.1 uncultured Chlorobiaceae bacterium
CGGAATATCGATGTATGTTAAAAGCGGTGCGGCGAGCATGGATACGCTGATCGGCATCGGGACTCTGACAGCGTATGTGTACAGTGCTGTTGTGACGCTGATTCCCTTTGTAAGAGAGCTGCTGCATTTACCCTACTATACCTACTTCGATGTGACTATTGTGGTGATTGGCTTTGTTCTGCTGGGAAAATACCTTGAAGCACGCTCAAAGATGAAGACCGGTGAGGCTATTGAAAAGCTGATTGGCCTGCAGGCTAAATCGGCCCTTGTGATACGGGAGGGAAAGGAGATTGAGATTGCGGTGGAAGAGGTGAGAACCGGCGATGCTGTTATTGTGAAACCCGGGGGTAAAATACCGGTTGACGGCACCATTACCCAGGGGTATTCCTCTCTTGATGAATCGATGGTGACTGGAGAGTCTCTGCCGGTTGATAAAGCGGTTGGTGACCAGGTCATCGGAGGCACCATCAACAAACAGGGGTCGTTTACGTTCACGGCTTCGAAGGTGGGCTCTGACACGATGCTTGCGCGCATTATAAGGATGGTTGAAGATGCCCAGGGGTCGAAAGCGCCCATACAGAACATGGCCGATAAAATTGCAGGGATTTTTGTTCCTGTTGTGCTGCTTCTTGCATTGGCGACGTTTATCATCTGGCTAACTGTCGGCACGTTTTTTCTCGGATTTTCTGTTGCCCTTCCCTTTGCCATATCAGGACTTATCGGCATTCTTGTGATTGCCTGTCCCTGTGCGCTTGGTCTGGCAACACCGACCGCAATCATTGTAGGGATCGGGAAAGGGGCTGAGTATGGAATACTTATCCGGAATGCTGAAAGCCTTGAAAAGCTCAGTTCGGTTGATACCGTTGTGTTTGATAAAACAGGGACGCTGACTACGGGGAATCCGAAGGTTTCCGATATCATCCCGCTTGACAGGGAGAGCAGCCCTGCTTCACTTTTGCAACTGGCTGCCAGTGTTGAAAACCGGTCGGAGCACCCTCTTGCCCAGGCAATTGTTGCGGAAGCTAAAGAACAGCAGATCACCTTAAGCGAGGTCGCTGCATTTGAAGCACTTGAGGGTATAGGCGTTTCGGGCTCGATTGACACCTTTTCCGTCAGAGTACGCAAACCAGGTGAAGCTGAAAAATACATGCCTGAAGTCCAGAGGGTGCAGCAAGAGGGAAAAAGTGTCGTCATCGTTGAGAAAAACGGGATATGCGCAGGGTTGATTGCTTTGAGCGATACCGTCAAAAAGGATGGAAAAAAGGCTGTCGACGCACTGCACAAGAGAGGGGTCAGGGTCATCATGCTGACGGGCGACAACCGGTTAGCGGCAACCTTCATGGCACGTCAAGTGGGCATCGACGAGGTGATTTCCGATGTGCTGCCGCAGGATAAGGCATTACAAGTCAAAGAACTGCAGGCAAAAGGAAGAAAGGTTGCCATGGTTGGAGACGGCATCAACGATGCACCGGCTCTGGCTCAGGCTGATGCCGGGATTGCTATGGCTACCGGAACTGATGTTGCCATTGAGTCTGCCGGGATTACCCTGCTGAAGGGGGATATCATGAAGGTTGCCCAGGCTATCACCCTTTCGCGCGCCACCATGAAGGTGATACGCCAGAACCTCTTCTGGGCGTTTATTTATAACATAATAGGCATTCCGCTTGCCGCAGGGGCACTCTATCCTTTTTGGGGGATCTTTCTTAATCCGGTCTTTTCGGGACTTGCCATGGCAGGAAGCAGCGTTTCGGTGGTGAGCAATTCGCTGCGGTTGAAGAGGAAAAGGCTGGAAGAATAGGGCCTATAGCACTAACGGGACTGAGAGAAGGGAATCAGTGTTTGTCGGGGTGACTGAATTTCAATGATATTTTTACCTGGTCTTTTGAATCCTCTTCAACTTTTGCCAGCTGTTCAGGCACTAGAATCTCAGTGTTCACGCCTAAGTTGTAGTTGGCAATCTCTTTGCCCATGATCATTTTTTGAACTTTAATCACTTTGTTGACAGCAAGATCATTTGCGTCTTTTGGAGTGACATATAAAAATATAAGATCGGAGGCTTCGTTGATATTTAAACGGACTTCTCTGGTTATTGTATTTTTTGAAGCCAATTTTTTATTAAACTCCTTTTAGCGCAACCTAACAAGGTTACTGACCGCGTATCTCTGACGTACAGGCTGGGCAACGGGTTGCCTTGATTGGTACATTGCTGAGGCAGTAGGGACACTCTTTTGTCGCTGGAGACGGAGAAAGCGGCTTTTCATCGCGTCGAAACGTATTAATTGTCTTGACGAGCAGAAAAACAGCAAAAGCCATGATCAAAAAACTGATTACAGAATTCAGAAAAATTCCGTAATTAATTGTGACGGCACCGGCAGCCTTGGCATCTGCTAGCGTAGCGTATGGAGCGGCAACTTTAGCCCCTTCTTTTAAAACAATATAGAGGTTTGAAAAATCGACTCCACCTACCAGCAAACCAAGTGGTGGCATCAGAACCTGGGAAACCATGGTATTGACAATGGTGCCGAAAGCTCCGCCGATAATGATACCAACGGCCATATCAACTACATTACCTTTAACGGCAAATTCTTTGAACTCTTTAAACATAAACAGTACTCCAGATAAAATGCTATGAACCCAATCGTGATCAATTTACCGAGTTAAATTCTGAATACACGTTACCAATCGATTATTTTGACTAAACATATTTATTCTCATCGACATACAGGAAAAATAGTTTTTTTTGTCTACAACCTTTGTCCTTTGATTTAAGTAAACAAACAATTTGAAAATCCCGATATCAATGATAAAAAGAATTTCCCCCATAATTCTGGCTTTGCTGTGGTCAGTTCCTGCTTTTGCTGCACACCCATTGATGACTGATGATACTGGAACGCAGGGAAAGGGCAAATTTCAGTTTGAGTATAACGGCGAATATTCAACAGATAATGAACATGAAGCAGGCATTGCGGAAAAGGAAACGAATGGAACTCTTACGGCCGCACTGACCTATGGCATTATCGACAACGTTGATATCATTGTCGGGCTCCCCTGGCAGTGGGGTTCTCTCAGTCAGAATGGGAACCTGGTTTCTAATGATAATGGTATCGGGGATACATCGGTTGAAGTTAAATGGAGATTTTTTGAATGTAAAGAGCATGAGGCAAGCTTAGCGCTGAAACCGAAACTAATCGTTCCGACCGGGGATGCTCAAAGAGGGCTGGGTAATGGGAACATATCTGAGGGTGTGCTGCTGATTGCTACAAAGGAGTGGGAACACAGAGCAGTGCACGGTAATGTCGGATACACCCACAATTCGTACTCAATGGCACAGGATAATGCAATCTTAAAACAGGATATCTGGCACGCTTCAGTTGCTGCAGAGGTTCATATGACAGAAAGACTCCGCTCTGTTGCTGACATAAGCATCGATAGCAATAATGAGCGGGCACCGGATCCAAATCGTTTTTTTGTGCTCGGTGGCTTGATCTACAGCGTTACGGATACCTTCGACCTTGATCTTGGTGTGAAAGCCGGATTGAACCATGCAGAGACAGACAAAACTATTCTTGCCGGTCTTACAGCGAGATTTTAATGATAATACCCTCTGGATCAAACATACTCCAGAAGGTATTATACTTTTATGTTCTTTTATTGCAAAGAGGAATACGAATAAATCACTTAAGCGGCAATCCCTTTTCTGTCAGCCATGCCTTGGCATCTGGATCGTTTAGTCGGGCTGATTTTTTATAATCCGCTATGGCTCCCTCTTTATCACCGAGCAGACCTTTAGCTGTAGCCCGATTATTGATGGCTAACGTAGATTTAGGGTTTAGATCAATAGCCTTCGTGTAGTCTGCTATGGCACCATTAAAATCCAATGCCTGCGTTTTTGCATTTCCGCGATTAATGTATGCTACAGAGTATTTTGGGTTTAGGTCAATAGCCTTCGTGTAATCATCTATTGCGCTCTTAATAGCCCCATTTTGTTCTTTTTGAATCCCTCGATTAGAATATCCCTGAGCATTTTTCGGGTCAATCTCAATAACTTTCGTAAAGTCAGTCATAGCTCCAAGTGTGTCGCCAATAGTGGCCTTTATAATCCCTCGTCTAAGATATGCATAGGTATCCCTGGGATTCTGTTCAATTGCCTTTGTATAATCGGCTATAGCTCCCTGGGTGTCATTCGAATGAAGTTTTGCGGCTGCACTTGAGTAAAGTGTTTTTGACTTTGAAGCTGCAGAAGCAGAAGCAGAAGGAGACGCAAGCATTATAGCGATACACGCCGTTACCAAACTCCGAACAAGAGTGTTCATGTATAGATCCTTATTGAAAACCTGTTAACCTTTACCCTTAATTCATATAGAACATGAACCATATTAATGCAATAAGTAAGCCAAAAGAATAACAGGAAACAAATTAAAAACATTGCCATTCTCATTAATGGCTAATTTTAAAATAAGTTAAACCAATAATATGTTATTTGATGATTCTATTTCAATAGCTGCCAGAAATACTTTAATGTCTCAATTTGAAACATTACCGTTCCTTATCTGTCTCCCTTTCTCAGCTCATCCATACAATCTCTGTATACTGTCAGGCGATCAAATATCTTTTCATGGTAAAGACAGTCAAAAAAAGAGCCGCATTACTGCGGCTCCAGTTTAAGATAATTGCCAGGAAGCGGTTAGTGCTCGTCGACCTTGATTCTCATGGAGAAGAAGGAGCGATGTACAAAAACCAGTGAAAGGGCAAAGAAGATCGCTGCCAGAGAGAGAGCAAGCTGAGCGGGAAGTTCGATAGCAAGCTCGATGGCAAGAAGACCAAAGAGCGTGGTAAACTTGATGATCGGGTTCAAGGCAACCGAAGAGGTGTCCTTGAAAGGATCGCCGACCGTATCGCCAACAATTGAGGCATCATGAAGCGGTGTGCCCTTGGCATTGAGCTCAGTTTCAACAATCTTCTTGGCGTTATCCCAAGCTCCGCCGGCATTGGCCATAAAGATAGCCTGGTAGAGACCGAAAAGCGCAATGGAGATCAGATAGCCAATAAAGAAGAATGAATCGAGACAGGCGAAAGCCAGTGTTGTAAAGAATACGGTAAGAAAGAGGTTGATCATACCTTTCTGGGCAAACTTGGTACAGATTTCAACAACCTTCTTGCTGTCCTCTATGGAGGCTTTTTCAACGGAACTGTCAAGGTTGATGTTGTTCTTGATGAATTCCACTGCGTAGTAGGCGCCCGTTGTGACGGCATTCATTGAGGCACCGGTGAACCAGTAGATGATTGCACCGCCCATCATGAGGCCAAGGAGGAACGGAGGCGAAAGGATTGAAAGTTTTGCAATTGCACCTGTATCGGCGAGGCCGTTGGTCAGGATCATGATAATCGAGAAGATCATCGTGGTAGAACCGACCACTGCAGTACCGATAAGCACTGGTTTGGCAGTTGCCTTGAAGGTGTTGCCTGCGCCGTCGTTGGCTTCGAGGTAGCGTTTGGCATTGTTAAAGTCAGGCTGAAACCCAAACTCGCTCTGGATTTTCTGCTTGATGTTTGGAATAGTTTCGATAAGCGAAAGCTCATAGACTGACTGAGCGTTATCGGTAACCGGTCCATAGGAGTCAACAGCAATGGTAACAGGGCCCATGCTGAGGAATCCGAAAGCGACGAGTCCGAAAGCAAAGACCGAAGGTGCAAGCATGATCACCTTACTCAGACCGACAGTAAGAAGCCCTTGCGAAGCAATCAGTTCAGGAGTCAACCCGAGAGTTGCTATGCCAAGAGTACTGAGGCCGTAAGCAGCTCCCATCAAACTGACAATGGCAAGGCCCATCCAGTAGGCGCTGAAATTACCGGCAACAAGACCTGCAAGAATGTTCAGGGCTGCGCCACCCTCTTTGGAGCATTGTACGACGTTACGGACATGGGCGCACTCTGTAGAGGTAAAGCGGTTCACCAGTTCAGGAATAAGAGCACCGGCAATCGTTCCGCAGGTGATGATTGAAGCAAGCTTCCACCACATGGTGCCATCGCCGAGTGTGCTGATAAGGTAGAAGGATGCAATGTAGGTAAGGATAATTGAGACAATCGAGGTAAGCCATACAAGAGTGATCAGTGGTTTTTCGAAGTTCATCTCATCAGCATTGCTGTACTTCATCCTGGCAAAGGCAGCATTGGCCCAGTAGGAGAAGGCGCTGGCAAGAATCATCACAAGACGCATGGCGAAGATCCAGACAAGCAGCATGATCTGCACTTCGGGGGCCTTGATAGCAAGAAGGATAAAGGAGATCAGGGCTACACCGGTAACGCCGTAGGTTTCAAAACCGTCGGCAGTAGGTCCAACTGAGTCACCGGCATTGTCGCCTGCGCAGTCGGCAATAACACCTGGGTTACGGGCGTCGTCTTCCTTGATTTTGAAAACGATCTTCATGAGATCGGAACCGATGTCGGCAATCTTTGTAAAGATACCGCCAGCAATACGGAGCACTGATGCGCCGAGAGATTCACCGATGGCGAAGCCGATAAAGCATGGGCCTGCAAAATCGCGAGGTACAAAGAGAAGGATGCAGAGCATGACGAAGAGCTCGATGCTGATGAGCAGCATACCGATACTCATTCCGGCTCTGAGGGGAATTTCGTAGGTTGGAAACGGTTTTCCGCCGAGGCTTGCGAAGGCCGTCCTTGAGTTGGCAAAGGTGTTGATCCTCATGCCGAACCAGGCAACGATATAACTTCCGAGAATACCGATAAGACTGGCTACAAGAATGAAAATAACCTTGATCGCGGGAAGGTGCCGAAGCCAGCCGAAATAGGCTACAATAATGGCTCCGATAAGAACCCAGAGTATAAGAATGAATTTACCCTGAGTGACGAGGTAGGTTTTGCAGGTCGCATAGATCAGTTCGCTGATCTCGCGCATGGCGCTGTGAACAGGAAGCTTGCGAATGCCGACATACTGTATGATACCGAAGACCATACCGAAGAGGCAGACTGCAAGACCCCACAGCAGGAGAGTGCTTCCGGGTATTCCGCCCAGGAATGACACCGAATGTAAATCGGGCAACAACAAATCGGCTTCGCTTGCAAACGCATTCTGAGCCTGCAACACAATACCGAGACCTCCCAGAATAGATACAATTCTGGATAACCATGTTACTTTTAACGATTTTTTCATTGCTTTTTTTTCACTGTTTTTCTTTGCTCAAGAAAAAAATGTTGTCAGCTAAATCATAACAAGGAACAATCCTGTTGAAAACAAGAAGCTGTAATTTGCAACTTTTTTAAGGAATCTCAATACCTTTTTGTAGAAGTTCTTATGGAATTCAACCTGTTACAATAGTCAAATGAGGCCATCTGCTTCTACATAATCAACATGAATGTTTTTTTACAGATTTTGCTGAACCGAGACTATATTCATGGCGGTTATCTTATACTCCCTTTTGAAAAAAACCGGTAGAATTACCGGGATTTAGTGTTTGTGTTATGAAACTTATTGTCGGTCTTGGAAATCCTGAATCCCAGTATAATGGTACACGGCACAATATCGGGTTTGATGTTGTTGACGAAATTGCAGCCTCTTTCGGGGGAGGATTCAGCCGGGGGAAAGGAAAATACCTGAGTGCGAAATTTGTCTATAGACGAGAGTCGGTCATCCTTGTAAAACCCTTGACCTATATGAACCTTTCAGGTCATGCGGTGGTAGCTGCCATGAATTTCTATAAGATCGAGCGGAATGATATCCTTGTGATTTGTGATGATCTCAACCTCCCTTCGGGCTCAATACGCATACGCGCAAAAGGATCGGCGGGCGGACAAAATGGCCTGAAACACATTATTGAGTCTCTTGGAAGCGAAGAGTTTGCGCGGATGAGGATAGGCATAAGGCTTGAAGAGCAGCCTTTGAGCTCTTTTTCATCGTTTGTACTCGGAAAGTTCAGCGAGGATGAACGGGTGGTAATGAACAAGATACTCCCTGTCTGCAAAGATGCTGCGCTGGATTTTGCAATCAACGGCATCGGGCACGCCATAAACAACTACAACAAGCCTGCGCTTTAACAGGCAGCCAGCTTGATTGCTGATGTTTCAGGTAAATCACCTGCAGACATTTTTTTCAAAAAGGAAATCGCGCGGGTATTGAATTCTCTCGGTTGATCGACATTGCAGACATGACCGGAATTGACGATGACCTCCAGCCAGGAGTTGGTGTGGCGTGTAATGATATAGCGGACAGCGGGCAGAAACATGTGGTCTTCTTCACCCATAAGATAGAGCGTAGGAATGGCTGTATCTTTTTCTTCAAAGTATTTTAAAAGCGGGGTTATCTCATAGGTGAGACGGAACCAGCGCATGAACTCTTTCTGTGCAACTTTTTTGGCTTCGTTGACAAAGAGGAGTCGTGACTTTTTATGCCGTTCACTTGGCATGATAATCCAGGCAAAAAAACTGTACAGCCACATGTAGGGAACAACCCTTTTGAACATGTTGCCAAGGGTAACAAGAACCTTTGCCCTGATGTTAAGCCTTATGATGGCTCCACCCATAACCATTGAGCTCACCCTTTCCGGCGCAATTTCGCTCAGGTTGCGGATAAGAATGGTTCCAAGTGAAATACCGATGAAATGGGCTTTCTGGATGTTGAGGGAGTCAAGCACTTCGATAATATCACGGGTGATATCCTCGAAATCGTAATGACGGTCCTCCTTGTGAGCTGCCAAGGCTTTTGACTTTCCATGACCTCTCAAATCAACGAGCAAAACATTGAAATGCCTGATGAACTCCTTGATCTGCAAAAACCAGATTGAGGAACTGCCGCCAGCACCGTGAACAAAAACGACCCAAGGGGCGGTGGAGTCATCCAACTCGTATGTCTTGTAATGAAGCATGGAAAACCGCAGTTATAAACATTTAAGCTCTTAAGTAAACAAAACCTCAATAAAAAACAAAAAGTTACACCTCTTTCTGAAAAACTCTGACCATTTCAAACAGGGCAATTCCAGCTGCGACTGCAACATTGAGTGAATGTTTGGTACCGAACTGCGGGATTTCGAGCACCTCATCACAGAGTGCGAGCAGTTCGTTTTCAAGACCATCCACCTCGTTACCCACGACAAGACAGAGCGGAAAAACACCGTGATCCAGCGAAGTATAAGGGCGACTGCCTTCAGTAATTTCAAGTGCAAAGATTCGGAGCCCCGATTTTTTCATTGCTGAAAGAGCCTCAAGAGGATCGGCGTGATACTCCCACAGAACGGTTTCCTGAGCTCCAAGCGCAGTTTTATCAATTTCTTTTCTCGGTGGAGTCGCGGTATAGCCGGAAAGAATAATTTTTTCAATTCCTGCTGCATCAGCAGTGCGAAACATTGATCCGACATTCCACATGCTTCGGATATTATGGAGCATAAGAACCACAGGGTGCTTCGGAACTTCGGCATATTGCCCGGCAGTGAGGCGGCTCATTTCTCTGCCATGCAGCTTTCTGAATTCGTGCATGCTCAGATCGTCCGAAGTTTTTCAATAAGACGGCGGTTTTCTTCAAACATACCGACATTGAATCGCAGACAGTTGTCCATAAACTTGTAGCCGGAAACGTTTCTTACCAGAATTCCATCACTCTGAAGGCTGTGGAAAACTGCTCCTGCATCTTTTACCCTGATAATCAAAAAATTGGTATCACTCTGGAAGGGTTCGATACCTTCAATTGCAAGCAGTTCACGATAAAGCTTATCCCTCTCATGGAGAATGAATGAGACGGCATCGGTCACAAGGGAATAATTTGCCAGCACCCTGGTCAAGGTTATTTCGGCCAGCCGGCTGGAAGCAAAAGGAATTTTTGGTTTGGCAAGCTCAGCCATGAGCAGTGGATTGGCAATAGCGAAACCAATGCGGATACCGGCAAGAGCAAGGGCTTTGGACATGGTGCGAAGTATAACGAGATTCGGAAGCCCATCGATAAGTTCAAGAGCCGAACGCTGGCAGGAAAACTCGATGTAGGCTTCGTCAACAAGCACGAGAGCTTCGCTGGACTCTGCAATCAGACGAACTTCATCAAAAGAGAGGGATTTACCGGTAGGATTGTTCGGTGTTGAAAGAACGATAAAATCGACCTGTTCGTCACGAGCGGCTCTAAGAATGGCATCAGTATCGAAATCAAGACCGGGAAGCATGGGAACACTGACAATATGAGACTGAAGCAGGAGTGCTATTTTTTCGTAGAGCGAAAAGGATGGATCGGGAATCAGAATTTTCCGACCTGGACCGAGGCTTGCAAGAAATATCGTATAGAGCATCTCATTTGAACCGTTGCTCATCATCACAGAATCAGCGGAAACTCCAAGAAAATCGGCGTAGGCCTTCATGCCTCTGTAGGGGAGAATATCAGGATAACGGTTCCATTGCTCTTTGATAAACTCATTGATAATCTCTTCCTTGAGCCACATCGGCACATCAAACGGGCTTTCGTTCTGATTCAGTTTTATCTCGGCCTGCTGCCCGCCTTCGACCTTGTACGTCGCAATATTCTGCAGTGCAGGATTAAGAAAACTCTTGATATCTCTTTGCATGATAGAGCTCTGTTTGCTAGCTGTAAATATTTTATCCCGGATAGGAGAAGCCCTTAATGGCATTGAACATGTTTAAAAAAACATCTTTTTCATACAATCCATGAAAAAAATCTGGACAATCTGCTTTTTTTTTATAAATTAAATCAAGACAAAATTTATCCAATATAAAGGAGAGATTATGACACACATCAAGAAAACACCTGTTGATCTTCTGGACGATATATACAGCCTTGCATACTGGATGACTGGCAATGAGAGTGTATCAAGTGAACTTGTCAATAAAACCTATCTTTATGCCAACACAACAACGAGGGAAGGTGATTTGCTTAAAACTTTCAGAAAGTGCTATGTGGACCAGTTTGGCCAGAACACAGACTTCTGTATCAGCGGCAAGCCGTGTAAAAATCACTTTCAGTTGATTGATTCGTTGAGACAGTGGGCTGCCGATATCAAACTGTCAGTTCTTTTGAGTGAAATATCGGGGCTTAAACATAGCCAGATATCTGCGATTGTCGGCAAACCGGTTGACACTGTCAGATTGTGGCTGTATTGGGGACGGAAACTTCTGGCCAACGATGGCCTGCTCCAGGCAACTGCCTGACCTCTTTATGTGAAAGGCCGCTTTAGTTACAGGCGGCCTTTTGTTTTTATACCCACCTCTTTATATTCGTTTGTACCTGCTTTATAACTATACCTTTTTCCACATGATCATTATCACCGGCGGCGCGGGCTTTATCGGCAGTGCCATGCTTCTGGAACTCAACCGTAAGGGTGAAGAGAATATCATTATTGTTGATGATCTCGGGTCGACAACCACGGAAAAATGGCGCAATCTTTCAGGACTTAATTTTACTGATTTTATTCCGAAGGATCTTTTTCCTGGTCTGCTCGACCGAAACGCACTCAAGGGTATTTCGGCCATTATCCACATGGGGGCGAACAGTGCTACAACGGAAACCGATGCTGATCATCTGCTCACGAATAATTTCGGCTACTCAAAAAAAATCGCCGAGTTCTCTGCGGCACATGAGGTAAGGCTTCTTTATGCATCAAGCGCTGCAACCTACGGTGACGGACAACGTGGTTACAACGATGAGACTGAAGGTCTGAATGTTCTCCGTCCACTCAATATGTATGGGTACTCCAAGCATCTTTTTGACCGCTGGGCACTGAAAAATCATATTCTGGACAAAGCGGTCGGGTTGAAATTCTTTAATGTTTACGGTCCAAACGAGTATCACAAGGGGGATATGAGCAGTGTAGTCTATAAGGCGTTTCATCAGATACTCGAAAAAGGATCGTTGAATCTCTTTAAGTCGCACAGACCAGACTACGGTGACGGCGAACAGTTGAGGGATTTTGTCTACGTCAAAGACTGTACAGGGATAATGGCCTGGATGCTTGAAAATCCTTCTGTAGCGGGCATCTTCAATGTCGGAACAGGGACGGCAAGAAGCTTTAAAGACCTTGCTACAGCAACATTCTCTGCTTTAAACCGTGATCCCGCTATCAGTTACATTCCCATGCCGGAAACCTTGCGTGACAAATATCAGTATTACACCTGTGCGGATATGACAAAGCTTCGCGCGGCAGGATTCACTGACGATTTCACCTCTCTTGAAGCTGGCATAAAAGAGTATGTGCAGCACTACCTCTCCGATTCCAATCCGTATCTTGATATTGTTCGAGCTCCCTATAATGCTTAACAACTTCTATTTTGACCACAGAAAAAATAATCGACATTCAGGGCATTGAGCCTGTCATTCTTTTCGGCCCTTACGACTCTCTCCTTAAAAAAATAAAAAATGAGTTTTCAGAGATGCAGATAACTGCTCGTGGAACTCAGATCACCCTCCGGGGAAGCCGGGATGGTGTGGCACTCCTGGAACAAATATTCAGTGAGATGATACTCCTTGCCAACAGGCACGGTGAAGTGCTTGACAATGACCTGAATGCGCTTATCAATCTGGCCCTCTCTCCTTCCCCCAGGCCGGTAGCGCCTCCTATGGGTGATGAGGATATCATAGTCACTTCGCCGGATTATACGGTCAGAGCAAAAACAAACGGTCAGCGGCGAATAGTGGCTGAAGCGAAAAATAACGACATTGTGTTTGCCATCGGCCCGGCAGGTACAGGTAAAACCTATACAGCCGTTGCCATAGCGGTTGCGGCATGGAAAGCAAAAAGAGTCAAGCGGATCGTTCTTGCAAGACCGGCAGTGGAGGCTGGTGAAAGCCTTGGGTTTTTACCAGGCGATCTGGCTCAGAAAATAGATCCTTATCTTCGTCCATTGTATGACGCATTGCAGGACATGCTGACTGCTGAAAAGCTGAAACTCCTGACGGAGCAGCGCGTTATCGAGATTGTCCCTCTCGCCTATATGAGGGGAAGAACAATGAATAATGCTTTCATTATTCTCGATGAAGCCCAGAACGCCTCGAACAAGCAGATGAAAATGTGCCTGACAAGATTGGGAGTCAATTCGAAAGCGATTATTACCGGCGATGTCACCCAGATTGACCTCCCGAAGGATCTCGATTCAGGACTTACTAATTCTCCGAAGATACTGCATGATATTAAGGGAATCAGCTTTGTTTATCTTGATAAAACTGACGTTGTCCGCCACAAGCTAGTCCGTGATATCATCAACGCATATGAAATCCATGAACAGGAATAAAAATTTCGAGACATTTGTGTAAATTTGTTTTCGTGAAAAACGTTCTGATAATTTGAAGAGTAAGAGATGATAACAGAGTAGAACGATCATCCATTATTTTCTTAATGTTAATCAAGGAGGAACAATGGCACATCGAATTCTTGATACCTGTACCTATTGCGGAGCTTGCGAACCTGAGTGTCCGGTCAGCGCAATTACAGCGGGCGAAGATTGTTATGTTATCGACGAAACGACCTGTATTGACTGCATAGGGTTTCATGATGAAGCTGCGTGCGTTGCGGTCTGCCCTGTTGACTGCATCATCAAAGTCTCTTAATTCCCCGGATGGGTTGTGCGCTGAGACCACAGGAATCCTCTGGAAGGCTGTTTTTTACCCGGGCCCGTGTCAACAATGCTATTTTAGCTTAAAATAAAGCTTGTGAGCGTACGACGTTTTTTTTTGAGCTAAAAAAAAATCTTATATTAGTCGAAATTCACCCGAATCGTTCTTTCTTTTTTTTACAACTATTAAGCTAGGAAATTAATATGGCACTCTACATTACTGAAGAATGTACTTACTGCGGAGCCTGTGAACCAGATTGTCCAGTCAATGCGATTTCTGCCGGCGATGATGTTTATATCATCGATGCTGCAGCCTGCACAGAGTGCGTAGGATACTCTGACTCGCCAGCCTGCTCTGCAGTCTGCCCTGCAGAGTGCATTGTTCAGGGATAAACCCGAACAAGAATAAACCGATAATAAAAAAGCGGATGGCCAAAAACCATCCGCTTTTTTATTTCCCATATGTCGGCACCAGATTGCAGAGCCCAACCAGCTCACACTGCGTAATCAACAAGCCTGCGTTCCCTGGTTGCTTCACCGATAAACGGAATCAATGCCTGGTGTTCCGGATGTGCCTGATAGGATTGAAGAGCCTCCCTGTCTACGAATTCGCTATACAACATGAGATCTGCGGAGCTATCGGTAGTGCTGAAATCAATGCCCACCTCGATAGCTGTCATTCCGGGAATTCTCCCGCGAAGAGCTTCAAGCATCTCCTTGATAAGATATGCATTGGTTTGCCGATCGTTTCCATGTGCATTGTCTTTGAGACGCCACAGTACAATATGCTTGACCATTACCCTCTCATTAGATTTAATAAAAGTGAAAACAGGTGAGAATCGGAAAGCCGACTACGCTGCGATATAAAGTTGGTCAGCAGTATGTAGAGTGAATGGCTTATATGAAAGGTTTACTCTTTTCTTGTTTTTTCTGACCTGTCTCGAAGAAATAAGGTCATGCTTCTTCGTCTTTCTGCCTGATTTCGCATTGACAAGTGCACCTCTCTTTGCTTTCTGGCTCTGCTTTGCAAGAGCCAGAGCATTGTGCTTTGGCTTTCTGTGAGACTTTGACAACGCTAAGGCATTGTTTTTCGACCTCAGAGCAGCCTTCGACAAATGATAGACTCTTTTGCCTGACCTTACCCGCTCATTGACAACTGAAACCCTGACACGACCCGAGTCGCCTTTTGAAAGCGAAAAAATTGATGCCGAATCAGGATGGGTACCTAAAAAAGCCATGTCAAACATGTTCGCCGCAACATGCCATCGGTCTGTTCTGGCGTTAAGCATCACGAGAAGAACATCCTTGTTGTTTTTGATGGCCCTGGCGATAAGGCAGCAACCTGCTTTCGTGGTAAAACCGGTTTTAATGCCGACAGCGTAAGGGTATTTATCAAGAAGCTTATTGTGCGTTTTAAGAGAGTAAACCTTCTGGGTTGTCTGCTCTGTAAAAACAGCTTTTTCAAGACGGGCTATATCGTTGAAAACCGGGTTTTTTACCGCGTATTCAGTAAGGCGCAACAGGTCGCCGGCTGTAGATGTATTACCAGCATAAATCCCTTTATCAAAACCTGCAGGATTGGTAAATCTGGAATTTTTCATTCCAATCATTTTCGCCTTGGCGTTCATGGCTGAAACAAAAGCATCAACGTTGCCGGAAAGATAGATTGCGATAGCAAATGCTGCATCGTTGCTTGAATTGACCATAGCTGCCTTAACCAGATCAATAAGCTTGATTTTTTCGCCAGGTTTGAATCCAGCTACTGAGGGCTCAACCATCGTTGCTTCTTTGGTAATAAGCACATCACGATCCAGCCTGCCACTTTCAATCGCCATGGTACAAGTCAGTATCTTGGTCAGGCTTGCCGGAGAAACCGGTCTGTCAATATCTTTTTCCATCAGGACTGTCGAAGAACCTATCTCCTTGAGGATAAATGAGTTTATTGGGACCTGGGACAATGATTCTTCTGCTGTCTGGGCGAGCAACGACAGGGGTAACAGCAAGACCGAAACAAGGAATAGAGCAAAACCAACGTTTAGGGAGGGCAGGGTTTCAGGAATAAGTTTCCTGTGATTACTCATTGCCTGTTTCCATGAGCGGAACACCGAGAATGTCAGGATTTTGTTTGGCATTGGTCTGGTATACTGTTCTTTATTTGCAATTGATCAATGTTCGATACCATCGATTGATAGTGGCTTACGTCAAGCAACACCACTGTACTTTTTCCGTGTTGGGTAAGCACGAGAGGTCGTCCGGTTTTTTTGACGTGCCTGACCAAAGTGGCCGTGTTGGCTCGAAATTCCGATAGCGGCCTTATATCTTCTTCAAGATTGATACTACCCATACAACATTTAAAAATTGTACCGTTTTACGTGCGGTTTATTGTACATATTTTTGTCATCAAAAACAAGCCTGGAGCCAAGCAGCCAACTCCCTTTACTCCCTATTCAGAAAGAGTTCCAGCCTCAGATATTTTAGGTTTCGGGGCTTGAAGTTGAGAAGCATCCATTTGCTTTATTTGCTGGACCAGCTTAACCGTATTGGTGACGAGATCAACGACTGAACGCTTAACATAGCGGTTCTTGAAAAAACGGGTGTAATTGTTTTCCATATCTTCAGCTATCCAGCCTCTGCTCCAGCCGATATAGTTGAAGGGTGGAAACGTAAAACCAAGATCAGCAAAAAATGAGTTAAGCTGCCCTGCAACTCCTTGAACATTATCCTGACCACCGGTTATAATAAACGATACTGCCTTGTTTTTTATGAGCACCTTATCGTGAATAGTGATCTGATTCTGGACGGTATTGAGCCGTTCTGCCATTTTGTAATAAAGCGACGATGCATTTCCCCATCTGATCGGGGTTGCAAGGATAACAGCGTCTGCCCACAACACCATGTAACGGTATATTTCATTCATACCGTCATTTTCATCCATTTCTGAAATGGAACACGGCCACGTGCAGGCTTTCTCATGACGACTGTAGTAACCTTCACAATGACGAAAGTTCAACTCACGGAGTTTGATCATTTTCGTCTGTGCACCAAATTTTGAGGCCGCTATATCAAGAGCGTTTTGCAATGCTGTCTCTGAGGTTGAAGGCCTCGGAAGATCGCGATTCATGTTTGTAGCAGAAATCCCAAGGATATTGAGAGAGGTGGTCGCGGTTTGATAGTTGAGGCTCCTTAAGTCGGCCAAGGGATCAGATTCGTGTTCAACCCTGAACGCATCTGTCACCGGTTTTTCAGACACACAAATCATGCCATCCTCGACAATGACATCATAGAGTGCCTGTCGGTCCTTGTAGCCATAAGGAGCGTTACCGGTTTTCAGGTTGTACTGCCATCCATGCCAGGGACAGGCAACATAACGCTCCTCGTCATCAAGTATCTGGATGAAGCCCTCCCCCAGATCTCCCCCTTTATGGATACAGGCATGGTCAAGCGCAGATATAATGCCTTCGTAATGAAACAGCGCAATCGTTTTGTCGCCCTGTTTTACTGATTTATGGGTGTTTTCCGGAAGGTCGGAGAGGGGAAGAAGCGGTATGTAGTGCATGATTATACCTTATTTAGCATTCCGAAAGTGCCAGTTTCATAATAAACCTATTTTATCTCTCAGGGTTAAATTCCCCGCTGCTTGCGGCGGGGAGTTTCATTACCTATATTATAACTTATTAACATTTAATAAGTTACAAACTCGTTACAAATACAAGAAAATTGATCTTTCTCAAAGGTAAATCCAGCCTGAAATATACATCACCAGCCGACCAACCTCGAACTGTAAAAGAATACTGAATTGTTCATCCTATTTTTTCCCTTTGAGTACTTTGAGCTAAATCAAGTGTGGTATGTGCTCCAATTCTCTGAAGCTGGAGAGCCGTGCGCCATCGAGAGCAGTCTCACGTGCGGATAGATAGCTCAATTTTGCGCCCTCACTATTGACCGGCTGATAACTGATTTAACACCGCGCCACGAATTACTGGTATGGACAATAAAAAAGCCGGATATTACACCGGCTTCAAATAGCTGAACAGTTGCCTCCTAATTAACGCGGTCTCCAAGGGGAACCGTTATCACTTTTCTCATTACGCATCCTGATAAAATACTTGAAGGAAAGCATGGTAATTTAATTTTGAAAAAACGGAATCTACAAACCTTTTTGAGATGGTGCATTTTTTCAACTCATATTATGGCTTGTTCATTCTGAACTCGTCTTTACTGTGATGGTACGCAGGCATAAACCGTTCTGCTGCTTTACGACACCTCTCGCAAAGCCCATTTTTTTCCAAATAGGCTCATCCTGATGCCTACTTTATCCTGCCTCTCCAACTTAAACTCAGCCACTTTTTGTCTACCGGCAGGGGGCCACTTCAAAACCCCGGTGGTGTGCCGGGGGTTAAGATGTTTACAGGTTTTCGAAATTATCCGGCATAAGCCTCATAAATTATCCCATGCGAAACAACTCCTGCTACATTTGCAATATTCTCTGCTGATTCAGAAAAATGAGCAAGCACTTGCGCCCGCGTCTCAACATGTAGATCATTCAGCCAGAAATTAAAACCAGCTTGATCATACGTTCTCCCGAGAACATGCTGGTACACGAGCGTGAGAAAGGATGAGTCCGTAGGGTTTGCGCCATACATAGCGACAAATTCGGCACTATGCATAAACCCATCCGCAACTGAAGTTAAAGTCTCGCCATGATTAACTGCATTATACCAAAATCCTAATCCCGCATAATCTGGAGCCCGATCAAAAACTGCCTTGTAAATACGATATGACTCTAACAGATTTACATCTGGAGATTTAGCAATAGTTAGTGTGTGGTCACTGAATAAAAGTGTATTCATATTAATAAGCGTATCAGTACCATCAGCCCCAACATTATCTTTAATTGAAAATCCTGACCCAGACGCTGTGATTGTATAATTAGCCTCATTTCCTGAAAAAAGAACAGTTGTAATGCCTGTATTACCATTAAATGTTTGGTTACCACCAGCTATATCAATTGTCGACAATTGTCCGATACTCACAGAATCGATATCAAAAGCATAGGAAGTATTAGCACTTGCATTAGTAACTGGATTTAGTGTTGGGCTGTAAGCGTACGACCAATTCGACGCGGGAACATAGACATCCAAATGTAGTGCCATCGGATTCTGTGGAATATTAGAAGTCTGCTCGCGAACCAACTGACCGTCAACAAACCATCGTATTGCATTTTGGTACCATTCGATGCGATAGATGTGTTCGCCGGTTAATGAGGTAGAAATTTGATGAGATTGAGGATTACCCGTACCTAAGGGTTCATTCGTATAGACGTTAGTTTGAATCTGGTTCAGTTGATTCGACAACGCTTCAAAATCGATCTCGTCATGATGATTGGTATCTGTGTAATTGTAGAGAAACATTCCTCCGACAATACCGGCTACCAAAGGGTTTGCAAAATTAGCCTTGATTTCGAAAGAAACTCCTGGTGAATATGTCTTGGTAGTAAATACTTCTGTGCCGTAGAATGATGGTATAGGACCGTTGGTGGGGTTATATGTATAGAGTAAGAGAGGTAATATGCCATTTGACACTGACGGAAGCGATTGGATATATTGAGTTTGTCCGTTAAATGAAGGATTATTGACAGCAGCCCAATGATTGAAATCCCAGTTAGCTGAATTTAATGGATTATTAAAATTAGCAGTGAAAAGGCTTGTTAAGTCATTGGCTTCTCCAGACATGATAGCTCCTTGTTTGATTATTATGAGACACAAGATTATGACTTGTTAATGCACTAAGGATTTTGATAAGAGGCTTATGTACTGAAAAAAGTGTGTATCGAAAAGACTACTATTTCACTCTTTTTTATGGCAAAATAGCATTAACGTTAGGAAGAATCTTCGATGCCGTAAAATAATAAATACAGTGTGAACGTAAAAAAATAATATTTTGAGGTGGCTTCACACTATGGTTTTCGCACCTCCCGAAGAAACTGAAGCGTTTTAATCTCTATGGGTCATATTCCCCGCCTCTTGAGGCGTAAAGATATTATAGAGTTGTCTTCAAAATACCCCGCTGCTTGCGGCGGGGTTCTTTATTATGCGCTTCCAAAACGTGATGACGCTGTTCGGAATCAGTCGGCTGGTTCATGTTTGAGGCATGGGCGATTTGGTTGATGTTGTTTCCGATGCACCGCATTGCAGCTATGGCACATTTCGGGGAATACAAAACCCCTGTGGTGTACCGGTGGTTAATATTTTTACAGGTTTTCGAAATCACCCTGCATAAGCCTCATAAATTATCCCATGCGAAAGAACTCCTGCTACATTTGCAATATTCTCTGCTGATTCAGAAAAATGAGCAAGCACTTGCGCCCGCGTCTCAACATGTAGATCATTCAGCCCAGTTTTTGATGATCAACCAAAGGTGTTTTTTTGCTTACTGGATAACGCCATGAGTAAACCACTCAATTTCACTCCAAAAAGCTTCATCACGAACGGATCCTTCCCTGAGAATTTGTGAAAAACACCTTTTTCGGTGAGAAATCAGGCTGCTTTTTTGTACGGCCCCCGATGTCGTTTTGCATCCTGCTGGTACAAGAGGGTTCCGAAACAGTGAATGTTGCGGGCCAACACCGTAAGGACAACATATCGTTTGAATCCTTTGATGCCATCATCAGGACAGATATTCAGGCCGTGTACCTCAAACGCATTGATTGCTGACTCGACTGCCGAATGCTGCCGTCTTCATCTCTTGAATTCCGGCTCCGATTCATGAGCTTTGTCGATTTGCGAGAGCTTGCCTTTTTTCGGCAGAACAACTGTTTCGAGAAGCACTTTCAGTTCGCGATGGTTGTCTGGGCTATGAAAACCTTTGTCGTAACGGATTGATTGCAAGTTTGCAAATCGCTTCTTGGTCTCTTCGATGATTGATACTGCTATATCCTAATTTCCCGAGCATTTTATAACTATGTTAAGGCTAATTTGATAAAATAAAGCGATTTATGAACTTTTAATCCTTGTTTTTCTTGTTAAATAGAGTTATTATTACAACTATAACAAAAAGAAAAACTTATGGCATTCAAAGTCCATCAACTCAATAAGAAAAACGGAGTTACCTATGTCTATGAGGCGGTCTCTGCCTATAATAAGGATATCAAGCAGTCGCGCAACAAGCAGGTGTGTATTGGCAAGATTGATCCTGCTACTGGGACATTCATCCCATCTAAACGACTGAACCCACAACAGGCGGCAGTTCGTGATCCAGCTGTCACTGCATCAGCCCAGATAATCGGGCCATTAGCAGTACTCAATGAGTTTTCCAGACGTACCGGTTTGGATAAATTGCTAAAATCCTGTTTTCCCGACACCCACAGCCAAATACTGGCGATGGCGAACTACCTCGCCATACAGGGTGGCGCACTTAGCCATTGCTCATCTTGGGCGAAAAGCCATGAACCTGACCTTGCAGCCTCCTTAACCAGCCAGCGGATCAGTGAGATACTCTCCTCCATCGGAACCGACGCCAAGCAGACATTTTTAGCCCAATGGATGAAAAAGACGCTGGAAGATGACTACATCTGCTATGATATCACATCGATCTCTTCATACTCAGAATTGAACGAATACATCAAATATGGCTATAACCGTGATGGTGAGAAGCTCCCCCAACTCAACCTTGCGATGCTGTTCGGCCAGAAGTCAGCTTTACCGGTCTATTATCACCGCGTTCCGGGCAGCATCACCGATGTCTCAATGCTGCACAATCTTATACTGACCTTCAAAAAGCTTGATGTAAAGCGACTGCATTTCGTTATGGATAAAGGGTTTTACAGCAAAAAGAACCTGGACGAATTGGTAGAGCACCGTGATCATTTCACGATTGGAGTTCCCTTGAGCAACAAGTGGTTACAACAGGCCATCGATGAGATCCGTGATACCATTCATGGGCCTGCGGGGTACCGCAAGCTTGATGATAAGATCCTTTATGTTCACTCGCGTTTATATCCTTGGGGAGAGAAGAACCACCGCTGTTATCTCCACCTGTACTACAACGCCAAAAGCCATGCCAAG
>CAIXLG010000073.1 GCA_903920215.1 uncultured Chlorobiaceae bacterium
ACAATCGTTAACGATAACTTGAACGGTACACGACTCATGAATTCAAAGGCCTCGACCATCTCCATAATGTGCTGCTGCTGTTGCAGACTGCAGAAACATTCTGACAAAAGGATATCGGGGAGCACGACGTAACACACTCATGATTCAATGGTGTATGTAAAGTCTTTAAAGCCGGTTCTGAATGTCAGAACCGGCTTTTTTTATTTAGCTCAATCAATCATAAAACGATAACAAAAGGATAAAAATTATGTCATCATCAAAATCATCAACCACATGTGTGGGCATACCATTTCCGATTGTCAAACTGAACAGGTGGGTGCTGCTCGTGGGCATCTCGACTGCCATAATCATTCAGCAGCCACTAATTACCACACTGTTGTTTTTTATCATTCTTTCTTCCGTAGTGTTCGGTAAAAGCGGCAGTCTCATTTTTTTTATCGGATCACGCATTTTTGCAAAGCAAAATAAAACTGCGCCCTCAGAAGATCCGAGACTCATGCGGTTCAATAACTCGATCGCAGCAATCCTGCTTGGAAGCGCCCAGATCGCTTTCCTTGCCGGAGCACCTTTTACAGGGTGGATATTGTCTGGGTTTGTTGCCGTTGCGGCTACAATTGCGCTCTCAGGATTCTGCTTTGGATGCTTCCTGTTTTATCAGTTTAATCTTCAACGATTCAAACTCTTCGGCAGTCAGCAGGCAAAACAAGAGAGCAACTAAGTAACATTTTATAGGGGCGACGTGGGTGAGAGGTTCAAACCAGGGTCTGCAAAACCAGTAATCGCAAGTTCGAATCTTGCCGTCGCCGCATGTTCAGTGAATTAACTTTTTATCAAAACAGCAAATCAAGGAGTATTACCAATGAGTGAAAAAAACTACCGCTTTGAGACCCTAGCTCTTCATGCAGGACAAACTATTGATGCTACCCTGTCGCGCGGAGTACCGGTTTACCGTACAAGTTCCTATCTCTTTAAGAACACAGAACATGCCGCAAACCTTTTTGCCCTGAAAGAACTTGGCAATATTTACACAAGATTGATGAACCCGACTACCGATGTGCTTGAACAGCGGGTCACTCAGCTTGAAGGCGGTGCGGCATCAGTAGCCCTGGCATCAGGCACAGCTGCAATATTTTATTCCATTATAACCCTGGCCGAAGCAGGTGACGAAATCGTTTCGGCAAACAACCTCTACGGAGGTACTTATACGCAGTTTGATGCCATTCTCCCAAAACTCGGGATCAATGTTAAATTTGTCGACCCGAAAGACCCAGCCAATTTTGAAAAAGCAATCACGGACAAGACAAGAGCAATATTCATTGAAACCATCGGCAACCCGGTACTCGACTACACCGATGTCAAGGCCATTGCAGAGGTTGCCCACCGCAACGGCCTTCCGCTGATTGTCGATGCAACCTTCACCACTCCCTATCTGCTTAAAACGATTGAACTTGGAGCTGATATAGTTATAAACTCCCTCACCAAATGGCTTGGAGGTCATGGTTCCGGGATAGGCGGCATCATTACCGATGCGGGTCGTTTCAACTGGAAAGGCGGGCGTCACCCTCTCTTTACCGAACCAGACAAAAACTATCACGGACTGCGCTGGGGCATTGACCTTCCTGAACCCCTGGCGCCGATTGCATTTGCCCTTCGGGTTCGCACTGTCCCGCTCAGAAACCTTGGAGCAAGCATTTCACCCGACAACTCCTGGATTTTTATTCAGGGTATCGAAACCCTGCCACTCAGGGTTGCCCGTCATTCAGAAAACGCCCTCATAGTTGCCGAATATCTTTCGCAACATCCAGAAGTTGCCTGGGTCCGCTATCCGGGACTGAAAAATGACCCTTCGCATGCTAAAGCGTCAAAAGATCTGAAAAACGGCTTTGGCGGTGTAGTTGTTTTTGGTGTAAAAGGCGGTTATGAGGCAGCTGTAAAAATCATCGATAACATCAAGCTCTTCTCGCATCTGGCCAACGTCGGCGATGCCAAAAGCCTTATTCTCCACCCGGCAAGCACTTCACACAGCCAGCTATCATCAGAGCAGCAGCTTGAGAGTGGTCTTTCGCCCGACCTGATTCGTCTCTCCGTCGGACTGGAACATCCCGATGACCTGATCGAAGCTCTTGATGATGTGCTTCATACAGAGGAAACACCTAAAGGAAGCTGGCTTTCGAAGCTGATTAAGAAGTAGTCGTTTTTATATTTTTTATCACAATAAACACAATGATACACAAGCATCTCACCGTAAAGATTCCTGCCGGGCTTCATTTTCGCGCTCTTGGAAAGATTCTCAGAATTTCCCGGGAACAGCAATGCTCTGTTCTTTTTGAAAATGAGAAAGGAGAAAAAGCCAATTCAGACTCTTACTTTGAGATGCTTGCTCTTTGTGCCATTCTCGGCACCACGCTTCAGGTAACGGTCAATGGCCCTAACGAAACCAAAACGCTGACAATGATTCAGGAAGTTTTTGAAAACGGAGCAGGTATCTGATAATGACTAAAAACATTCGTAACATTTCTGTTGTACTCGCTGATACGCAGTTTTTAACCAATGAGGCGTTGCGCTCTCTCTTGTCACCGCTTTATCAGGCATTTTTCACTGTATCGACAAAAGCCGGTTTACTCCAGTATCTGCAAAAAGAGACGATTTCGCTCATCATTACGGATTATACACTCTTCGATTTTGAATCGATCAGTGATCTTGATGAGCTTCGAAAAAAACATCCGGAAATAGGAATAGTCATATTGACCAACTCGATAACTAACATAAAAATAAAAGAGTTGAATGATGCCGGTATTAGAAACATTGTTCTGAAAACCGATGACAGGGAGGAGATTTTTCATGTAATCGAAGCTGCACTGAAAGGTAAAAAATACTATTCGGGTGATGTTCTGGATATCCTTCTTAAAAAAGATGGCCCTCATGAAGATGCAAGCCTCCTGACCTCTTCAGAAATCGAAATAGTCCGCATGATTGCTGCCGGCTTGTCTACAAAAGAAATTGCGACAAAAAAGCATATCAGCTTTCATACCGTAATGACTCATAGAAAAAACATCTTCAGGAAACTTGGGGTTTCAAGCAGCTCTGAACTGTTAATTTATGCCATAAAAGCAGGGTTGATCGACAACATCGAATATCATATCTGACATACCATATTTACGGTATAAAAGATAACCCTTAGAGGGGATTTCCAGTTATACGCTTATTGATGATCTTTAAGCTTTTCTCAAACGCCAAAACAATCAACAGCCATGGGAAGCATTGCAAAAAAACTTACCGACCTTATCGGCAACACGCCTTTGCTTGAGCTACAAAATTACAGTAAAGAGCATAACCTCCAGGCCACAATTATTGCCAAGCTCGAATACTTCAACCCGGGCGGAAGTGTCAAAGACCGTATCGGTTTTTCAATGATCGAGGATGCAGAACAAAAGGGACTGCTCAATAAAGATAGCGTCATCATCGAGCCGACAAGCGGCAATACCGGTATCGCACTGGCATTTATTGCAGCTGCGAAAGGGTATCGTCTTATCCTTACCATGCCTGAAACCATGAGTATTGAGCGCAGAAACCTGCTCAAGGCTCTTGGTGCTGAACTTGTGCTTACTCCAGGGCCCGAAGGAATGAGTGGAGCAATTAAAAAAGCTGAATCGCTTCACGAAGAGTATGCAAATTCATTCCTTCCACAGCAGTTCAAGAACCTTGCAAATCCTGAAATCCATCGCAAAACGACAGCCGAAGAGATCTGGAATGATACCGATGGCAACGTTGATATTTTTGTCAGCGGCGTAGGTACCGGCGGAACCATAACCGGTGTTGGAGAGGTGCTCAAACAGCGAAACCCGAATGTTAAAATAGTCGCTGTCGAACCGTTTGATTCGCCGGTTCTCTCTGGTGGTAAACCAGGACCCCATAAAATACAGGGTATCGGAGCAGGATTTGTTCCTGCAATCTTGAACACCGGTGTTATTGATGACATTGTCCTTGTGAAAAACGAAGATGCCCTGCGCACAGGCCGAGTATTAGCACGCACAGAAGGCCTCATCGTTGGAATCTCTTCAGGAGCAGCCGTTTATGCGGCCTTGCAGCTTGCACAGCGTGAAGAGAACAAGGGAAAACGTATTGTCGTCATTCTTCCTGATACCGGCGAGCGTTACCTCTCGACTCTTCTCTACCAGTTTGAACCTGAGCAGGTAAACATCTGAACAGCAACGCCTCCGTGCTGAACTTTCCCCATGGAGGGTCAGGAATATCCGGCAAGGAAACTAACAGTGATCTTGCCGGCTTATCTTGATAGCGGTATATTTTTAACGAATTGCTTAATAACTTGGGAAATATCAGGTTAGAGGAGATTTGAAATAATGGAAACCAAAACTGGCAGTATCCTTGAAGAGGCTATACAGCTCTTATCAAGTTCCGAAAATTCGGAATGTGACTATTTACCAAATCATGAACATCTGCTGCCATCAATTGAAAAACTGAAAGAGATTGTTGAACTGATCCGTTCCATAGTCTTTCCCGGTTATTTCGGAGGACCGGTATTGAGGCATCAATCACTATCCCATCTGCTTGGTGTAAGGATCGAAAAGCTCTATGGATTACTCACAGAGCAGATTCTCAGTGTTCATCAGTTTGACACCGTGAACAACGGCTCCGTTGACGCTGAAGAATATGCTGCCGAAACTGCCAGCCAGTTTATCGGGATTCTTCCCGAGATCAGAAAAAAATTGGGCACTGACGTCCACGCAATCTATGATGGTGATCCTGCTGCTAAAAACCATGGGGAGATCATTTTCTGCTATCCCTCCATACGGGCAATGATTAACTACCGGACCGCACACACTCTGTTGTCGCTCGGTGTGCCTCTTATCCCAAGAATCATCTCTGAAATGGCCCATTCGGAAACAGGTATAGACATTCACCCCGGCGCCCATATCGGAGACTATTTCTGCATCGACCACGGCACAGGCGTGGTTATTGGTGAAACCTGCATTATCGGCGACCATGTACGCCTCTATCAAGGGGTAACGCTTGGTGCTAAAAAGTTTGCCCTCGATCACGACGGCAACCCGGCCAAGGATGTGCCCCGTCACCCGATTATTGAGGATAACGTCGTTATTTATTCAAACGCTAATATCCTTGGAAGAATTACCATTGGTAAAAACTCTGTTATCGGCGGTAACGTATGGCAGACCAAAAGCGTCCCACCTAATTCAAGGGTTCTGCAGCAAAAAGCCATTGAAAGCAGTTTTACCGACGGGCTGGGAATTTGAACTTTTTCACCGAACACCTAATAACTTTTTGATTACCTATGTCAAACCCACAACAGGAACCCAGCAGTCTGTTACAGCGCAGTGTAACAACCCACGTTGCAAGAAATCTGGCGAATACTACCAAGACTCCGCCACAGATGATGTCGATAACCCCGAGGTGGTTGTTAAAACTTCTTCCCTGGGTTCATGTCTCATCGGGCACCTACCGCGTCAACCGCACAAAAATTGAACTGCAGAAACCCGAACGTATCGGGATAGATTTTCATGAAGGAATTGCATCATTCAAACCTGAATCCCTTAAAAGCATCCCGCTTTTCGCATCTTTTGAGGATGATATTATTGCCAGAATATCAAGCAAGTTCGTGCTTGAAGAGGCCGAGCTCGGCAACACTCTGATCCTTGAAGGCGAAGATCGTCACAAGATATTCATCATTGCACACGGCCAGGTTGAGATTTTAAGCAAGGGACTCCATGGAGAAGATCTTCGTATAGCCCTTCTTTCTGAAGGCGAGTATTTCGGTGAAGAGGATCTGGTTTCTGAAAAGCCTTCATCGGTCACCATCCGCACCATTACACCAGGTTCCTTCTTCTCCCTCTCGAGCGACGATATTAAAAAGTTGTTCAAGGAATACCCTGCTCTCAAAGAATCATTTCAAAAAACGGTAGAAGAGTATCTGAAAATCCGTTCCACCGTTAACAAGCACGGTGAAAAACACATTGACCTTGTCGCCGGATTCGCTGAAAATGTAGAGATACCGGAAACCTATGTCGATTACTCGAACAAACCGCGCGAGTACTCGCTTCAGGCTATTCAAACTGTTGTTCGTGTCCATACCCGCGTTTCCGACCTCTACAATGAACCCTACAATCAGATAGAGCAGCAGATGCGCCTGACGATCGAGGGCATCAAAGAGC
>CAIXLG010000074.1 GCA_903920215.1 uncultured Chlorobiaceae bacterium
CAACAAGCACCGGGCAGGGAGCGCGGCGTATCACATGCTCAGCAACACTGCCGAGAATCATGCGTTTCAGGCCGCGGCGACCGTGTGACCCCATAATAATGACATCAGCTTCCTGACGTTTGGCATAGTCGAGGATGCACTCTTCGGCAAATCCTTCATAAATCACATAATCCGCAACAATGCCGGCCATCTTCTCTTCTTCAATTAAAGAGGCAAGTTGTTTCTCTGCTTCAGCGCGTTCTTTTTCAAGTCCGTGTGAATAATTGATGGTGGGATCATTCTCGATAACACCGACTAGAAAGACCTCTCCGCCGGAGAGCCTCGCAAATTCGTTGGCGTATTGCAGCGCTTTGCGCGACAAACCCGAGAAATCAACCGGGCAAATGATTTTTTTAATGGTAATCATAGTACCGCTGTTGTGTTTTAGTTATTGAAATAATGCGGTTTAATGTTGATTGATCGTAAAAAAAAGAGCAACAAATAGTGTACAAAAGCTACGCCATAAAGTGCAGCAAAACGTGATTCAACAAAAAAGCCCACACTTTATTGATAAAAAGTGCAGAATCTTTCAGTATTACAGGAACAAAAGCCTTTTACTCAGGCGATTACTGTATGTCGAAAAGAAAATGTAAAGGAAAATGTAAAAAAGCCGTTCCATGCCGTCTGTTCATGGTCGCTTTGTCAAGCTGTCTCGAAAGGCTCTCTTGTAATATCGTTAAAATTCCTGAAGTAACAATTGTTTGTTTCAGGAAACAGTGACCTTAACGAAATATAATAGGCGAAACTACAGGAAAAAAAACCGCAGTTTCCTGCGGCTTTTTTTTCCATGATAGACAGCGATTTAGAAAGTCACTGTTGCCCAGAGTTCTGGAAGCAGTGCATGTTCGTTTACCAACTCTGTGCCAAGACTGGATGTTTTCATAGAGGCGTAACGCACAGTTGGTTGAAGAGTGAAAGTTCCCTGTGCTGACTCATGCAGCTTGATCTTGTACTGAGCATAGATAAAGTTATTGGTGTATACCTGATTACCACCTGGAGTAAGACTGGCTTGAGTAAGAGTGGATTTGTCGGTTGTACTGTTGTGATCATACCATACAGTGACCGGTCCTGACTCCGCCTTGATTCTGAAGAAATCACCAAAGTAATCAACTCTGGTGCCAGCGAAAGGATTTGGTGTGGCTGGAGTCCCTGCTCCAGCAGGAGTCGTGCCGCTGCCTCTGGTATAGAAGGCACTTGCCGATAATTTTACGCCACTTAGAGGAACACTGACGTTTGTACCGTAGGTGACTGGTCTGAATCCGAAATGAATAGGCGCGGCAGCAGGATTGTTAGTACTATAAGTAGTTGGATAAGAAGCGCCTGGAGTCCATGTCTGTGTTAAGACATCAGATTTTGTTAGGATAGCAACCGCCTGCGGTTCAAAAGTAACATTTCCTAGATTGAACTTGTAGCTTGTGTGAATTCCATATCCGTCATTCAGGAGGCCATCGCCACTCCATGAGGTGTTCCCTGCCGCATTGTTGTCAAGCACGACAAACGTTGCATTTAAATCACCAGGGCCTACTTTTCCGCCAACGTTTGCACCAAATGCACGATCGTTAAGGAGAAGATCAATTGGAGTGAATATAGGGCGGGTCGGAAAGAGTGTTAGGTCAAAGATAGGATTGTTGGCTGAGTTCAAAGGTAAACGACCCACCAGGTAATGGCTGCCGCTACTCATATGCCCGAAGTAGAACTGAGATAATTGAAGGTTATATACCTCTCCATTAGCATAACCGACAGTCTGCCATCCGCCATTGCGACTGTCTTCATTAGTAACCAAGGCCTTGAAAAAATAGCCGTCGCCAAGGTCGGCCGCTGCTCTCAGGTTCAGGCGGTATTGCCAATCAACATTATCAACATCCTGATGACCTGTAATCCAGTCTTGCACGCGGACAGAGGCGTCTCCGCTGATGTTCAGGGCTGCAAAAGCTGGTGATGCGTATGACAGTGCTGCAAACATTGCAGCAAGTGATAGCATTTTTTTCATGTGTGTTCTCCGTTAGGTTGTGTGTGTGTTAACAAGAAAAAAAAAATTCCTGCCTTTTTGAAAGGCAAGGAACAGGTTGAAAAGGATATACCTTGTTACAATATTGTTAAATGTAATAAAAATAGAAGATAAAGACCAAACGTGACTTTCTGTGCCTGGATAGTATTTCCTATATAGTGTTTTATAATATAAGGTTAACAGTTTATTTGAATCCGGGCTGAAATTTGGTTGTAAGCAAGAGTGAGCTCCTGATAGAAATCTACATTGAAGGGATTTATATCTTGTCTGCTCTATTGAGATATAGGAATGAGCTGTGAAATTGTGTAAAGGAGGGAATAGAATGGCGTTCAATCAAGGGTCTAACAAGGCTGCCAAAGAAGATTAGGGGCAGCCTTGCTAAACAATCAAATAAAATCAAGAAAAAAGAACATCAAGCTCTTAGAACTTGTAGCGTACGCCAACGGCAGTAATGGTATTGTTCTGGTAATAAGTTGATGAAGAAAGTCCTACTCCAGAGAAGGTGGCATACATCAAACCTGCATAAGTATCAAGAGACTTGGTGATATGGTAATCAGCAAGCAGAGAGTAGTACATCTGATTAGAGTAAGACTGAGAGAGATCAGTATTCGCTTGAGGACTGACACTATAAACTCCTGCTGCCATGTTGAATTTACTTGAGAAATTATAGTCACCGCCTCCAAACAAAATGTGAGTACTCTTATCGGAAGCAGTTGCCGAAAAATTAGAGACCTTTCCAACATTTTGTCCGTAGTAGTTGTAGAGGGTAGGGGTTGTCGATATTATGTTAGATGGAGCGCCAAGAGTATATTGCTGATATCCGATCTTCAGTGTAGCAGCACCAATCTTATACTTGGCAGCAACCATCCATGCCTTGGTGTTTTCATTGGTTATATCAACTGCGTTAGATGTTGCGGCACTGGCGACACCCGTTATTGCATCGTTAAAAGCTTGGTATGTACCCTGGATTCCGAAATTACCCTCTTCGTAGCCGGCGTTCAGAGCATAAGCCGTTTTTGCTGTGGCTTCTCCAAGGGTGCCTCCGAGCTTTAAGAGTCCACCGAAATTAAACGAACCGATTTTGTTAGTGTACTTCAAGCTATTGTCAACACGGGTATCCTCGCTGACTCCACCTCCGCCACCGTAGGTACCAGAAAAGCCCAGAGGTGAGAACAACTGTGCGTCTTGAACAGGGTCATAAGTTACGCAGATGTCATAAATAGGAGCGTAGTTACGACCAACGGCAAGAGAGCCCCAATCACTATATGAAAGGCCGACAAATGCCTGCCTGTTGAACAATTGACCATTCATCGAACTGTTTGCTCCTGCTGTTGTGAGAGTCTCACCATTAGTAGCCAATTCGGCGGCTGCATTGTTCACTCTGCCTGTGGGCAGATTGAAGCCCTCTTCAAGGGTATAGAATACCTTCAGGCCGTCACCGATATCCGTAGTCCCTTTAACACCAAGGCGGGAGTCTGATATACCGCCGTTGAACAATCCGATTGCTGCGCCATGCACTACTGATCTCTTGACTGGGCTGACAGGGTTAACCGATGCAGGGAATTGAGGATCAATACTCAACGAATGTGATACGTCACCGAAAGCGGTATCAAGAGTACCGTAAACATTGATGTTAGTGCCGCCAACAGTGATGTTAGTGTCTGCAAAAGCCGGTGATGCGTATGATAGTGCTGCAAACATTGCAGCAAGTGATAGCATTTTTTTCATGTGTGTTTTCCGTTAGGTTGTGTGTGTTAACAAGAAAAAAAAAAGAACAAAAAATGTTACAATATCGTTAAATGTAATAAAAATAGAAGAAAACGACCAAGAGGGAATTATTCCCCCTTGATCAAAGGATTTTTTTATTTATTTGCGGCGGTGAAGAATTATAATTAAGCAGCCCTATTTTATCAATTTTGCAGGAATTTGATCATGTCACAGGTCAGGCTGAGAGTAAGTGCTTTATGTATAAATGATGGCCAAGTTCTGCTTATAGAGCACAAAAGTTTTGCTCCTGAAGATCCCCACCTTCCTCAAAGTTACTGGATTCTCCCAGGTGGTGTTGTTGAACGGGGCGAAACTCTTGATGAAGCTTTGAAGAGAGAGATGATGGAGGAGACAGGGCTTGAGTGTCAGGTGGGCAGTCTGCTATTTATCAAGGAGCTACTCTATCCACATCCCGGCGTGCAGGAGCAGGGAAGCATTCATCACTCTGTATCGCTTGGGTTTTTCTGTACGGTTACCGGAGGTGAAATGATAACCGGCAAAGACCCTGAATATGCCGATGACCAGCAGGTAATTCTTAAAGTGAGTTGGCTTCCGCTTGCTGAACTGGATAGATATGACCTTTATCCGCCCTTTCTTCCCGACTACATTCTTGCTCAAAATACTGAAGATGTTCAGAGTGCTGTACCTGAGTTTTTCAGTGCGTTGCAATAATCGTCACTCCTGCATGGAATCTGTTGTGCAGGAGTGACGGGCAATACACATGGTTCAGATATCAATAATCATTCCGAGTGTGGTAAAGCTTTCGGGATGGTAGAAGTACATCCCCTGTATGCTCATTCCCGAAAAATAGTTGCATGCCACTCTCACTTTTTCAAGACCTATAGCATTGAGGCGCATACCTGCCTGTATGTTCCATGTTCCCCTGTACCCTCTTGTTTCCTGCAGTGATGACTGCCAGACCGGCAGCAGTTTAAAGTCCGCGGCAAGATAGGTGTTGCCGGGAGTGGAGAGTTCGCCGCCGGCATGGAAAGAGCTGGGATTAATACCACCCGGCAAGGTGTGGTAGATATACTGGTAACCGGCATAGACCCGGTGACCCGGAGCACTCAGCGCCAGAACGAGATCCAGGAATTCACGGCTGTAGGTGAAGGGAATAGCCGGGCCGCCGGGTTCAGGAATCCATCCGCTGCCATCGGGTTCGTAGTGCCCGTCTTCAAAATGGGCAGAGATGTGGCTCAGACGGACTCTTCCGCTGAATTCATCAAAGGGTAATGTTTGGCTGCTGATCTTTTCTTTCCAGCTCGTATTGATGCCAAAAAGATAACTGACAGCATCAACCGGAAATTTGAAATTGTCACTTTCCCGCAGGAGTGACCAGGTTCCGAAATCAACGCCAATGGCAAAGGTTTTACTCTTGTTCTGGTAGAGATCAGCTGTTGTTCCGATATCAAGATTCAGAAAACGCTGGCCCACGTAAGGCATCACCGAAACCTGTGGTTCCATAGGGTCGGCAAGAAGTGGTGTAAAGATTGTTTTAGTTGTAGGATTCAGTAGCTGATCCGCCGGAGCGTTTTTCAGTGAGATAAAAAGCAGTGCTGTCAGGATGACCACTGTTCTGCAGAGTCGGTAGGTATTGGCCATGGTTAAGTAAATAAAGCGGTTACAGGGTTTCAGAATTGTTTGTTATTGGGCGAGCAAAGTGTTCAGCACTGCCATGCGGACTGCAACACCGTTCGTCACCTGTTCAAGCAGCACGCTTTTCGAATAACCTGGCGGCTGTATGCGGTCGGCAACATTGTTTGATATCTCAATTTCACGGTTGATCGGTCCGGGATGAAGTACAAGAAGATGTTTCTGGATTCTTTCAAGGCGTTCGTCGGTAAGGCCATAATAGACTGAGTACTCCTCCAGGGAGGGGAGGTATCCTCCAGTAGCGCGTTCAAGCTGCAGACGAAGCACGATTGCAGTATCAGCCCAGGCTATGGCCTGGTCAAGGTCGGTGAACAGTTTGACACCAAGCTGGGCAGCATCAGGAGGCATGAGAGTTACAGGAGAGCACAGTCCAACTTCTGCACCGGCGGTAAGGAGTCCGTATATGTTTGATCGTGCGACCCGACTGTGGAGAACATCACCGATAATAATCACCTTGAGGCCTTCAATTTTCCCGAAATATTCCCGAAGCGTAAACATGTCGAGCAGAGCCTGTGTCGGATGCTCATGAGATCCGTCACCCGCATTGATGACTGGTTTTGACGTTATTCCGGTTATGAGATCCGCAGCTCCGGAAGAGGGGTGGCGCAGCACAAAGGCATCCACCTGCATTGCTTCAAGATTTTTAATGGTATCGCTCAGGGTCTCTCCTTTGCTGACGCTGCTTGAAGCTGCGCTGAAGTTCAGAGTTCCGGCACCAAGATACCGTGCTGCCAATTCAAAAGAAAAACGGGTGCGGGTTGAGTTTTCAAAAAAAACAAGTGCAATGCGTTTGTTGGAGAGGGTGGGTTTAAAAGAAGGATTGGCGGTGGTCAACTCTTTTTTAAAGCCGGTGGCCATGTCGAGTATACAGGCGATATCACTGGCCGGAACATTGCATAATCCAGTAAGGTGCTTCAAATTAGACCTTTATTTGTGACTTTTCAGAAATATATTTTCACCAAAGGTACAAAAAAATTGATGATCAAAAACTACCTTGCAACAGTTACGTATCTATGTCCTGTTGTTCATCCGTCTCTATGTCATTCTGAACGAAGTGAAGAAACCATAGAGCCAAAAACAGCCGGTACAGATGTTAATAGGTTTTTATTTTTACCAATATGCATGAAATGAGCATAGCGCTTTCCATTGTAGAAGCAGTCGAGGCCAAAGCGCGAGAGGAAGGAGCCGGAAGCATTTCCGGAATTGATCTTGTTATAGGAAAACTTGCCGGAATTGAGCCGCAGTCATTGAAATTCTGTTTTTCAGCTGCAGCCAAAGGAACGCTTGCCGAAGAAGCACTGCTTCAGGTTGAGGAACCGGAAGGTATGGGCGAGTGTGGAGAGTGTGGAAGAATGTTTCCCGTTTCTTTTTATTATGCAGAGTGTCCCGATTGCCGTTCACTGCGGGTGAAGATCGTGTCGGGAGAAGAATTTTTAATACAATCAATAACTATAGAAGAATAAGAGAATGTGCGATACCTGCGGTTGTTCAGCGGATGGCGGGGCAGTGCTCCGCAAGCCAGGGCTTAGCGATTATCATGTTCATGTCACCCAGAGTAGTGGTCATGGAGATCATCATCATCATGAGACCGGTCATGACCATGAACACCATCATCATCATGAAAAAAAGAGCCGCACGATTGCGCTTGAACAGGATGTCCTTCAAAAAAACAATCTTCTTGCCGAAAGGAACCGCGGATATTTTGAGGCGCGCAATATTTTTGCGCTTAATTTTCTGAGTTCCCCCGGTTCTGGAAAAACCTCGCTGCTTGAAAAAATCATTCCGGCACTTCAGCAGCATATTCCTGTGGCTGTTATAGAAGGCGATCAACAGACCACCAACGATGCCGATCGAATTCATGCTCTCGGTGTGCCCGTGATCCAGATTAATACTGGTTCAGGATGCCATCTAGATGCTTTGATGGTTCACAGTGCCGTCAAGGAGCTTGAGCTTCATGATAACTCGCTGCTCTGTATCGAAAATGTCGGCAATTTAGTTTGTCCGGCAATGTTTGATCTTGGAGAAGCCCTTAAAGTAGTCATAATCAGTGTGACTGAAGGTGACGACAAACCTCTGAAGTATCCGACCATGTTTCATGAGGCTGATATTTGCATTCTCAACAAAATCGATCTTCTCCCTTACGTTGACTTTGATGCCCAGAAGTGCAGGGAGAATGCCCTGCGGGTTAATCATCACCTTGAATGGTTTGAAGTATCGGCGAAAACCGGCGTGGGCCTTCCGCTCTTGCAGGAGTGGATTACAACCAAACTGAAGCAGCGCTGACTTTCAAGGATCATACCGCTGAAGAGCGGAGGCGACTGCAGGTCAATGGTATCGTGCAGGGAGTTGGATTTCGGCCGTTTGTCTTCCGGGTTGCCACAGAGTACGCTTTAAAAGGTTTTATCCGCAATACCTCATCAGGTGTTCTGATTGAGGTTCAGGGCTCCTCCTCTTTCATCGAAAAATTCTGTCGAACACTCAAGCATGATGCCCCGCCGCTGGCCAGAATAGAAGCAATAGAGGAGTGTGCTATAGACTGTATTTCCGAAGATGCTTTTGTGATCGGTAGTTCAAGCTCCGGTGCTGAAGTCGAGACTCTCATTCCACCGGATATTGCGCTCTGCAGCGACTGTCGTTGTGAGCTTTTGGATCCTCGAAACCGTCGGTTTCGTTATCCGTTTATCAACTGTACCAACTGCGGTCCCCGCTACACTATTGTAGAACGCCTGCCTTATGACCGGCCGTTTACATCGATGCATGACTTTACAATGTGTCCCGAATGTGAACAGGAGTACCACAATCCTCTTGATCGTCGTTTTCACGCCCAGCCCAATGCCTGCCCAGTGTGCGGCCCGGCCCTCTCTCTGTTCGACTCGACCGGTAAACCCTGCATTGTAACGGATGCAGCAGCTGAGGCCGCAGCGCTTCTTAAACAGGGGCGGATTGTTGCGTTGAAAGGAGTTGGCGGTTTTCATCTTTCGGTTGATGCACATAATGGCGAAGCGGTTCGCCGATTGAGAGAGCGAAAGGGTCGAGAAGCCAAACCCTTTGCCGTAATGATGCGCGATGAGTCTGTTGTCCGGCACTTTTGTGAACTTAGTGAGGGCGAATGTGCAGCACTGAACTCTCCGGAAGCCCCTATTGTGCTCCTGAAAAAGAAAATCGTAGAAGGGCTTGCTCCATCAGTTGCTCCACTCAATGACAGGCTAGGAGTTATGCTTCCCTATGCACCATTGCATCTCCTGCTTTTCGATGACGAAATTGACGTTCTAGTAATGACCAGCGCAAATTTCAGCGAGGAGCCTATTGTCAATGAAAATGATGAAGCGCTCTTGCGGCTGAAGGGCATTGCTGACGCTTTTCTCATGCATAACAGGCCAATCCATCTGAAATGCGACGATTCAGTAACCATCCATCTTTCCGGATCGCTCCGCCATATCAGGCGCAGCAGGGGGTATGTGCCGGCTCCGGTTTCCCTCTGCGAGGATGGGCCGGTTGTTCTTGGAGCAGGAGGTGAGCTTAAAAATACAGTTGCTCTTTTGAAGGGTACTCATGCCTTGCTAAGCCAGCATATCGGCGATATGAAAAACTACGAGGCCTACCTGCATTTTCAGCATGTTGCAGCCCATCTTCAGCATCTTTTTCAGGCCACGCCGGAACTTCTGGTTCATGATCTTCACCCTGGATATATGACAACCGGGTGGGCACTGAAGCAGAACCTACCAGTGCTTGGTGTCCAGCATCATCATGCCCATCTTGCTTCATGTCTTGCTGAAAACAAGGTGGAAGGTCCGGCAATAGGTATTATACTTGATGGTACAGGTTACGGAATAGACGGGACGATATGGGGCGGAGAGGTTCTGATTGGCGATGCTGATGGAGTGCATCGGTTTGCCTCTTTTGAACCCATGCCGCTTTCGGGTGGTGATGCAGCAGTCGAGCAACCCTGGCGAGCCGCACTTGGCTACCTTTCCCGAAGTTTTTCCACCATACCCGATCTGCCATTTATGAAAGGGCAGAAGATTGAACCTGTTCTTGAACTGCTTCAAAAGAGGGTGAGCGTTTATGAAACATCAAGTTGCGGCAGACTTTTTGATGCTGTAGCCGCTCTTTGCGGATTGCAGGGAGAGATAACCTATGAGGGAGAGGCCGCTATACAATTGATGCTGGCGGCTGGGGGGAAAATTGGTAGTTCGTCATTCCGTTGCGCCCTTGAAGAGCATAGCGGTAGATGGATCATGAAAGTGTCGACGGTTATTCAGGATGTCGTCGCCGCAGTTCAAAAAGGGGTTTCGGTTGTTGACATCAGTCGGTGTTTTCATCGGACTTTGGTCAACTGTTTTACAGAAATCATCAGGAAGGCCTCTCAAACAACAGGTATCAAGACTGTTGCCTTGAGTGGCGGTGTATTTCAGAATGCGCTTTTCTTTGAGACTCTTGTATTTGAGCTGGAAAAAGCAGGCTACAGGGTGCTTACTCATTCCCTTGTTCCATCAAACGACGGAGGCATCTCTCTCGGGCAGTCAGTCATCGGTCGAAGCTATCTTGCCGGTCGATATCGAGGTGTTTATTAGCTATAACACTATGATCTCATTGCAATTTAGTTTGATTATATTTCCTCTGGTTCTGCTCAATCAATAAACTGTACTCCTCAATGTGCCTTGCCATACCCGGAAAACTTCTTGAAATATTTGATGAAAACGGTCTGAAAATGGGGACTGTTGATGTGAACGGGTCAAAAACAAGGGCGTGTCTTGAATATGTGCCCGACATTCAGGTAGGGCAGTATACCATCATCCATGCCGGGTTTGCCTTGAAAATTATTGACGAAGCTGAGGCTGCCGAAAGCCTGAAGCTATGGGAAGAGCTTTTCGAGAGTGGAGCGTTTCTGCCCGATGAGGAGCTACCTTCACCTGAATCTCTGTGAGGCCAGCTCCAATGAAATATATTGACGAATATCGTAATCCGCAGCTTGCCCGGAACCTCCTTGACACCATCAGGCAAAAAACAACCCGCCACTGGACGATTATGGAAATCTGCGGCGGTCAGACCCACTCCATTCTTCGTAACGGGATAGATCAACTGCTTCCGGATACCATAGAGCTGGTGCACGGCCCAGGTTGTCCTGTCTGTGTTACACCGCTTGAATCGATTGAGAGAGCACTTTTGATTGCCTCACGAAAAGATGTTATTTTTACCAGTTTCGGTGATATGCTGCGTGTTCCAGGCAGTTCGAAGGATCTCTTTATGGTGCGCAGTGAAGGCGGAGATGTGCGCATTGTCTTTTCACCACTTGATGCCTTGCAGATAGCCCGTGACAATCCCCAAAAAGAGGTAGTGTTTTTCGCTGTAGGTTTTGAGACTACAGCACCTGCCAATGCCATGGCTGTCTATCAGGCTGCCCGCGAAGGTATCCTGAATTTCAGTGTCATTGTGAGCCAGGTCATGGTGCCCCCGGCAATGCGGGCTATTCTCTCATCGCCTGATAACCGGGTTCAGGGATTTTTAGCTGCGGGGCATGTCTGTGCCATCATGGGTTATGCGGAATATGAACCGGTTGCCCGTGATTTCAATGTTCCGATTGTACCCACAGGATTCGAACCCGTCGATCTGCTCGCTGGTATTCTGAAAACTGTTGAGATGCTTGAAGAGGGCAGGGCAGAGGTTGTGAACCGCTACGGTCGTGTTGTAAGCCGGGAAGGAAACCTTGTTGCACAGGATACGATCGGCAAGGTTTTTGAGGTAACTGACCGCCAGTGGCGCGGGATTGGTCTTATTCCTGGTAGTGGCCTCGGTCTCAGGGAAGAATTCTCGCAGTACGATGCGGAAAAAAAGTTTGATGTCACTCATATATGCACTGGAGAGTCGCCACTCTGCAAGAGCGGAAGTGTGCTTCAGGGTATCCTGAAACCGGACGGCTGTCCTGCATTTGCCAGAGAGTGTACTCCTGAACACCCGCTTGGTGCGACAATGGTCTCTTCCGAAGGTGCCTGTGCTGCGTATTATAACTATCACCGTAATTTTTCTCCCTTATGACGATTGCTCCGGTCTGTCCCGTTCCTATTTTGCAGCATGAAACTGTTCAGATGGCGCATGGCGCTGGAGGACGGTTATCACAGACGCTCATGCAGCGGGTCTTTATGCCGCATCTTCACAACGCCTTTCTCGATCTTCTTGACGATCAGGCAAAGCTTGACCTGCCCGCAGGACGAACAGCCTTTTCTACCGACACCTATGTGGTGAGTCCGGTCTTTTTTCCTGGTGGCAATATTGGTGAGCTTGCCGTCAACGGAACCGTCAACGATTTAGCGGTCGGCGGAGCAAAACCGATGTATTTGAGTGCCGGCTTTGTGCTTGAAGAAGGGTTCTCGCTTGTCGAGCTTGAAACCATCGTCAAGAGTATGGCGGAGGCGGCCCGCAAGGCAGGGGTCATGATTGTGACTGGTGATACCAAAGTTGTCGGAAAAGGGCAGTGTGACAAAATTTTTATCAATACCTCTGGTGTCGGCACTGTCAGGGAGGGTATCGCTCTTTCCTGCCGAAACCTGCAACCGGGTGACAGCATTATTCTTTCAGGGACGGTAGGAGATCATGGTATGGCTATCATGACGTCCCGAGAAGGGCTCTCCTTTCAGTCCAGAATAGCAAGTGACTGTGCTGCATTGAACTCCATGATTTCGGCAGTGCTCGATCTAGTACCCGCTGTTCATGCCATG
>CAIXLG010000075.1 GCA_903920215.1 uncultured Chlorobiaceae bacterium
AGTGTGAGTGTCAAGATTTTTATCATGAGTCCATAATTATCTAAAACGTGGCCAATAACTACTTTTTTCTTTTTATAAATTTGCTAAACAGTTCACTTTCAAGCAACTCTTTGCATCTTTCCATACACCTCAAATATTTTTAATCTCGCTTACCCTGGGATGCCGCTACATTCATGAGTGAACTTTTATTGTTTTAAACGAACTGTTACCTTATCAAACGCAAGGTAGCGGTCAAAGAAGAGATCAATCCAACCTGCGGTTGAGTATTTCTTGAGTTGAGAGTAAACATCTTCGAGTGTCCATTCGGTAAATGAACTGTCATCTGACAGGCAATAGCGATATTTGGCTACAGCATCTCTCACGTGGTGGTTATCTCTTGGGTACAATATCACAAAAAGGCCATCATCATATTCATCTTTGTCTTGCATAACACCAGCAAGCAAATGATCACGCCATATTTGCTCAAGCGGTGATGATTTGAGCTCATCTCTGGTGCCAGCAGAAAAGCATTTCATACTATCCGCAACCTGATCGTATCGGAAATTTTCCTTACGATCACCATCTGTTCGTGCCTGCCCGATTAGATTCTCATGGTATTTTACCTCAATCCCTATGAATCCATGGCCACCTCTTTTGGTTTCACAGTCGATAAAGACATCAAACGCCGATCTATCTCCAAGGTATTTGGTGTCTCTGCGACCCGGGGAAAACTCAAACTCTATAGAGTTTACTTTGCAAAAACGACCAGACGTTAATTCTTTGACCAGATCAGTGGCTAAGGGGATGTCTAACTTTAGTTCAGCAAAAAGATTAAAACAAAGGGGCTGGCTTGAGAGCAGATTGTTGAAAATACGTGGCTTTCCAAAGAGTTTTCCTTTACTGGCAGTCTGATTGCAGACTTCCGTTCGCACAACCTGTTGAATCCTATCGGTGATAAAATTTGAAAGTAAATCCTTGGCTTCGGGCATTTTTAATCGTGAGCCTCGAAGGTACTTTTGGCCTTTCGCATCAGTGTATTCCTGGCATGAAAAGCCCTGCTCTTCTCGCCAGATTGACTGAAGAATACGAGCTTTTCGCTGAAAGTCACTTTTATCAACCAACTCCTTAGCATGGAGAGCCTCTGCAAGCTTTGTTAAATTCATTACAATCCTTGATAAAATTTTTTGATCTTCTGAGCCATTAACATTCTGTGAACCACGAGAAAATCCTTGTAATTTTTTAAAGCCATCCGAATATAATTCTTCTTGCTATCCCGATACGCTCTACTCAAGTCATCCCGAAACGAAGTGAGGGATCTCTCTTTTCTCCTCCCTCCGCCAGCCCCATTTGGCTTATAGGTACTATTCCTATCTTTCATCCGCCAACGTCCTCCGCAATAATTCTCTCTGACTAAAGTCAAAAAACAAGCATCCTTTTGGTTCTTTTACATTTCAGAGTATACCTGTTCAACGGTTCAAGACAATGATGTATGAGAGAAAATGGCTTTACAATTAATAACAGGCAATATGAAATATTATTGAATATCTTATAAAATTCACTAAATTGTTTTCGCTCATTCTACCATATTAGGAGAAAGGAGTTTCGAGGCTCGATGCATCAAGGTATGCACCGAGCCTTGCTTATTTAATGCACTTCCGGCAACTTTCGTTGTATCTTTTTAAGAATCTGCTTTTTTCCTCCCGGCTCGTTCAGGTGATAAGCTGTTAACAGATAATAATCTAACCCGTTCCTGTAGGGTTCTAATATGATTACATAATTCTGTTCTGTGTCATAGATATATGTTCTTATGACATCTTTCCTGTCTGTTCGGTCTTCATAACTGAATATTTCTACTCCAATAGGACTTGCTTCATCTGTATGATGCCTGATCCAGTGTAACCTTTGTGATCTTGCTATCTCAAATGATCTTGCTTTTATTTCACGCCCCATTTCGTCTTTATCACTCCTGGTGGTAAGGTGATGAAAGAGAACCTGCATTGGAGCTTGACCATCTTTTTTGATCGGCCTGATTTGTTTATTTCTAAATGAGAAGTTGGCATTATCCTCAATATCACGCTTAAATATTCGCAGTAACGATTCTTTCCGTTCTTTTTCATTGAGATGAATCAACTCTAAAAGCTGAGGATAATGCTTAAGTAAATTCAGCGGCATATTTACTATCTATTTAAGATCAATGAAAAACAGGTTGAATTTATCAGCATTTTTTGGTGTGGATTGTGTTATTAGTACTTTAGAATGCTGCTCAATTTTTTCAATGATTCTGTTTTTAGCAATTACCTTATTATATCCTCTTAATTTGTAATTAATAGCACCCATAATTAGATCAGTTAGCTGCATAAATGAGCTTTCATGAGATCGAATAAATTGAAAACTTTTTATTGAGGTATTCAGTTTCAAGATCTCTTTTAACGTAGCAAGCTTTTTATGATTCCTTGTATCCTTGATATCAAGATAAATATTATAATGATAAGCTAAACTAACCTTGTGATGTATAAGCTGATAATACATCTTAAAATAGAACTCATCATATGAAAACCCCGGCTTGCTTTCATTAATTTGAGACTTATCAATTATTATTGAACGAAAGCATAAATCAGTTGAAAAGAAATAATCTATCAGATCAGCATAATAAAGGTATTGACCCGCCGAAACACTAGACCACTTTGTTTCACCTTTAAACTTGTGCTTTTCTTTCAGAAACTTAAGATATTCTTTATGCTGCTTTATTTCATTGTAGGGTGAACTTATGTATGCAATCATCATATACGGCATGCCGTCATTCTGCAGATGAGTACTCTCGTCACAGTACAGGTTAAATGTTTTATGCATAGTAATCCAATAGGCTTTAACATTCAGCTTTATGTTGATTTACCCTTTTCAATTATATCTTTTGCTTTCTGACTTTCATTCTTTCCCTGCTCATAGTTTCAATCAGTCCTGCTGCTTTCATCACTGATTCCATACTGATTGAGGGAATATCGTCATGACCATCAGCGTATTGAGACAAGTATTTTGGCGACGTGGTCTGAATACCGTGGCGCTGGCAAACAAGAAATGAAACCGATTCAGCTTCAAATTCCTCTGTTATATGAGCAAGGTTTTGGCGATCAGGCCATAGCTTGATATTCGGACTTCCAAGATGACCGCAATAGAGATGGGCAAGTTCATGCGCTATTGTGGCATACTGAGCTTCTGGACTTTGACCATTCGAGTTGACGAGCAGTTCATATTTCACAGTAACAGACGTATATACCGGAATTCTCTTTTCGTATCCCGAAAGAACTTTCTGAGAATCGAGGGCATGATTTTTATTAACCCAGCGGATACAACCTGCAGACTGTGACCCATCATTGGTCGTTGTGATCCTGATACCATCACGCTTTGCATTCTCTATCACCAGTTCAAGTTCCTTATTCAGCAATTTTCCGTTGAGTACTTCAAATGGTTTATCAATTTCTGGCGGGAACGGCTCCACATCTTTTGCACCCGGTATTGCCTCAGTTTCGCTTACATCAAAGACAAACATAACAGGCCTTTATTCATACTTTAAAATTTCTTGGCCGCTACTGAATTTAAGAAATCCACTATTACGCACAACGTAAATTTATTGTACATTAACATATTGCTTCTCAAACAGATAGAGACCAGCCAATGCCTGCATATTCCTTTCTCGATTTAGCGTACGACGTGTTAAAAACATCCATGACCCCACTGACCTATCAGGAAATCTGGCAGGAGGGAAAGCTTGCCGGTCTGACAGAAAAAATTCGCACATCAGGAAAGACTCCATGGGATAGCATGGGATCGCAGCTATATATTGAAGTCAGAAATAATATCGAACACTCCAGATTTTTCAAGGTGTGCAAACGCCCAGCCATTCTCTACCCTGCCCGCCGGAGAGAAACGCTTGACTGGGAAACCATCAACAAACTCTGCGAACAAAACCGGGATTTCGAGAAATTTCTTCAGGATGTCAAGATTGACTTTGAATCGAGACGCCTCCACCGATCGGAATACGACGAAGTACACAAAGAGATCAAAGGCTACATCCGCTCAAAGCTGAATATCGACGTACCGGAATAGCCGCCAGAACAAATACGTAATCGAACAGGTCTCTTTTTTAAAAAGACGCACAAGATCTTCAATCAATAATACCAAGTAGTACTTCATCTCCATGGCATCAAGCAACAATCAGGATATAGCCGGATTTATCTGGAACATCGCCAACAAGCTCAGAGGACCTTACCGCCCCCCGCAGTACCGCCACGTCATGCTGCCCCTGACCATTTTGCGCCGTCTCGATCTTGTGCTTGAACCAACCAAAGATAAAGTACTGGCAGAGCTGGAAAAACTGCAGGCAAAAGGGATGACCGGCCCGGCGCTCGAAGCCGCGCTCTCAAGAGTTGCAAATGGCGGCAACCGCAAGCAGGCACTTTACAACACCAGCCCGTTCACATTCCATAAACTGCTCGGCGATGCACCGAATATCGCCAACAATCTGATTTCATACATCAACGGGTTCTCTCCTCGAGTGCGCGACATTTTCGAAAAATTTGAGTTCGAAAAAGAGATCGAGAAGCTTGAGGACAGCAACCGGCTTTACCTCATTGTAAAGGAATTCTGCAGCTCAGAGATCGACCTCTCGCCATCAAAGCTCTCAAACCTCCAGATGGGTTACCTCTTCGAGGAGCTGGTTAGGAAATTCAACGAACAAGCCAATGAGGAGGCCGGAGACCACTTCACCCCTCGCGAAGTGATCCGGCTCATGGTTGAACTGATGTTTGTCTATGAAGATGAGGTTTTTAAAGCAGGCAAATACAGCTCAATTTACGACCCGACAGCTGGAACCGGCGGTATGCTTTCGGTTGCCGAAGAGTACATTAAGCGCAAAAACCCGGATGCCAACATTGAACTATTCGGGCAGGAGTACAACCCTGAATCCTATGCTATCTGCTGCTCCGACCTGCTCATCAAGGACGAGGAAATCAGCAACCTTGTCTATGGCGATACTATTGGTATCAAGGATGCGAAAAGCCGCTCATACAATTTCGTACCTCAAGACGGCCATCCGGATAAACAATTTCATTTCATGCTCTCCAATCCACCTTTTGGTGTGGAATGGAAACCTGAAAAAAGTTATGTGGATGATGAAGCTGACCAAGGATTCAGTGGCCGATTCGGAGCCGGAGTTCCACGCATCAACGACGGTTCACTGCTCTTTCTGCAGCACATGATCTCGAAGTTTCACCAATCGCCCAAGAGCGGAGGCGACGGGTCGCGTATTGCCATTGTCTTCAACGGCTCCCCACTTTTTACAGGCGATGCCGGAAGCGGTGAAAGCAATATCAGGCGCTGGATCATCGAAAATGATTGGCTCGATGCCGTCATAGCTCTGCCCGACCAGATGTTCTATAACACAGGCATCTTCACCTATATCTGGCTTGTCACCAACAAAAAACCAAAGCAACGCCAGGGCTATGTGCAGCTCATCGACGGTACCCGCCACTTCCGGAAGATGAAAAAGAGCATGGGTAACAAACGTAATGAGCTCTCTGATGAACAGATCAATGAACTGGTAAGGCTTTTCGGTGAGTTCAGGCAGAATGCCAAATGCAGTGTCCAGAATACCGGCAGTGAAGAAACCCGCATCTGCTCAAAAATATTCCGGAACATTGATTTCGGCTTTCTGAAAATGACGGTAGAGCGGCCCCTGCGTTTGAATTTTCAGGCAACTCCTGAACGCATTGAACGGCTGAAAGATGAAACAGCTTTTCATAACCTTATACTGAGTAAAAAGAGAACCGTTGAAGCGCAGGAAGAGGCTTTCCGAAACGGCAAAATCCTGCAGCAGGCAGTGCTTGAATCCCTCTACAGCATGGATGCAGCAATTCTCTATAAAAACCGATCTGTATTCATAAAAGAGCTTGATGCAACGATGAAAGCTGCCGATATAAAAATCGATGCGCCACTGAAAAAAGCGATCATCAATGTTCTCGGCGAACGCGACGAAACAGCGGAAATCTGCCGCGACGGCAAAGGCAACCCTGAACCTGATCCGGAACTGCGCGACACTGAACTACTGTCATTACCTGACGATACCATTCTGCCGCTGCCGATCGGTTATGAGAAAGATGCCAGCAATGTAAAGCTGCTTAAATTGGTGCATGATCACTGTGAAGCATATCTCAAGGCTGAGGTACTACCGCACGTCAATGATGCCTGGATAGACCACAGCAAAACAAAAGTTGGCTACGAAATCCCGCTTAACCGTCACTTCTACGTGTACAAACCGCCCCGCCCGCTTGATGAGATTGAGGCTGACATCAAAGCACTTGAATCGGACATACTCAATCTGCTCAGGGAGGTTGTTGAATGAGCCGCTATCAGAAATATCCGGCTTACAAGGATTCCGGTGTAGAGTGGATTGGGGAGATTCCGGAACACTGGACAGTATGGAAAGTCACTCACGGCTTCAAAACAATTGGAAGTGGCACAACGCCAAAGAGCGACAATCCAGAATATTACGACGGAGATATCCATTGGGTTACAACATCAGAATTACGGGAGTCTAAGATACTTGACACCTCACAAAAAGTGTCTAAAAAAGCTCTAAATGAGTATTCTGCTTTAAAGATTTATTCTGCAGGTAGTATTGCAATTGCAATGTACGGTGCTACAATTGGGCGCTTGGGTATACTCGGTATCAATGCAACAGTCAATCAAGCTTGTTGTGTATTTTCTAAACCAACTGTGTTCGACCCTCTCTTTCTATATTATTGGCTCCAAATGCGAAAGCCAATACTATTATCACTATCAACCGGTGGCGGTCAGCCAAACTTGAGCCAAGATGATTTGAAACAGCTCAGAATCCCTATCCCCCCAATCAACGAACAGAAGGGAATTGTAAGCTTCCTTAATCGGAAAACAGCAGAGATCGATGAACTGATTTCAAAAAAAGAGGAGCTGCTCAAACAACTCGACGAAAAACGCTCCACCCTCATCACCCAAGCCGTTACCAAAGGAATTGACCCGACACTACCGATGAAAGATTCCGGTATTGCATGGCTTGGAGTGATTCCCACTCATTGGGGCATTACGGCATTACATCATATTACAATGCTAAAAAGTGGCGAATCAATAATTGCCACAATGATGGATGAAAACGAGGAATTTCCGGTTTATGGTGGCAACGGATTTCGGGGATATTACAGTGGCTATACTCATAACGGGGACTATATTCTGATTGGACGACAGGGAGCGTTATGCGGTAACATAAACTATGCATCAGGAAAGTTCTGGGCATCAGAACACGCTATCGTCCTTACTCCCACAAAAGCAATCAGTACCACTTGGCTTGGTGAATTGCTGAAAGCCATGAACCTGAACCAATATTCGGTATCAGCAGCGCAACCCGGATTATCAGCAGAAGCAATTGGGAGATTGAAAATACCACTTCCACCTTTCGAAGAACAGCAAGCCATAGCAGAAGAAATAGAGAAAAAAACAGCAACAATAGATCGTCAGAAAGCACAAGTCACTGAAGCAGTCGAACTACTTAAAGAGTACCGAAGTGCGCTCATCACCGATGCAGTAACAGGCAAAATGGATGTTCACTCATACGAAACAAAAGAAAGCTTTTCAGCCTGAACAATAACGGTTTTTAGCATGGATGCTTTACAATTAATTGATTTGGTTGCTTCGGGTGAGGATGGCGGCCGGCAGTTTAAGTCCGATGTCCGGAACGCTGAATCTCTGGCATCTGAAATGGCGGCTTTTGCAAATGCTGAAGGTGGCATCATTCTTATTGGTGTTGCTGACAATGGCTCTATAAAGGGTCTTGAAAGTAGTGATGTGTCACGCATCAATCAGCTTATCAGCAATGCAGCCAGCAATCTGGTGCGGAGTCCGCTAACCGTACAGACTGAAAATATTCTTCTTGATAATCGCAACGTTGTCATTGTTCTTACCGTACCCAAAGGAATCGATAAGCCATATTTCGATAAAAATGGAGTTATCTGGCTCAAATGTGGTTCTGACAAGCGACGTGTCAATACAAAAGAAGAATTACGACGACTGTTTCAGATATCCAACCAGTTTCATGCTGATGAACTTCCAGCTAAAGCCGGAGTTGAAGCTCTCGATAAGCTTCGTTTCAGGGATTTTCTTAAAACAGCCTATCATCAGGACTATCCCGACTCAAATGAAGAGCTGGTCAAGCTCCTTCAAAATATGAACTTGGCTACTGAAACGGGAAAGCTTAATCTCGCCGGTGTTCTCTTATTCGCCGAAAGGCCAGAATGGATTTTTCCTCAGTTTGTTGTAAAAGCGGTTCGCTTTCCTGGCAATGAAATCCATCAAAGCGAGTATCTGGATATAGAGGATTTTAACGGCGCTTTAGGCACTATTTTTGAAGGCGCGATGGCATTTTTGATGCGAAACATGCATAAGATACAGGCTGGACGAGGTATCAATGCACCTGGAACCCCTGAAATACCGACTGTTGTCTTTGAAGAGCTACTGGTTAATGCCCTGGCACACCGTGATTATTTTGTAAGCGCACCAATCAGACTGTTTATATTCGATAATCGTATTGAGATTATCAGTCCGGGACACCTGCCCAACAACCTTACTGTCGCCAAAATCAAAACCGGTAATTCCAATATCCGTAATCCGATTATGGTCTCGTATGTCGCAAAAGGACTTTTACCCTATCGAGGGCTTGGCTCTGGAATCAAGCGGGCAATTGAAGCGTGGTCGGAAATTGACTTTATCGATGATCGTGACGGATGTTTGTTTTCTGCCATTGTTCATCGGAAAGCAATTAAACGTACGGTAGAAGGTTCGGTAGAAGGTTCGGTAGAAAGTGATAATCCCATACTTGTTCAATTCAGACGTAATCCTGAACTGACGCTTCTTGGATTATCAAAAGCACTGGGTATTTCATTGAGAGCAACAGAAAAAAGGGTCGCGAACCTGCAGGTACAGAAAAAATTGAAACATGTCGGACCTAAAAAGGGAGGTCACTGGCAGGTTCTTTGATCCGATCAAACCACACACCTCACCGCTGTTACAAAAGGTTGACCTGTTGATGAAAACAATCTCTCGAAAACATCTCAAAATCCTGAAATGCACAAGGAATCCAACTTCGAGCAATCCATAGAAGAATCGCTCCTTAATTGTGGCGGCTATGTCAAGGGAGATCCGCTGGCTTACGATAAGAAGCTTGCGATTTTTCCTGATGAGGTTGTTTCGTTTGTTAAGGATACTCAGCCGGAGTTCTGGGAGCGGTTTTCGGCGCTGAACAGTGGCAATGCAGAATCTGTGTTGATTGATAGCCTTGTGCGGGAGCTGCGAACGAAGGGGATGCTCTCCATCCTGCGAGGTGGATTCAAGTGTTTCGGTAAAACGGTTCGGATGGCGTTCTTTGCCCCGAATACCGGAATGGACCCTGTTGCGCTCGCACGGTTTAACAAAAACCGATTGACGGTGATCCGTCAGCTTGAAACAGAGAGTGGAGTAATTCCTGATATGGTGCTTGCCTTGAACGGGCTCCCTGTGGTGTCGATAGAGCTTAAAAATCACCTTACAGGGCAGAACGTCGTGCATGCCAGGCAGCAATACCGCGATCGTGATCCGAATGAACTGCTCTTTGCTTTCAAGCAGCGCTGTCTGGTGCATTTTGCGGTCGATACTGAAGAGGTACACATGGCTACGAAGCTTGATCGGGGAAGCACTTTTTTTCTTCCGTTCAACAAAGGGTACAATAACGGCAAAGGCAATCCCCCGGTTGAGGGAGATGTTCGTACTTCATACCTATGGAAAGAGGTACTCGTAAAAAAGAGCCTGATGGATATTCTCGGGCGGTTTCTCCATCTGCAGGTTGAGGAAAAAACAATTCCCACAGCAAAAGGGTTGAAAAAGCTGCAGCGCGAAAGCATGATCTTCCCCCGTTACCATCAGCTTGATGTCGTGCGTAGGCTTACCAACCATGCTCGACAGAATAAGTCAGGTCACAACTACCTGATCCAGCACTCCGCAGGTTCAGGAAAGTCAAACTCCATTGCCTGGCTGGCGCATCGGCTTGCTACCCTGCATGACGAGAACAACGAAAAAATCTTCCATTCAGTAGTGGTCATTACTGACCGTGTAGTGCTTGACCAGCAGCTGCAGGATACCATCTTTCAGTTTGAGCACAAGCAGGGTGTAGTGCAGAAAATTGATGAGAATACGCAGCAGCTTGCCAGAGCCTTGGCCGACGGTGTACCGATCATTATTTCAACCATACAGAAGTTCCCGTTTATTACGCAAGCACTTGCCACGCTTGAAAAGCAAGGCAAAAGCATTGATATCGCTACCGCAGGCAGACGGTTTGCTGTGATTGTCGATGAAGCTCATAGCTCGCAGAGTGGCGAAACAGCCATGGAGCTGAAGAAAATTCTGAATCGCGAAGGTATTGAGTCGGCCATTGCTGAACAGATTCTCGATATGAACGACGAGCCGATTTCGGACGAAGCAAAGCGCTCCCTTGTCCGTGAGCAGCTCAAACGGACAAAACAGCCGAACCTGAGCTTTTTTGCCTTTACTGCCACGCCAAAGTTCAAAACTCTTGCTGTGTTTGATGAGCCCGGTGAAAGTGGTACATCCCCATTCCACCTCTACAGTATGCGTCAGGCAATTGAAGAGGAGTTCATCATCGATGTGCTGAAAGGGTACACCTGCTACAAACGATATTTTCAGTTAATCCAGACGATCGCGGATGATCCTGAACTGCCGAGAAGGAAAGCTGCACGCGCTCTTGCCCGTTATGTCGATCTGCACGACTATAACATTACACAGAAGGTTGAAATCATCGTTGAGCATTTCTGTACCTTTACACGCCATAAAATAGGCGGACAAGCCAAAGCAATGGTGGTGACTGGTTCTCGTGAACATGCTGTGCGCTACAAGCTTGCATTCGACAAATACCTGAAAGCAAAAAAGTATCACGATATCAAAACGCTCATAGCTTTTTCCGGCGAACTCTCTCTCGACAATCATCCTGGTATCCGGTTTACCGAAATACAAATGAACCACGGTATCAGGGAAACTGAACTGCCTGAACGGTTTGCTTCCAATGAGTTTCAGGTGTTGCTGGTGGCAGAAAAGTATCAGACAGGCTTCGACCAGCCTCTTCTGCACACCATGTATGTGGATAAACGGCTTTCCGGTATTCAGGCCGTTCAAACCCTCTCTCGCCTCAATCGCACCTGCCCCGGCAAGGAGAATACCTTTGTGCTCGATTTCGTCAACGACCCGGAAGAGATATACCTATCCTTCAAGCCCTATTACGAAACCACCCGGCAAGGTGAAGAGACCGATCCTCAACTGCTCAATGACCTGGCACATAAACTCGACCAGTGGAAAGTTTATGACCAGACAGAAGTAAACGCATGGTGTGATATCTGGTTCAGCAACCGCATGCATCCAACCGGTTCCGAACATAAAAAGCTGAACAGTATTCTTGATCTTGTGGTTGAGCGAGTCAAGACACTTGAGGAGGAGGAAATTGAGCTCTTCAAAAGCCAGTTCGCCAGCTTCCGAAACCTCTACGCCTTCCTCTCACAGGTTATCCCCTATAAGGATTCCGGACTTGAAAAGCTCTACACCTTCGGACGTTTCCTTCTTTCGAAGCTTCCACGCGGAACAGACAGGAATATCAAAATCGATGATGAGGTACAGTTGAAATATTACCGACTGGAGAAGTATAGTGAGGGTTCTATTTTGTTAAGGGACGGAGATGCTCCTCCTCTGTGTGGCCCGAAGGAGGTTGGTACCGGAAGTGCTGATGAAGAGGTAACCCTGTCAACTCTTGTTGAACAGCTCAACGAGCGATTCGGCACCGATTTCACCCCTGCCGATCAGCTCTTTTTTGAGCAGGTGCAGGCTGCTGCCACTGAAAACGAAAAAATCCGTCAGGCAGCCGAAGCCAACACCCTCTCAAACTTCGAACCGGTCTTCAACCAGCACCTCGAAACCCTGCTGCTTGACCGCATGAACGGCAATGAAGAAATATTCAACCGGATCATGAACGACGAAGCCTTCAAAAATTTCATTGCCCAGAAGCTGATGCATAACGTCTTTGAAAAAATCAACCGTCAGGCAGGATGAAAATCCCGAAGCCAGATGCCCATCAGTTCAGGAGAGCCTTTTTCTCAAGCTTGCGCCTGAAATCAGATTCGGCATCAAGAGATGAAATCATGGTATCGCTCACATTTGTAAGCCTTGCAAGATCTGCACGGGGTAGCGTGCTTTGATCCGAAAACACGACCACACTGTCAAATCTTGCCTGTGTTCTCAGCAGATGCTCAAGGATAATGGTAACCGTTTTTGCCTTGTCCCGATTGGGAATGCCGAAGAGAAAAACCGGCGCATCCTTTCCCTCAATCCTGTAGTCGATCGGGTAATCCGAAGCATTGTCCATCTCTGATGTTCGTAATCGCCTGCCCCAAACGAAAAATATCAGATGCAAGTCGTTCCGAAGACGAATCGATGCATAAAGAGCCGTCACGTTCTTCGACTGAGGTTTCGGACTTGATCTTTTCATAAAGTGCACCTCTTGTGCCTTCACGAAACTTGTCGATATCATGCTCATAGCTCAGATGCATCAGCGTATGACCCATATCGGTAAGCCTGAGCAATCCTCCAGGCATAACCTTGATGTATAGCTGATATTGATCCCCATCAGGAAATGTAAACGGAGTGTCGACAGCCAGCAGCTCCGAGGTTTTTTCCCTTATCCGCACCTCGCTGCACATCGCCTTGCAAAGTGTATTCTGAAGTATCTTTACATCAATAGTCATTTCTCAAACAATTCAATCTGGTTTTGGTCGACGTCACCTGAAGTCAAGCCTTCAATACGGCAATCTTTGAGCAGGCAATGGAGCGCTTCTTGCTGCGTAAGGTATCTGTCGGTTTCAGTAGCGAAGCCATCCGGTTTCTGATTTGCTGCAATATATCTCTCTGTAACCCGGTGAATATGATAAACCAAACCCAATGAGTGGTTTTCGACCTTGTTCCTGTGCGGATGGCTCGAACCATTATAACGGCAAATAATCAGGCTTTCTCCATTTGGAGCCAACCACCGCAATCCACAGGAAAAATCATCAGCCATTCCGTCGGCAAGATTCTGGCGAGTAAACAATTCGAAGATATGGCCTGAGTCATCCAATGCTTTAACGATAGTTGATCTGCTTATGCCCCGGTTTGACGACTTCTCATGTTTTCGGGTTGGACACCATTTTCCGGCAGCTGATCAATTCTTCGATAAACTCGTCTGTTATGCTCTCAAAAGCCATGATCAACAGAGGCTAATGTTATTTCTGCGTTGTTTGGCCACAGACTTTCCCTGAATATCATGAAAATCCATATCAAAACAATATTTAGCAATATACATCATGAGCTTAACAGGATCAATGCTATTGCTCCCAGCTGCAACCACTGGTGTGCTTCAACATCTTAACAAATCGGACTATGATCACCTATAAAACCAGCAACGTTCTTGATGCGAAGGTTTCTGCTTTGATCAATATGGTCAACACCTTAGGAGTGATGGGCAAAGGAGGCTGGTTGACGGAGATATACGGGGCAGTGGATGCGTGCCAGAAGCAGCGTCTCAAGAAACCTTCGTTTAATGCGACAGCAAATAATGGCTTAGGTACCGCCTTAGAATCATGGTTCTCCAGCCAACAGATTGAGGAACAAAAGGATGGATCAGTTATTCTGAAAATGCGAGTTGGGGCATTGGACGCTGTTATGCATTGGGTTCTGCGGTAGGGCAGAGAGGTCGAAGTATTGGAGCCTTTAGAATTGCGGAAAATGATTAAAGAAGAACTGAAAATGACCAAGAGGTTTTATAAAAAAAAATATAACCACGAGTGCTACTGAGCATAACTTACAGACGCTGAACTTTTTTGGCCAATAGTAGAGATTTCCGGCGCTCCACTCCGTCTTTCGGGTTCCATTTGCGCAGCATTGCTTTCGCTCAGTCAATGCATCAGCCTGGATTCGCAGCCCCTTTTTTATAGGTGTCCGATTTGTCCGGTTTCGAAGTGTATAGTGCGTGTTTCCTGTCTGGACTATTCGAGGGTACTGTTCAGGTGCCAGTTATACGGGGTGAAGCGGACGAGCATGGTGGAGAGATTCTCTTCAATCCATTCCTTTTTTTCAGAAGAGAGGTATGGAAGAAGTGAACGGACGGTGTCGAGCGTGCAGCTTCCAAAGTCACTCTTGTACCAGCTGAAGATTGATGATATCCAGAGCGTCTTGTTTTGGCGGTCAATTTCCATTCCTTTCCGGTTCATAAAGCTTCTCGCCGCAGTATCAAGTTGCTGGTTGATGATTGCCGCATTATAGAATTCAACGGGAGGGCAGGATGATGCTGCACAGACAAGAGCAAAATGAATCCGGTAGTCGAATGCCCCGACAATAAATTGTCTGCGAGGATCAGAGTTGGAAAAAGGGTTGAAAGGAAAGAACGGATGTGGACGGTTTCGCCTCAGGATACCATGCTCAATGTCATCCGGAGTAAAAACGAGCCCTCCGATATTGTAGCTGATGCGGCCAAAAAAATTGGTGATATCAAGAACTGAACCGTGAATATCGAATTCAATCACTCCGTGAATGATAAGAATATTATAAATGTTGATCCAGAAAGCTTTTTTTTCATCATCAGTCTGAAGCGTTTCAGGACTGAAGTTGTTCAGCGCCCCCGCAAGCTTAAGGTACCGGCTGAACCCGTCCGATTGTTTCATTGCCTCGTAATTGACTGTTCCTTTCACCACATTGAAAAATCCACCCTGCAGGAGGCCCAGTGTTTTCTTTAACTCGGCACCAATGGCTTTGTTCGTTTCGGGGGGAGTGTATTCGCAGTTGTTCAGCGTTATCTGGAGAGGGATAAGATTTCGCAGCCAGTTGGTGAATGATGGCTTCTGTTTTGCCGGGCCATGGCGATGCTTTGCAGTCAGAATTGCTGATACAGCATTGATATAGCCGATATGGCTGAAAGCCTGAGGAAAATTTCCGAGCATTTCAAGGCTGTCGCTGTTAAATTCTTCCGCAAAAAGTCCAAGGTGATTCGATGCTGTCAACGTTTTGTTCAGGAGAAAAAGAGCCTCCTCACTTTTTCCCGACAGTGCCAGGCACTCCACCAGCCAGAAATTACAGAGCACAAACCCGCCCTCCTCGCCCTTAAGCCCATCATCAGCCTTGTAGCGAAGCAGAAATCCCCGATGCATCAACTGCTTTTCACACGCCTCGATTGTTCCCAGTATTTTTGAATCATCTGCCGGGAGGAACCCATAGAGCGCCAGCAGCAAAAGGCTTGCATCGAGCTCGCACGAGCCGTATTTCTGGACAAAACTGTTCAGTTTTGCATCAAACCCTTTTGAAAGAATATCCTCCTTGATCCGGTCACGTTCCTCCATCCAGAGCTCAAGAGGAGCTTCAAACCCGAAACGTCGGGCAATGGAGATTCCTCTATCCAGTGCAACCCAGCACATGACTTTTGAATAGACAAAATGATGAGGACCATTGCGTACCTCCCAGATGCCGTCATCAGGTTTTTGCCAGTTTTCTATAGCCAGGCCGCAAATCTCCCTTAAAAACGGCCAGAGCTCCTCATCAATTTTTCCCGCATAATCCGAAAGACGGAGTGCTGAATCCATCACTTCACCATAGACATCCCACTGGTTTTGCCGATGTGCTTCGTTGCCTATTCTTACCGGACGTGAATTTCGATATCCTTTAAGATGGCCAAGTTCCACTTCCTGAAGCCGGTCATTGCCCTGCAGGGTATACATGATCTGGAGGTTACGGCTTCCATATTTCCGGTAGGTGGCATTCAGCCAGCGCAGGTAGTCGTCAGCTTCATTGACGTGCCCTACAGCAAAGAGAGCTTTAAGGGTAAACGCACTATCTCTCAGCCAGCTGAAACGGTAATCCCAGTTTCTTTCTCCCCCCAGGGTTTCCGGAATCGAGGTTGTCGGTGCTGCGGCAATGGCCCCGGTTGGCTGAAAGGTGAGAAGCTTCAGTAAAAGAAGCGAGCGATATATCATCGGGGTGAACTCTCCAAGGAGTGCACATCGTTCGCCCACGCAATGATGCACCCATTCCAGCCAGAACAACCTGTTTTCTTCAAAAGGACAAGCCAATTGATCAGCTGTTTCCAGGGAGCCATGCAAGAAATCAATATGAGCTTCCTCCATCGC
>CAIXLG010000076.1 GCA_903920215.1 uncultured Chlorobiaceae bacterium
AGAGGAACTATCATAACTTTGATATTGTTTTTTTGCGCGAGAGGTTTAATATTAGGTCTCCAAGCAGTGTACCAAACATCATTTTCAATCATTGTAAACCAATTATACCATGAGTACCAGTAAGGATTATCTGCCAAAGAGCGACGCGATTTATGACAGGGTTATTGCCGCACTTGAAACCGTACGACCATACCTTCAGGTTGACGGAGGAGACTGTCAACTGGTTGGGATTTCAAAGGATTTCGTTGTTGATGTGAAGCTGCTTGGTGCATGCGGGTCATGCCCGATGAGCACCCTTACGCTGCGTGCAGGAGTAGAACAGGCTATTAAAAAGGCAAATCCGGAAATTGTACGCGTTGAGTCGGTCTAATCCACTCATCCGTCAAGGTTATTCAATAACAGCTCCAGGGAGTCTTCATCTTGTATGAGGACTTCCCTTGGTCTGCTCCCGTCAGCCTCACCGACAATCCCGTTGAATTCAAGCTGGTCCATAACCCTTCCTGCACGACTGAATCCCAGACGCAAACGTCTTTGCAACATGGAGACACTTGCCTGCTGATGGAGCACAACAAGCCGGGCGGCATCATTAAACATTTCGTCCCTGTCATCGTTGTCCTGACTTCCTGATGACTGAAGCCCGTTACCTTTCTGATCAGGAACCGGCAGCACATACATGGTTTTCAGTGCCTGCTGTGAACCGATAAAGGAGGTAATCTCTTCAACCTCACCGGAAGAGACATAAGGCCCCTGAATACGCATGGCTTTCGGCTGATCGGAAGGCTGATAGAGCATATCGCCGCTGCCGAGCAGTTGTTCGGCTCCATAACCGTCAAGAATGGTGCGTGAATCCACCCCGCTTGCCACCTGGAAAGCAATTCGTGCAGGAAAGTTAGCCTTGATAATACCTGTGATGACATTAACCGAAGGACGCTGCGTGGCCACAATCAGATGAATGCCGACTGCTCTGGCAAGCTGGGCTATTCTGGTAATAGGCTCTTCAACTTCCCTTCTGGCGGTAATCATGAGATCTGCAAGTTCATCAATAACGACGACTATATAAGGAAGGGCCTCTTCAGGTAAACGAAGGTTGAGATCCTTGATATTGCGGACACCGGCTTTTTCAAGAGTTTCATAACGGAACTCCATCTCTTTGACCACGCACTTCAACGCATAGACTGCTTTCTGGGGATCAGTTATAATCTGCTCATCAATACCAGGAAAACGCACAAGAAAATGATTTTTAAGATGCTGGTACTGAAAGAGTTCGACCCTTTTAGGATCGATCATGACAAACTTCACCTTATCAGGGTCACAGGCATAGAGCAGGCTGGATATAATAACATTGATACAGACTGACTTTCCGGCTCCTGTAGCACCAGCAATGAGGAGATGCGGCATGGCAGCCAAATCGGCAATATAGACTTCGTTCGCTATGGTTTTACCGAGAACAATCGGCAGAGTCATCGTGCTGTTTTTGAACTTTTCGACCTGCAGGACTGAACGCAGCCATACCGTTTTCGGCTTTGCATTAGGGATTTCAACACCGACAGCGTTCTTGCCGGGAATAGGAGCAATAATACGGATTCCTCGTGCCGACAGCGCCATGGCAAGGTCATTTTCGAGAGATTTGACCCGGCTGACCTTGACATCAGGTGCAAGCCCGAATTCAAACAACGTCACTCTCGGACCTACAGTGGTTGCAATCCGCTCAACATCAATGCCGAATATCTTGAGTTTTTCAAGCAGTTTGCGTTTGCTTTCGGCGAGATGGTGCTCATCGATCTCTCCATCATCATCAGGTACTTTTTCCAGAAGGTCGATCGAGGGAAAGCGGTATGCTTCGCGGTCTTTGGTACGAACTTTAAGACTGCGTTCGTCAAGATCAGCCACGATTTCGTGAACGGCTTCCTGAATGATCATTTCAGGCTCGCCAGGAATCCTGGAGCTCTTTTTTGATATGGCGATATCAATGGGATCGGGTTCAGGAAAAACCGGTTTACCAAATTCTTCTGAAGTCTTTTCCTGCTTCACCTCTTTATGAGCTTTCGTAAAGAGGCTTTTTTTATCCGCTTTCAGCTTCTGATTTTCATCTTTTTTTTTACTTCTCTTCGCAAGCCATACCTTCAAAAGAGAAACCGGCTTTGTGACGATTTCATTCATAGCCATCAATGCCTGCCGGACATCAGGGAAAAGACCCCGTCCCATATAAATGGTCAGGACAACAGCAAGGACAATAAGCAAAACCCATGCACCGGCTTCTCCGATAACCTTCAGTTTTTCGGCCAGCATTCTTCCGATCGAGCCGGCCATAATATCACTGAATGGAGCCGAAGTGAGGCCAAACATAGAAGCAAGAACGACTGAAATTGTCACGCAATAGAGAAAAAACAGCAGAGCGGGTTTAAGACTTTTTGCCCGAAAAAGGGACCAGCCCCAGAATAATATGGCTATTAAGGGAAAAATAACAGGATAGCCGTAGGTACGGATAAAGAAGGAGGAGAGCTTAACTCCTAAAGGCCCGAAAGGATTATGAATGGTTTCCGCAGCATCTCTGGCTGCCTTGCTGAAAATATCGCGCCAGGCAATGGTCGCAAAACCAGCATCATCTTCAGGATGAAAACTCAAAAGAAAGCAGATCAGCAAAAAAGAAATCAGCATGAATACAATGCCGGTTAACTCTCTCTTCAGCGACTCCCTGTCATGAGTTTTTCCTCGTGCGCCTGTATTCTCTTTTTTCATTTTCACCTGTGCAATCGCTCCTTGATACCTTTTTACTGTCAGCTTAGGGATGTTGTAACAAAAGGCAGAGCCCTGATCACTCCAGTATGGAAAGTCCCTCGAACCTCAACGAGAATGGCTGTTCCCGGAGTTATATATTCGCGCACAATATTGCAGGTGCCTATCGGCTCCTGAAGCGTTGGTGAAAGAGTGCCACTGCACACCCAGCCAATTTCCTGCCGGTCGGTATTGTACACCTTAAAACCCTGGCGGGGTAGAACCCGGCCATCAAGACTGAAGCCAGCAACTCCACGGGTCAAATTGAGTTCAACCTGCTCGCATGCCTCTTTACCGATAAAATGTCCTTTCTTCATTTTCACCACCCATTTCAGCCTTGCCTCAAGCGGGTTTGTGTCTTGATCAATCTCATGACCATAGAGAGAGTAACCCATTTCAAGACGGAGAGTATCACGCGCTCCAAGCCCTATGGGCTGAATACCAAACTCCTTGCCAGCATCAATAAGGGCCTGCCATAAGGGCAAAGCAATCTCATTCGGGAGACAGATTTCCACACCCTTTTCACCAGTATAGCCGGTTCTTGCAATCATAAGATCGGAACCCTGAAATGAGGTGTTACAAAACTGAAACGATCCAAGTGATTCTATAGCAAGAGAAGGGAAAACGATTTTGAGAATATCGAGAGCTACCGGCCCCTGAAGAGCAATCAATGAAAGAGTGTCTGTATGATCTTCGAGGGTAACTCCTTCAAAAGCTGTGATATGCTGCTGCAGCCATGCGAAATCTTTTGGCGCATTGCTTGCATTGACTATAAGAAAATAGGTATCGCTATCAATGCGGTAGATAATAAGATCATCTACAATACCTCCATGAGGATAAAGCAGAAGATTGTATTGCGCAAAACCTGCTTCCAGTTTTTCAAGGTCGTTGGTCGTGACGGACTGGAGAAAATCCTTTGCTCGAGTGCCTTTAACGTAAAAGTTTCCCATATGAGAAACATCAAACAACCCTGCTGCATTTCTAACAGCCTTATGCTCGGCAATAATTCCGGAATACTGTACCGGCATCAGATAACCGCCAAAGTCAATAATTTTTGCTCCAGCCTGTTCATGCCATGAGTATAATGCTGTTTTTTTCATAACTACTCTCTACTAAATTGATTGAGTGATGGTACAACTGACTGTAAAAAAACATTTAAACAGGATAATCAAAGCTTTTTTTTCTATGCCCTGCTATTTTGTTGGTCAGTCATTCCCCACCGGTTTGTTGATAAAAACCAATATACGAATACCGATTTCTTACAGAACAGCAGCGATAAAACATTTTTAAACATGGCAACCAGGGGTGGCGTTTCGTAACGAAACGCGCTCAGCTTATAAGACGCTCAACCGAAAAGACTCCCTGAACTTTTTTCACCTTGTCCATCAGAGAGCTCAGCTTGTCGGCGTTACGCACATAGATCATGAGCGTACCGACAAACATCCCATCGCGGGCATGAAGCGAAATACTGCGGATATTGGTATCAAATTTTGAGATGACCGTGGTAATCTGGTTGATAATGCCAATACGATCTTCACCGACAATCTTTATACCAGCAAGAAAATCGGTCTCAACCTTCCGGTTCCATGAAACAGAGACAACCCGCTCACTTTTCTGAAGATTTTCATTGCTGACATTGACACAGTTTTTGCGGTGAATTTTAACAACACCCTCTGTTGTCACAAATCCAATCACATCATCACCGGGCACCGGCTGACAGCATTTAGCGTAGGAATATGCGATATTGCTCATGCCGGCAATAATAACCTCATCCTTTTTGGACACCACACCTTCCTGTTCCTGCTCCTGCCGGGCTTTCTGCAGATAATCCTCAACTTCACGGGCTTCGTCAGTGGCAGATTTTGCAGCAGGCTCTTCCTTTCGGGCGCTTGTTACACGCTCAATGACCTCTTCACCGTTGATCTGCTGACTGGCAAGAGCACTGAAGAAATCTGCAGGGGTCTTGATACCATATCGCTTAACCTGCCGAATGATATCATTATCAGAAAGAAGTTTTTTGGTTCCGGTAAGCATTTTTTCCCACATGCCCCGGCCCTTTTCAATCTGAATCCGCCGTTCCTCATTGATGGCAGATCGAATTTTAAGCTTGGCTCGCTGTGTAACAACTATTTTCAGCCAATCGGATTTCGGCTTCTGGTTTTTGGATGTGATGATCTCCACCCTGTCACCGGATTTCAGCACCGCATTCAGACGAACAATCTTGCCGTTAACCTTGGAGCCGATACAACCGTTTCCAACCTCAGTATGAATCGCATAGGCAAAATCAATCGGGGTCGCGCCGGCAGGCATCGTTTTCATATCCCCTTTCGGAGTAAAAACGTAGATTTCATCATGGTAGAGATTGAGCTTGAATCCCTCCATAAATTCAGCCGCAGAATTGGCATCCTTGATCAGCTCTCTGGCCCAGCGCAGAAAAGAATCAACGTTGGCATCATCACGTGATATTTTTTCCTTATATCGCCAATGGGCAGCAACTCCAAGCTCAGCAAACTCATGCATACGCTGTGTACGGATCTGCAACTCAATCATGTGGCCTCTCGGACCTATAATGGCTGAATGGAGAGACTGGTATCCATTATGTTTCGGTATGGAAATATAGTCCTTGAAATGTTGCGGAATAGGCGGGTATTTCTGTGTAATAAAGCCATAGACCGCAAAGCAGTCGGCAATACGCTCCGTATCGACAATGACTCGGATACCATAGAGATCGTGAATATCCTCAAACGTCTTGTTCTTGCTGCGCATCTTGTTGTATATCGAAAAAAGATGCTTTGCCCGACCGTCCACTGCCACCTTGAAGCCCTGTTTTTCAAGATCAGCCTTGATGGGAACTATCATTTTACTCAGATAGTTAACCCTCTCTCCCCTGCTCAAGCGAACCTTCTTCATCAGAAAGTCATACATTTCGGGGTCAATATATTTGAGCGCAAGGTTTTCAAACTCAACCTTCATCTTTCCAAGACCGAACCGATGCGCCAAAGGAGCGTAGATATCCCTTGTTTCAAGAGCAATCTTCAAGCGACGATGCTCCGGAAGAGATTCAAGCGTTCTCATGTTATGCAGCCGATCGCAGAACTTTATGAGAATAACCCGTATATCCTTCACCATCGAAAGCAGCATCTTGCGAAAGCCTTCAGCCTGGGTCGTCTCCCGGTTGATCATGATGCCCGAAATCTTGGTAAGCCCCTCAACAATTTCGGCAACCTCAACACCAAGTTCAGCTACAATATCTTCAAAGGTATAGCCGCTATCCTCAATAACATCATGCAGGAGAGCCGCCGCAACAGAGACACCATCAAGAGGAAGTTCATTGAGGAGAATGGTGGCAACTTCAACAGGATGATAGAAAAAAGGCTCCCCTGAAGCCCTTTTTTCTCCCTCATGTGCCCGATAGCACATAAAAAAAGCCCGCTGAATCAGAGATTCATCGAAGTTTTTAAGATTCCGGCGGGAAAGCGCAAGTATCTCGTGGAGTTTATCGTAATGATCCTTCTCAATCTGGGCTAACATCGCTAACAAACTCCCGAAAAAAACCTGTTAAAAGATAAGGGGGGCAGTACTGTGTACTTATTCTATAATGTACACAGTATCAGTCTTATATATAAACACAGCTTACAGACTTTTCATCACAAAAAAGTCCCAAATAGATAAAAAAGTACCATTAAGTAACATACAAAACAGAGTGCATCAGGCAATAAGAAAGCTGCTTTTATGAGCTCTGCGTCAAAAGCAGGCTCAGATCACCGGAATTCAGGCAGGATGCCGGTTCATCTATACAAACGTAATGGCGACCGGTTCAACCTGGATCGACAGAAGAGAACATTACCGCGCAAGTCATAGCAAGTAATAACGTATTGAAAAAAAAGTCGTTGGAAGAACTTGCCGAAGCATTATCCATACAAGTCGCGCAAGTCACCGAGCAAGTCGGCACCAAGTTGGCACTAAGTCAGCACCAAGTAGTTCAGAATATGAAATTGCGCCAATACGGAAAGGCCGACCTAATCCCCTCAGCGCTTTTTTTCCCTGCGAGGAACATAAATTTTGTTTTGGATAGAGATGTGAGTGATATGGTAACCCACTGCATTTCTTTTAATTGAAGGGACTTTTTCGTAAATAACAGCAGGTTTCATTATGGCGCCAATCTAATTCTTTGGCTCAGTCTATCTTTCAACCAGAAGGCAGAAAAACAGGGACAAGTATGGGGAAGGAAGCTGATGCGCGTATCAAAATCAACAAGCTGCTTGAAGCTTCCGGCTGGCGCTTCTTTGCTGAAAGAAACCTGCCTCCCAATATCCAGCTTGAGCCAAAGGTTGCAATACAAATGCAGGACCTTGATGCACTTGGCAACAACTTTGAAAAGCTTTCCAGAGGGTTTATTGACTTTCTTCTTCTCAACGAGAAAGGCTTTCCCTTCATTGTGCTCGAAGCAAAGTCAGAGGAGAAAGATCCGCTGATCGGCAAAGAACAGGCTCGAAAATATGCCCGTTCCCAAAACTGCCGTTTTGTCATTCTCTCAAACGGCAACCTTCACTATTTCTGGGATCTTGAACGTGGCAACCCCTATATCATTTCATCGTTTCCAACTCCCGATTCCGTTACCGGCTACCAAAAAATTATAAACGACCCGCAGCGTCTCCTCGACGAGAAGATTGCTTCCGACTATATTGCGTTAACCCAACGCCCGAACTATGCCGCTGAAGCCGGTTGGCAAAATGAGGCAGAACGTTCAGGATACATCCAGGCCAACAAGCTTCGATTCCTGCGTCCATACCAATTGAACGCTATTGTTGCTCTGCAGCAGGCAGTCAAAGAGGGGAAAGACCGTTTTCTTTTTGAAATGGCAACCGGCACCGGTAAAACCCTGGTAGCTGCAGCAATAATAAAGCTCTTTCTCAGAACCAGCAATGCCCGTCGAGTTCTCTTCCTTGTTGACCGCCTTGAACTCGAAGATCAGGCAAAGAAATCTTTTATAGCCGTTCTTTCCAACGATTGCAAAACGGTCGTCTACAAAGAGAATCGCGATGATTGGCGCCGCGCAGAAATCGTTGTCACCACCGTTCAGTCCCTGCTTTTCAACAACAAGTACCGGCAGCTCTTTTCACCGACTGACTTCGATCTGGTCATTTCCGACGAGGCACATCGCTCCATTGGCGGGAACGCACGCGCCGTCTTCGACTACTTTATCGGGTATAAACTCGGCCTCACCGCCACACCTCGCGACTATCTCAAAAAGGTTAAAAATGAAAGCAAGTCAGCAAAAGACCCACGCGAGATAGAACGGCGCATGCTGCTCGACACTTACCGGACCTTCGGTTGCGAAAACGGTCAGCCAACATTCCGATACTCACTGCTTGACGGTGTAAAAGAGGGCTTCCTTATCACTCCGACCGTGGTTGATGCACGAACCGGAATTACCACAGAGCTCCTTTCCGAAAAAGGATTCATTGTCACCATTACCGACAGCGAAGGTGAAGACAAGGAAGAGGCCTTCAAACTACGGGCATTTGAAAAGCGCTTCTTTTCTGACGCTACAAACATGCTCCTGTGCAAAACACTCCTTGAGCACGCCCTGCGCGACCCGGTCAGCGGTGAAATAGGCAAGTCAATTGTGTTTTCTGTCAGCCAGCATCACGCTGCCCGTCTCACACAGATGCTCAACCAGATTGCGGACAGGATGTTTCCGGGCAAATACCAGTCAGACTTTGCCGTACAGGTCACCTCGCAAATCCCCGATGCCCAGCAGTTTACCATCAACTTCACTAACAACAATCTGCTCGGTTCCTGCAACTTTATTGAGACCTATAAAACAAGCAAAGCCCGTGTCTGTGTCACAGTCGGCATGATGACCACCGGATACGACTGCCCCGATATTCTCAATATCGGCCTTTTCCGCCCCATCTTTTCACCGACCGACTTCATCCAGATAAAAGGTCGTGGCACCCGAAAGCACAATTTCCTTGAACAGCTTTTTGATGAGAACCTGAAAGAGAGCATTCGCAATCCGCAAAAAAGCGTCTACATGCTTTTCGACTTTTTCGCCAACTGCGAATATTTCGAAGAGAAGTTCAAATACGATAAAGAGATCAAGCTTCCCAAGCCAATCTCAAAAGGCAGTGATGGCCCCGATACAGGTACAGAAGTAACATTGCATAGTTATGAACACCTCGGTGAAGACATACTCAAATCAGTAAAAGAAGAAACTATCGGCCTCGAAGGGATGAAGATCGACCGGATGTTCTTCGAACGCTTTGAAGACGTTATTCGTGAAAATGACTTTATTGCCGCAAGTGTTGAAGCCGGTCAGTGGGACAGGGTTATTGATTATGTCAACACCGAAGTCTTCGATAAGCCCAACGAGTACTACACTCTCAACAAACTCCGTAAAGCAGCCGCAGTTGATCGCCGGTTGACCCTGCGCGAAATTCTTGAGAAAATCTTTGGTCTCATACCCCGTTTCAAGTCAAAAGACGAGCTGCTCGAAGAGGAGTTCACCAAATTCATAGCTGATTACAAGCCTGAAGAAGCTCAAGCCATCCCCGCCATGAAGCACTACTTCAAGGCCTATGCGACCGACGACAAGATTCGTCAGATTATCAATTCAAAACACTTTACGGAGTTGGCAACAAATCCGGTATTTTCAACCCGCGACCTTAAAGCTGTCCCCGACAAATACCGGATCATTATTCCTGAATACATAAAAGACTACGTCTCCCTCAACCAGTTTGCCGCATAAATAAACCGTTCAATGCTCGATTCCGCCACTAAACGCCGTATAGACTCCGCCCGAGATATCCTTGTCGGTAAAGTTCCTGACCCAAAATCACAGGTTGAACAGATTACCATCGCTCTTATCTACAAGTTCATGGACGACATGGACGCAGAAAGCGAAGAACTCGGCGGGAAAAGGAGCTTTTTCACCAAAGAGTTTGCCCGTTACGGATGGGCAAAACTCATGCGTTCCGGACTCGGAGGTCACGAAACCCTCAACTTGTATAGCGAGGCGATAGCGTCAATGCCGGAAAACCCCGGTATTCCAGCACTCTTTCGCTCGATCTTCAAGAACGCCTATCTCCCCTACCGCGACCCTGAAACCCTCAAAAGTTTCCTCAAAATCATCGACGAGTTTGAGTATGACCACTCCGAACGACTTGGCGATGCCTTCGAATACCTGCTCTCTGTTCTTGGCTCTCAGGGTGATGCAGGGCAGTTCCGTACACCCCGCCATATTATCGACTTTATGGTAACCATCATCGACCCAAAGAAAGACGAAAAGGTCCTTGATCCAGCATGTGGAACGGCTGGCTTTCTTATCTCATCATACAAGCACATTCTTCGAGCAAATAGTGATGCAGAGGGAAACAGTACTCTAACCCCGGATGAAAAGGGCCGCCTTGCATTGAACTTCAGCGGCTACGATATCTCGCCCGATATGGTTCGCCTTTCGCTGGTAAACCTCTACCTGCATGGCTTCGCCGATCCGCATATTGAAGAGTACGACACCCTGACCTCGCTGGACAAATGGAACGAGTACGCCGACGTCATCTTAGCCAATCCCCCCTTCATGTCACCAAAAGGCGGCATAAAACCACACAAGCGTTTTTCTATTCAGGCATCACGCAGCGAAGTGCTCTTCGTCGATTACATGGCAGAGCACCTTACACCAAGCGGACGAGCTGCAATCATTGTCCCCGAAGGCATCATCTTTCAAAGCGGCACCGCATACAAACAACTCCGTAAAATGCTGGTCGATACCGGCCTCGTCGCCGTCATATCACTCCCTGCAGGAGTCTTCCAGCCCTATTCCGGCGTTAAAACATCCATCATCATTCTTGACAAATCCATTGCTAGGGACAGCAACTCCATCGCCTTCTTCAAGGTAGACAACGACGGCTTCGGACTCGGCGCACAACGACGCGCAATCAAGAAAAACGACCTTCCAATCGTCGTTAACGAAATCGCCGAATATCTTGGTAACCTCCGAGGTCATGAATCAGTTGAAGATTTGGAACTCACGCAAGGGCTGATTGTGCCAAAAAAGAAAATTGCGGAGAATGGGGATTATAATTTGAGCGGGGAGAGGTATAGGGAGGGTGTTCCTCAATCAACGAAATTCCCATGGATAAAAATCGATTTACTCGTTGATACAATAACGCCTCCAGTCAAGATTCAAAAAACTGCGTTTAATGAAATCGGAAGATTTCCAATTATAGATCAGTCACAGGATTATGTTGCTGGTTGGACTGACGATGAATTTGCTTTAGTTCGACCAAATAAGCCATTGGTTATATTCGGGGATCACACCTGTGCAGTTAAGTTGGTTGAAACTCCTTTTGCTCAGGGAGCAGATGGAATTAAAATTCTTCAAACAGTTGATAATCTTGATCCGCGATTTTTGTATTTCATTCTCAAAGTTAAACCTATAATAAGCAGCGGCTATCAACGGCATTTCTCAAAACTTAAAGAGTATGAAATCCCCCTTCCTCCCTTGGAGGTCCAGAAAGAGATCGTTACAGAGATAGAAGCATACCAGAAAGTCATCGACGGTGCCCGCGCAGTCATCGACAACTACCGCCCCCACATCCTCATCCACCCCGACTGGCCGATGGTGGAATTAGGAAAGATTTTGAAGACAAGTTCAGGGGGCACTCCTTTGAAAGGGAAAACAGAATTCTACGAGAACGGGACAATTCCATGGTTAAAAAGTGGTGAAGTAGGCCAAGGCCTAATTACGACAGTTGAGGAAAGGATTACAGAATCAGGTCTAAGGAATTCATCTTCTAAGATTTTCCCAGTTAAAACTGTTCTTGTCGCAATGTACGGTGCCACAGCTGGGAAAGTGGGTATCCTTGGGATCGAAGCTGCGACCAACCAGGCCGTTTGTGGCATCTTACCCGACTCCTCTATTAATTCGGATTTCCTTTTCTACTTATTAAAAAGCCGAACCGATGAATTGATTGGACTTAGCACTGGCGGGGCTCAACCTAATATCAGCCAAGCAATCATTCGCTCCCTATTGATTCCTCTTCCACCCCTCGAAACCCAGCAATCCATCGTCGCCGAGATCGAAGCCGAACAATTACTTGTTGCCGCCAATCGCGAGCTGATCGAACGGTTCGAGAAAAAGATTCAGGCAACCATCGCTCGCATCTGGGGAGAGGAGGAATCAGATGAAGTTTGAAGAGTTTGATCAGTATTCGGAAAATATGCTGATGGCTCAGTATGATATTTCCGAAATCATCAGCCACGAATTGATGAAGGGTGAAATTCGTGAAGATTTTCTGATATCAATACTGGAATCGTGCTCTGAGCCAAAGCCAACACTCGTCAAAGGGACATTATCGGATGGAACCAACGATGCTGGACAATTGGATATTCTTCTTTGTAGACCACACTCATTTCTTCGCAAATTAGGCTCCCAATGCTTTGTCTCTAAAGAAGATGCTCTTTGTGTAATTGAGGTTAAGGGGAACTGCACAGGCACTGATCTGAAAAAGGCAACACATAAAGCAATCTTGATCCGGGATCTTCAAGGTGAACGAGCTCCACTTTATGGCATTGTTTGCTATAAAGTTGCTCTTGAGTTAAAAACGATCATGAAGCGCTTTGGTTTTTCATTTGACAACGAAAACAAGACATATTTTGATAATGCGAGTATTCCGAATGAGGTTGAGGAAAATTGGCTGACAATCAAATACCCTGATTTAGATTTCTTTATCTCTCTGGAAGAGGAAAAAAAGTTGTTTCTCAGAAAGTATGAGTTGCATCAAGGGAAGTTTCGTTTTGTTCGCTCTGTTCAGGAGCCAATTATTCAAGATTTATTTTCAATGATTCGGAGCCTTTGGGTTACATCAAATCAAGGGCCGGTTTCGTCAACGAGTGCACCTCTATCTCAATAATTATATAAGGTTAATATCAAAACTAAGCTGCCGCTACTCAACCGAATCGAGCCGGACAAACACTTGCGCGTTGTTCTGGATGAACCGTCGCATTTGCACAAAAGCATTGATAATTTTGATACTCTCCTTGATTGCCGTTTCACTTCTAATCACGGCTGAAAGCATTGCAACACCCTGTTCCGTAAAGACATAGGGAAGGTATTTTCTATGCTCTCCTCGCCCGCCCTTTTTTAAGATCACAGATTGTGATCTTAAAGCGTTATCGTCAGCATTTGAGATCACAATTTGTGATCTCATGTTATCATACTCGTCTGGAGTCAACTCAAATCGGAATGCCTCAGGAAAGCGCTCAATATTTCTTTTTACTGCCTGATTGAACACTCGGGTTTCAACGTCATAAATTCGTGCCAAGTCACTATCAAGCATCACCTGGACACCACGAAGAGTGAAAATCATACTGTGAATTCTATCAACAGGAATCATTTGCTTGTTTTCGATCATTTCTTGTCTCCAAGATGCTTTCGGGATGGTGTCGCATTTTGCGATACCAAACACTATAATCTTCAGGCAATCATCGCCGTCGGCTACTTGCACTGACTATCCCATATAAGGAGTCCCTGTATCACGGGAATAAAACTCCAGGGAAAAAAGTACCGGGAAAATCGCTGTGATCAACAGGAGAGTTCTGAGCGACCTGTGACTCTCTTCCTGTCAGGGAGTGTTTTGATTTACCGGCCAATTCGTCACCTGCCGGGTGACGAATCACGTTCAAGCGGGAAGGATATGCCTGAAAGAAAAGTCGAAAATATTTTAAATTCGTTGGTGAAAAACCTTTCCCATACTGCTTGGTTATTTGCTGTGACAGCGTTTCGATGACCTGTTTTCCATATTCTGCCCGTTCTTTGCCTCACTGTTCAGTAAAGGCAATAGGAAGGTATCGTCTTCCACCGTGCCTACTTGAGGTCACAGATTGTGACCTCAAGCGTAATCGGTCCCAATTTTCGGTCACTTCCTGATATTCACTCCGGGTAAGCTGAACTCTGAAGCGTGTATGAAACGTATCAATATTTATCGTATGGGGTTGAAAAGAAGAAAGCTGCAACAAGACACAAAGATCAACTTAAGTAAAATAATGATAACTATGGAGTATAAATAAACAGAGTAATCGCTTATTTTCTGATTTACTCAGTTACCTACGGTGCTGAATGATACCGGGCCACAAGCCCGAAACAGTGATATCTCGGCTACCATAAAACTTGGTTTGAAATGATTGCTGGGCTAATAAGTTTTTGTTGCGAAGTATAGCACTTAGTGATATCTTTAATGGAATGAGAGTATTTACTAATAAATGGTTTTCCCGATGGGCGGAAGATGAGGAACTTTCTGACTCTGTTTTGTGGGTTACCGCGAAGGATGTTGTAGCAGGGATTGTTGAAGGTTCCCTGGGCGGGTGCTTGTTTAAGAAGCGAATTCCTCGGGAAGGTGGGGGCAAGCGTTCAGGTTTCCGCGTTATTGTCGGATACCGGAAAAGCGATGGGAGTCGGGTGGTTTTTCTCTATGCTTTTGCTAAAAACGACAAAGCTAACATCTCAAACAAAGAGAAAACCGCACTTCAACTTACAGCCAAAGACTTTTTAAATGCAACAGACAAACAGTTACAAGAACTTATATCGACAAAGAAATACAGGGAGGTAACATCTAATGAGCAAGATTCTTGATATAGCCCATGAAATGGCCAAGGACCTTTTTGAGGTCGGAGCGATGGACGAAGTAACGATGCGTACAGTAGAATCGCTTTGTTTGCCCGAAACAAAGGCTTTTCGGCCAGAGGACATCCGCCGCATTCGGACAAAAAACCATCTTAGCCAGCCTGTTTTTGCTTTGATGCTCGGGATTGGCAAAACGACTGTTCAGCAATGGGAGCAGGGGGTAAAGAAGCCTGGCGGAGCCGCTAAGCGGTTATTGGACGTGATCGACCGGAAGGGTATCGCTGTACTACGCTGACAGAATATGGGACAGACAAACAAAATTCTATCCCTCAGCCGGCAAACGCTTTATGGCCTGCTCAAGCTTTGAAATCTCATCTCGGAGATAAGCCGCTTTTTCATACTCCATCTGCACAGCAGCCTCCTGCATCTCTATCCGGAGTTCAGCCGCCATGGCATACGTTTCCTGAGGCGTCAACGTTTCGATGAGACCCGAAAGCAACCTTTCAGGCTTAGCCACAAGCCCAAACCGCTTTCTGCGATAGCGCTCTTCGGCATCAGCCACACTGGTGGTATCAAGAACCTGATCAATCGATTTAATAATTGACTGCGGCGTAATGCCATGATCTTCGTTATACCGATGCTGAATCGCACGACGTCTTGCAGTTTCATCGAGCACTTCACGAATGGAACGCGTCAGAACATCGGCATAGAGCACAACAAAACCCTCAACATTACGCGCTGCCCTGCCGGCAATCTGCATCAGCGAACGGGTGTTGCGCAAAAAACCCTCCTTATCGGCATCAAGAATCGCCACAAGCGATACCTCAGGCAAATCAAGCCCCTCACGAAGAAGGTTAACCCCTACAAGCACATCGATATCCCCAACCCTGAGCTCCCTGAGAATCTGTATGCGCTCAAGACTCTTGATCTCTGAATGCAAATAGCGCGAGCGTATGCCCGTCTTCCTGAAAAAGTCGTGCAGATCTTCAGCCATTCTTTTTGTCAAGGTCATGACCAGAGCCTTATGACCTCTGGCTGTATGTTTACGGATTTCTGCAATCAGATTATCGATCTGCCCCGCGACTGGACGAACTTCCACCGGAGGGTCAAGCAGGCCCGTAGGACGTACGAGCTGTTCAACCACCACTCCGCCTGAACGCATCAGTTCATGCTCGGCGGGAGTGGCGCTGACACAGATAACCTGAGGCGCCATCTCCTCAAACTCCTCAAAACGAAGCGGGCGATTGTCGAGCGCTGAAGGAAGCCTGAAACCGTGCTCCACAAGAATGGTTTTGCGGGAACGGTCGCCACCATACATGCCCCGTATCTGCGGCAGCGTTACATGGGATTCATCAATGACAACAAGATAATCCGAAGGGAAATAATCAAGGAGGCAGTAAGGGCGCTCACCTTCCTTGCGTCCGGAAAGATGCCTTGAATAATTTTCAATCCCTGAACAGTAGCCGAGCTCCTTGATCATTTCAAGATCATAACGGGTCCGCTCCTCAATCCTGCGGGCCTCAAGAAAGCGGTTTTCATCGCGATAAACATTCAACCGACCTGCAAGCTCATTTTCAATTGCCAGCATGGCGTCAGCGAGCTTCTCCTCATCAGCGACAAACTGCCGGGCCGGATAGATAAACGCATAGTCTTCGACCCCAAGCACTTCCCCGCTGTTAATTTCAAAGGTCTGAAGACTCTCTATCGTGTTTCCGAAAAACTCGATTCGAAGAGCAAGCTCCTCATGTGCCGGAACAAGATCAATAATATCACCCCTGACCCTGAACTTCCCCGAAGTGGGCTGAACATCATCACGGATATAATGAAGGGCTATCAGCTCTTTCAGAAAAGCATCCCGATCTTTTTCCATGCCGGCACGCAGTTCAATAATCTGGGCTTTCCAGTCTTCAGGTGAACCAAGACCATAAATGCAACTGACAGAACTGACAACAATAACATCCTTTCTGCCACTGAGCAACGCGCTGGTGGTTTTGAGACGCAGGCGTTCAATCTCGTCGTTTATGCGCAGGTCTTTGGCTATATACTTGTCAAGCGCAGGCAGATAGGCCTCAGGCTGATAAAAGTCATAGTAGCTGATAAAGTACTCAACGGCATTATCAGGAAAAAACTGTTTGAGCTCGCCGTAGAGCTGTGCGGCAAGGGTCTTGTTATGGCTCATCACCAGCACAGGCTTGTTGACCTGGGCAATGACGTTTGAAATGGTGAATGTTTTACCGGAACCGGTAACGCCAAGCAGGGTCTGGTATGGATTGCCTGACAGCACTCCTTCGGTAAGTGATTCAATGGCTTTCGGCTGGTCTCCCGCCGGACTGTAGGGAC
>CAIXLG010000077.1 GCA_903920215.1 uncultured Chlorobiaceae bacterium
AATAATGGGCATGACACCAGCAGTATTAATCCTCATGGGTATGTACTGGGTACTTCCGCCATAAACCTTGCGTCCGACAACACGTTTGGCATGCTGTACTGGAATGCGGCGGGTTCCAACAGTGAGCACAACAACAAATGCAACAATTGCCGCCATGATAGCGAGAATAATGATCTCGATAATCCAGTTTTTACTGCCAAGGGAGACCGAACGGAATTCCGCTACCAGCGCCTGTGGAAACCGGGCAAGAATACCTATCATAATAATGAGGGATATACCGTTTCCTATACCTCGATCGGTGATCTTTTCACCAAGCCACATGACAAAGACAGTAGCAGCGGTCAAAAGGATAACAACCGTCACAGAAAAGAAAATGCCCGGATCGGGTACAATGACTTTACCGAATGAGGCCGGACTTGAGAGACTCACACTTACGCCCCAAGCCTGGAGGGCTGCTATCACTACCGTCCCGTAACGCGTCATCTGGCTTATTTTCTGTCGACCATCCTCACCCTCTTTCTGCAGTTTCTGGAAGTAGGGAGTCACCGCTCCAAGCAACTGGATGATGATTGAGGCGGATATATAAGGCATAATGCCAAGAGAGAATATCGATGCTCTGGCAAAAGCTCCACCAACAAAAAGGTCAAAAAGTCCGAAGAGATCATTGGAGTGGGATTGCGATGCGCCTGCTACTGCAGCCGCATCAACACCCGGGATGGTAATGTGGGAACCAAGTCTGTAGACAAATAACAGAAGAAGCGTATAAAGGATCCGCTGGCGGAGTTCAGGGATTTTATTTATGTTCCTTATACTTTCATTTAGCTTCATAGCGTCCTTTTAACGGGTTCAGGGCTTAGGAGTTTTTTTTACTCTTTTTACCAAAGGTGCCTTTGGTTTCAATAGAGCCTCTTCAAATGATATATCCCTGATTTTTGAAGCCTCTTCAAGCGTACGGAATGCCTTGATTACTTTGCCGCCAGCTGCGGTGATTTTTTCTTCGGCACTCTTGCTGAATGCATGAGCAGTAATGGTGACAGCTGTGCTGAGCTCGCCATTACCGAGAATTTTGAAATAGTCAGCATTACTTGCATGGAGGAGCGACTTGAGATCGAGAATAGAAATCTCATTCTCTATAAGTCCTTCCTGTATCCATTTGTCAAGCTGTGAAAGATTGACTGTATTGACAGGGTTGCTGTCAAGAGGAGTAAAACCAAATTTTGGCAACCTCCGGTAAACCGGAATCTGTCCACCTTCAATTTTAGGTCTCTTGTAGCCGCTACGTGCCTGCTGACCTTTGTTGCCCTTGCCGGCTGTAGTTCCGTTGCCCGAACCCTGACCGCGGCCAACCCGCTTTTTATTCTTTACTGCGCCTTTAGCTGGACGAAGTGAACTTAAATCCATGGTTTCAATTCCCGACTTTCTATTAGTAAAAAACTTAGACTTCCTCAACCTTGACAAGGTGCTGTACAACTCTTATCTGCCCTCTGGTGCAAGGATTATCCTGTCTGTCAACCTGATAGTGTGGCCTTCCGAGTCCAAGCGCCTTGATGGTGGCTTTCTGTTTTTTCGTTCCACCAATAATGCTTCGAACCTGGGTAATTTTCAGTGTTTTCTCACTCATGATCGCATTCTCAATTTTAGCTTTCAAAAACCTCTTGCAGGCTCTTTGACCGTCTTTCACCGACGTCATAGGCATCAGAAATACTCTGTAATCCTTTTATTGCAGCTTTCACCACATTATGTGGATTGGATGAACCAAGTGATTTGGTCAGTATATCGTGTATACCTGCCATTTCCAATACTGCTCTGACAGCTCCACCGGCAATAAGACCGGTACCGGGAGTCGCAGGCTTCATCATGACCTTGGCAGCACCGTACCTTGCAATAATCTGATGAGGAATGGTACCCTTGACAATCGGCACCTTGATAACATTCTTTTTGCCGTCTTCTATGCCCTTTGCAATAGCGTCCTGAACTTCGTTCGCTTTGCCAAGCCCGTAACCGACATGTCCTTCTTTATCGCCAACTACAACAATGGCGTTAAATCCAAAACGTTTTCCGCCTTTTACAACCTTTGCCGTCCTGTTGATATGAACAAGCTTCTCTTTCAGATTTAATTCTCCGGGCCTGATAATCTTAGCAGATGTTTTCGCCATTTACTTTCTCTTTGAAAAGTTGTTAAAAGATCAGTCCTGCTTCTCTCGCACCATCAGCCAATGCCTTGACTCTGCCATGATAACGAAAACCATTCCTGTCAAATACTATATTTGTTATACCCTCAGCAAGGGCTTTTTCTGCAATCTGTTTGCCGATGATACGACATACTTCGGACTTGGTACCAGTCAGTCCCTTATTATCTTTGGACATCGATGATGCGGCGATAATGGTTTTGCTGTTCACATCGTCAATAAGCTGCGCGTATATCTGAGAAAGACTTCTGTAAACACAAAGCCTTGGCTTTGCTTGTGTACCCTGGACATTGGCTCTGCTTCTGTCCTTGATTTTCTGCCTCCGGGAGGCTTTATCGATTTGACTCATTCTCTTGAACCGTTGTATAATGTTATTGCCTGACTACTTGAGCTGTGCGTGCATTCCTTTCTTACTTACCAGCAGCCTTTCCTTCCTTGCGACGGATAACTTCACCGGCATATTTGATACCCTTTCCACGGTAAGGCTCAGGTTTTCTGAATGAACGAATCTTGGCAGCGACCTGACCAACAAGCGCTTTATCAATACCGCTTATAAGCACAGTAACCTGATCGGGCACTTCAATTTTAATCTCATCAGGAGCCTTGAAATAAATCATATGTGAATATCCAAGTGTCAGGGCGAGGAGATCATTTTTCAACTCTGCACGATATCCAACACCTGCAATCTCAAGTTTTCTTGTAAAACCGTTGGTAACACCCTCTACCATATTGCTGATAAGCATACGGTAAAGACCATGCTGGGCTTTAGCCTTCTTGCTGTCATCGACTCTGGTTACAGTAATGATACCAGCTTCCTCGGTAATTTTTACCTGATCGGTAAGGCTCTGCTCAAGAGTGCCTTTAGGACCTGATACCCTGATGTTCAAGTCTTTGATCTCTATCTTCGCCTGATTGCTCAGGGGTATGGGCATTTTTCCTATTCTTGACATGGTATTCTAATGCTCTTAGGCTTATGAATTAATAGATACGGAACAGGATCTCACCGCCAACGCCCTGTGCCCTTGCCTCTTTATCGGTAATAACACCTTTCGATGATGAAAGGATATACAACCCGAGACCACCAAGATATTTTTTAATATCCTTTCCGTCATAAACACGCCGACCAGGCTTGCTTACCCTTGTAATTTCTTTTATGGCCGGGTCACCATGAGCTGTATACTTCAGATCAACCCGTATAAAAGGGAACTTTTCGGATGTAATGACCGTAAAGCTTTTAATGTACCCTTTATCCACAAGCAATTGCGAGAGATTCTCCCTGAGCTTAGAGTATGGGATATCGGTTGTTTTGTTTTTTGCTCTCCCCGCATTTCTGATACGGGTGATATAATCTGCAATTGAATCCGTTACAGGCATAGCAAACGTTGGTTACTTTCGAAAATGATACAAATACCTCTCTTTAACACGTACAAACTGATTTACCAGCTTGCTTTTTTAACACCGGGCAGTTTTCCCTCAAGCGCAAACTTGCGGAACATGTGCCGGCACAATCCAAATTTAGCATAAACGCCTCTTCCACGGCCAGTCAGGACACAACGATTACGAACTCTTGTCGCAGAACTGTCTCTCGGCAGTTTGCGCAGAGCCTCATAGTCACCTGCTTTGAGCAACTCCTCACGGATAACTGCATATTTCTCTACAAGCTTTATCCTCTTTTCGTTTCTTGCTATAACGCTTTTCTTTGCCATCTGTGTCTGAATTATTTAGTTGTTCTTCTTTTTGAATGGCATTCCAAGTTCCGAAAGGAGCACATAAGCTTCTTCGTCTGTAGATGCGGAGGTTACAAAACTGATATCCATTCCTGATATTCTTGGTACCTTATCGATATCAATTTCCGGAAAAATAATCTGTTCCTTAACACCGACAGTGTAGTTACCGCGACCATCAAAACTGGTATCATTGAGTCCACGGAAATCACGAATTCTTGGAACGGCTAGACTGACAAAACGATCAAAAAACTCATACATGGCCTTGCGGCGAAGCGTTACGCGGCATCCGATCGGCTGACCTTCACGAAGCTTGAAGTTTGATATCGCTTTTTTCGATTTACGACTCTGAGGCTTCTGACCGGTAATCTGGGCCAGCTCCTGTAAAGCTATTTCAAGCAGTTTAGGCTCGGCTGCAGCTGCACCGACACCAATGTTAATTGATATTTTCTGAAGCTTCGGGACCTTCATGATATTCTTGTACTGAAAGCGCTCGACAAGCTTAGGGGTGACTTTTTCCTTATAAAAGGTCTGCAGTCTTGCTACTGAAGGAGTTACCGGTGTCGACTCTGTGTTCTCGTCTTTAATCTTGGCCATCTTATTCTTTATCAGTTAATCAGAATGGTCTTTGTCATTCTGATATTTAGTGGAAACAATTAACTCTTCTTAACGTTAGAAGCGTGAATAGGGAACTCTCTTTCAATGATCGATCCCTGCGGCTGACCCTGGGTCGGACGCATATGGCGCTTGCGGATGTTAACCCCTTCGACGATAACACGGCCTTTTAAAGGAAATACCTTAAGTATCTTGCCTGCTTTTCCTTTATCATTCCCGCTTATAACTACAACTGAGTCATTCTTCTTGACGTGCAGCTTAACCTTCTTAATCCCTGTTTTCATTTTTCACTGATATGATATTATTCATAAAATCCTGAGCGGGAGACGAGACTCGAACTCGCGACCAACAGCTTGGAAGGCTGTGACTCTACCAACTGAGTTACTCCCGCCTGAAGCACCTTATAAAACTTCCGGCGCCAGAGAAACAATCTTCATAAATTTCCTGTCACGAAGCTCTCTTGCGACCGGCCCGAAAATACGGGTACCTCTTGGCTCACCCTGCGCATTAAGCAGAACAACGGCATTTTCGTCAAAACGAATATATGAACCGTCTTTTCTACGCGATTCCTTGACACAGCGAACAACAACAGCTCTGCAGACATCTTTCTTTTTTACAATGCCACCGGGAACAGCTGCTTTAACTGATACAATAATCTGATCACCCAATGAGGCATAACGCCTCCCGGTTCCACCGAATACGTGAATGCAGCGAACTTTTTTTGCACCACTATTATCGGCAACAACCAGATTTGTTTCTTTCTGGATCATCCTGTTTCAAACTTTAATAAATGTAAAAAATATCCTCTCTTACTTGGCTTTCTCAATGATTTCTACCAAGCGACAGCTCTTTCTCTTGCTGAGTGGACGGCACTCTACGACCTTGACAAGATCACCAATTCCGGCTTCATTCTTTTCATCATGAGCCATAAGCCTGGTGGTTTTCTTGAAATATTTCTTGTAAACCGGGTGCTGTACCCTGCGCTCGACAGCAATTACGCATGCCTTATCCATCTTATCACTGACAACCTTACCTAACCAGCTTTTTTTTCTTCCTCTTTCCGGAACATTCTGTCCCTGAGCTACACTGTCCATTTTCTGTTCTTCCATTTGTCAATAAACGGTTTTTTAGTTTGCCTGCCCTCAAGCCTGGCTTGTCTCAGCTGAAGCGAGTTGATGGAGCCGGTATTTCATGCGCGCAATATCCCGTTTCGAATTGCGAAAAACCATAGGATTCTGCGGCTGCTCAATAACTTTAAAAAAATTGATATCGGCAAGTCTGTCTTCAAGCTCCTTGAGCCTGTCGATCAATTCCTGTTTGCTTAATGCCGCAATTTCATACTTTTTCATAATAAGTAACCCTCTTGTCGAATTATTTCTCTCGTTTATCCTTCGTAATCAGGACGGACTATGAACTTGGTCTTGATCGGCAACTTCTGTGCTGCAAGGCGAAATGCCTCTGTAGCAACATCTTTCGGCACACCGTCAGCCTCGAACATAACTCTTCCCGGCTTAACAACCGCAACCCAGAACTCCGGAGAGCCTTTTCCTGAACCCATGCGGGTTTCAGCGGGTTTTTTGGTTACCGGTTTATCCGGAAATATCCTGATCCAGATTTTTCCGTCTCTTTTCATAAACCTGGTCATTGCAACACGGGCTGCCTCAATCTGACGGGCAGTAATCCATGCACCCTCAATTGCTTTCAAACCGAAAGAACCGAAAGAAACATCAGTACCACGCCCTGCATTGCCCTTCATGCGGCCTCTTTGTGTCTTTCTATATTTAACTCTCTTTGGCATTAACATACAGGCAACTCCATTCGTTTTCTTATTGTATGGTACTTGATATTAAGATCGCTTCGTGCGCTGGCGACGCTTTGAACGTGGATCGCGAGTATCACGACCTCTTGGACCAGAGTCAGTGCGTCTATCTTTCATTCTCTTCATTTCATCTTCCTCAATTGCGTCAATACGCTGAACGAGGACTTCACCTTTGTAAACCCAGACTTTTATTCCAATGGTGCCTGCAATGGTATGAGCTGTGCAACTTGCATAATCCACATTGGCGCGAATGGTATGAAGCGGTATTTTGCCCTCTTTATACTGTTCGGAACGCGCAATTTCTGCACCACCAAGACGGCCGCCGCACTTGATTCTGATACCTTCAGCTCCAGAGCGCATTGCCTGCTGGATTGCCTGTTTCATCGCTCTTCTGAATGAAACACGGTTTTCAAGCTGGTAAGCAATATTGTCACCGATCAGCTGTGCCTCAATTTCCGGCTTGACAACCTCAACAACATCTATTTTGACTTCTTTTCCGGTAATACGGCTGAGTTCCTGAGAAAGATTATTAATCTCCTCACCCTTTCTTCCTACAACGGCACCAGGACGAGCTGCATAAATATTGATCTTGACATGCTTTGTCGTTCTCTCAATGATTATACGTGCGATTCCAGCTCTTTCTTTCTTCAACCGGGCAAGGACGTATGTACGTATAACGTGATCCTGCTTGATTTTTTCCGAAATAACCGGACTATCATCGTACCAACGTGATGCCCAGTCCCTGATAATACCGAGCCTGAATCCAGTAGGATTAACTTTCTGACCCAATGCGCTCTCCTTGTTTTATTTTGTTACTGGATTTTTAACCTTATCAATGACAATTGTCAGATGATTTGATCTTTTGCGAATCCTGAATGCCCGACCCATAGGCGCAGGAAGTGTTCTTTTCAGTGTGGTACCTTCATCAACAAAAATAGTTTTGACGAAAAGCTCCTGATCACTGACCCTCTCATCCGGATTCAGCTGCGCGTAATTTGCCACTGCTGACTTAAGCGTCTGCATGACATTGCGTGAAGCTGCTTTGGTTGAGTTAAGCAGAATAGCCTTTGCCAGATCAACCTGTTTCCCTCGAACGAGGCCGGCCACAAGACGCATTTTCCTTGGCGATGTCGGCGTATCCCGTAAAATTGCTTTAGCTTGCATGATATCTTTACCCTTTCGCGTTTTTCAATTTATTTTTTCCTTGGTGCTGCGCCACCTTTTTCGGCCTTTCCACCACCAGCATGGCCGCGAAACGATCTCGTCGGGGCAAACTCTCCAAGCTTGTGACCTACCATATTATCACCTACATAGACCGGGACATGACTTTTGCCATTATGTACAGCAACTGTATGACCTACAAAATCAGGCGAAATCATTGAACTTCTGGACCAGGTCTTCACGACCTTTTTTTCTCCCTTGGTATTCATATCAAGGATCCGCTTTTCCAGCTTTATATCAATGAACGGTCCCTTTTTAAGTGATCTTGGCATAGTTTCTCTGCTTGTTGTTGTTAACCGCTATAGTTATTTGGCATTTCTGCCGCGTACAATCAATTTCTGTGAAGCCTTTTTCTTGTTTCTGGTCTTCAGACCCTTTGCAAGCTGACCCCATGGTGACATAGGATGTTTTCTACCACCACCTGATTTCGATTTACCTTCACCACCACCCATCGGGTGATCGACCGGGTTCATCGCCATACCTCTTGTCTGTGGGCGGATTCCAAGCCAGCGACTTCTGCCGGCCTTTCCTAACACGACATTTTCATGATCGCTGTTTCCGACGACTCCAATCGTTGCCCGACATTCAACTCTGAGCTTGCGAATTTCACCTGAAGGAAGTTTAAGTGTAACATAATCACCCTCACGTGCAGCAAGAACAGCAAAACCACCTGCTGAACGAACTATCTGACCACCCTTTCCGGCCTTCATTTCAACATTGTGAATATCAGTACCGAGAGGAATATTTTTCAGTGTCATGGTGTTGCCGGCCTTGATTTCGACCTTGTCGCCACTTTCCACCTTATCACCCACATTTAAACCTTTCGGGGCGAGAATATAACGTTTTTCTCCATCAATGTAATGCAATAATGCAATTCTTGATGAACGATTAGGATCATACTCAATAGCAGCAACCGTTGCAGGTATTCCATCCTTGTTGCGCTTAAAATCGATAATCCTGTAATGCCTCTTATGTCCTCCGCCTCTGTGCCTTGAAGTTTTTCTTCCTGCGGCATTTCGACCACCCGATTTCTTGAGTTTAACAAGCAAACCCTTTTCAGGAGTGGTTTTTGTTATTTCATCGAATGCAGGGTAGGACATGAACCTTGACCCTGGCGTTACCGGCCTTAATTTCCTTATAGCCATTTGAATGTATGATCTATCCTTTTTATGATTTCTATCCTTCGCTCTGCTGGGCTGAACCTGCGTAGTAATCTATCGCCTGGTCCTTTTTGAGAGTAACAATAGCTTTCTTCCAGTCACTCTTTTTACCGGTAATCAACCCTTTTCTGGTATTCTGGCTGCGGGATTTCCCGAGATAGTTAACCGTGCGAATCGATTTTACTTCTACACCAAATTTCTTTTCGACTGCTGTTTTTATTTCAGTCTTGTCTGCATCGGGTTTAACGATAAAAACATACTGTCCTTTCTTCTCTGTCAGGCCTGTACTTTTTTCAGTCAATAATGGCCGCAACAATGGGTTTTTCATCTCTTTAACTCCTTTTTCTGGAATACTCCAATTACCCTAATGTATCTTCAATTGTTTGCAACGCTGTCTTCTGAACAAGTACTGTATGACTATGAAGAATATCGTATGTCGATGCAGTATCGGCAGTCATGATATTGAGTACTTCAATATTTCTGCCTGATCTTGCAATAATCATATCATATTCAGGTGTAAGCAACAATGTTTTTTTCTCTGAGAGTCCAAGGTTTTTCAGTATCTCTGCAAAAGGTTTTGTCTTGATATATTCAAACCTGAAATCCTCAACTACAACAATCTGGCCTGCCCTGGCTTTAGAACTCAATGCTGAACGTCTTGCAAGAAGTTTAACCTTCTTGTTGACCTTCTGTTCGTAAGCATGAGGTGTAGGGCCGAATATCGTTCCACCACCAATATTAAGCGGCGAGCGGGTAGAACCCTGACGCGCATTGCCTGTGCCTTTCTGACGTAAAGGCTTTCTGCCTCCACCTCTTACTTCGCCACGTGTTTTTGACTTGTGAGTACCCTGCCTCTTGTGTGCGAGAATCGACTTAACATCGAGATACATCGCATGTTCTGATATTTCAGCGCCGAATATATCATCACGGAGCGTTACCACTTCCCCGGTTTCAGTGCCGCCGGTATTTAAAACTTTAAGTTCCATAGCTTCGCGCATTCAGCATTTACTTTTTTGTAGAAACAATCTTGACATAGGAATTCTTAGGTCCAGGCACAGATCCCTTTATAACAATAAGATTAGATTCAGGGATGATCTTGAATATCTGAAGATTCCTGACTGTAATATTATCGGATCCCATGCGTCCAGCCATTCTGGTACCTTTGAAAACCCTTGACGGATCGGAAGAGCCACCGACAGATCCTGGAGCTCTCTGCCTGTCAGACTGACCGTGTGTTCTCTGTCCGCCGCTGAAATTATGACGTTTCATAACACCAGCAAAACCCTTTCCTTTCGAAACACCGAGAACATTAATTATCTCGCCTTCTTTGAAAGATTCAACGCTCACAGGACTACCGAGCTGAAGGTCCTGATTAAGCTCTGAAAAGTCAAACTCAGCCAATTTAAAGCCAAGAGCTACTCCTGCCTTTTTATAATGGCCCTGCAGCGGCTTGCTTACTTTTTTCTCATCTCTTTCACCGATACCAACCTGATAAGCATCGTATCCGTCTGTAGAAACACGTTTAACCTGTGTCACAAAGCATGGACCTGCCTGGATAATCGTGCAGGATACTGCTTCGCGTTTATCATTGAATAAACGGGTCATGCCGATTTTTTTTCCAAGAATCGCACCCATATTGAATTAACTATTCTAATTCTTTAAGACTTAATTTCAACATCAACACCACTTGGAAGCTCCAGCTTCATCAGCATATCTATGGTTCTGGATGTCGGGTTTATTATTTCAATCAACCTCTTGTGAGAGGAGAAAGAAAACTGCTCACGTGACTTCTTGTCAACATGCGGAGACCGGTTTACGGTATACACATGAGATTTTGTAGGCAACGGTATTGGACCAAAGATGATAGCATCTGTCTGCTTGACTACATCAATAATCCTTAACGCCCACTTATCAACCAGACTATGGTCATAAGACTTGAGCTTTATTCTGATCTTTTGCTGTACAGCCACTTGTCAACCCTGTTTCGTGTTATCAATAAAAATAGGACGGGATCTCTGGCCCCGTCCCGAGACGCCATACAATCTATTATTCAATAATCTTGGTTACGGAACCTGCACCGACGGTACGACCACCCTCACGGATAGCGAAACGAAGAGCCTCATCCATAGCGATAGGAGCAAGCAACTCAACATTAACCTGAAGGTTATCGCCAGGCATAACCATCTCAACGCCTTCCGGCAAAGTGACTGAACCAGTCACATCTGTTGTACGGAAATAGAACTGAGGACGGTAACCGTTGAAGAACGGTGTATGACGTCCACCCTCTTCCTTTTTAAGGATATAAACCTCAGCTGTAAACTTGGTATGCGGCTTGATAGTACCTGGTTTTGCGATAACCATTCCGCGCTCCAGTTCAGTCTTGTCAACACCTCTGAGAAGAAGACCGGCGTTATCGCCTGCCTGTCCTATATCAAGAAGCTTCTGGAACATTTCAATTCCGGTAACAACAGATTTACGAGTAGGTCTGATACCAACAATTTCGACCTCTTCGTTGATCTTTACAACTCCTCTTTCTATTCTTCCGGTTCCTACTGTTCCACGACCTGAAATAGAGAATACATCTTCAACAGGCATCAAGAATGGCTTGTCAATGTCACGAACCGGCTCTGGAATAAATTCATCAACAGCATCCATAAGCTCCATGATAGCTTTCTCGCCTTCCGGATCGCCTTCAAGTGCCTTAAGTGCAGAACCTTTGATAATCGGGATATCATCGCCGGGGAAATCGTACTGTGTCAAAAGCTCTCTGAGTTCAAGCTCTACAAGCTCGATGAGTTCCGGATCGGCAATGTCAACTTTGTTAAGAAAAACAACAAGTGCAGGAACGTTAACCTGACGGGCAAGCAGAATGTGCTCACGAGTCTGAGGCATAGGACCATCGGTACCTGCTACTACAAGAATAGCGCCATCCATCTGGGCAGCACCGGTAATCATGTTTTTAATGTAGTCAGCGTGGCCAGGACAGTCGATGTGCGCATAGTGACGCTTTTTTGTCTGGTACTCGACGTGTGCAGTTGAAATGGTTATACCGCGTTCTCTCTCTTCAGGAGCTTTATCGATACTTCCGAAATCTCGCTGCAGTGCAAGACCCTGCTTTGCAAGAACCGAAGTAATTGCAGCTGTCAAGGTTGTCTTGCCATGGTCAACGTGACCGATGGTTCCTATATTGACGTGGGGTTTATCCCTTTTGTAGGACTCTTTTGCCATAACTTATCTCCGTGACGGTTATCTTTTATTGATTGTAATAGTTAAAACTGATAGTCTCTGTTGCTCGCTTATTCCGAATCCTTGCTTACTCTCTTCTCCTGCAAAGCTTCCGCAATATTGCGGGGAACTTCGCGATAACAGTCAAACTCCATAGAATAATTTGCCCTTCCCTGACTCATTGAACGAAGATCGGTTGAATATCCGAACATCGCTGAAAGAGGGACCTTGGCATTGACAAACTGAGCTCCTGCTCTCTGCCCCATACCTTCAATATGACCACGGCGACTGGAGAGATCACCCATAACATCACCGAGATACTCGTCAGGCGTTACGACTTCAACCTTCATGATCGGCTCAAGAAGTACAGGATCAGCCTTTTTGGCCGCTCCCTTGAACCCGATGGAACCGGCAATCTTGAATGCCATTTCTGAAGAGTCAACTTCATGGTACTTACCGTCGTAGAGTGTCACCTTGATATCCTGCATCGGAAAACCTGCAACAACACCACTCTTCATGGCCTGCTGCACACCGGCATTGACTGCGGGTATATACTCTCTCGGGATAACTCCACCTTTGACAGCATCAACAAATTCGTATCCTTTTCCTTCCTCAAGCGGCTCAACAGTAATATTGACCAGACCAAACTGACCTTTACCACCGGACTGGCGAACAAACTTACCCTCAAAATCAACTTTCTTTCTGATCGTCTCGCGGTAAGCAACCTGCGGCTGACCGACATTCGCCTCAACCTTAAACTCACGCCGAAGCCTGTCAACCAGAATCTCAAGATGGAGTTCACCCATACCGGCAATCAAAGTCTGACCGGTTTCATCATCAGTCTTAACTTTAAAAGTAGGGTCCTCTTCGGCAAGCTTCGCAAGCGACATACCGAGCTTATCGTTATCGGCTTTTGTTTTCGGTTCAATCGCAATCTCAATAACCGGCTCAGGAAAAATCATTTTTTCGAGAACAACCGGATTATTTTCTTCACAGAGTGTATCACCTGTCCTTACATCCTTCAAACCTACCGCAGCTGCAATGTCACCGCAATAGACAAAATCTATATCCTCGCGCTTATTGGAGTGCATCTGAAGAATTCGACCAATACGCTCTTTCTTGCCAGTCATGGTATTCAAGACATAACTGCCTGCCTTGAGAACACCTGAATAAACCCTGAAAAAGGTAAGCTTGCCGACAAAAGGATCTGTAGCAATCTTAAAGGCAAGTGCGGCAAAAGGCTCATCGTCTTTCGGCTCGCGAGATATCGACTCTTCAGTACGCGGGTGGTGACCCTCGACAGCACCAACATCAACGGGAGAAGCAAGATACTCGACCACTGCATCCAGCATAAACTGAACACCCTTATTCTTAAAGGATGAACCGCAAAGTACCGGTATAATAGTAACCTTAAGTGTTGCCTGACGAAGAACGTTTCTTACCTCTTCCTCAGTAATATCCTCACCATTCAAATACTTCTCAAGAAGTGTGTCATCATGCTCGGAAACAGCCTCAAGCATGTTAATCCGCCATGTGCGCGCCTCGTTCTGCAGGTCATGAGGAATCTCAACCTCTTCATAGGTACTGCCGTCTTCCTTATCATAAATGATACCTTTCATTCTGATAAGATCGACGAATCCGGCAAAAATCTCACCCTCACCGATCGGTATCTGGAGAGGAACAGGATTTGCGCTCAATCTCTCTTTAATAGCCTTGACCGTCTCAAAAAAGTTTGCTCCGGTTCTATCCATCTTATTGACATAGGCAATCCTCGGCACACCATACTTATTTGCCTGGCGCCATACTGTTTCAGACTGTGGCTCAACACCGCCAACAGCACAGAAAAGTGCAACCGCGCCATCAAGTACTCGAAGTGAACGCTCAACCTCAACAGTAAAGTCTACGTGACCAGGCGTATCTATAATATTAATCCTGTGATTAACTCCGGTATAGTTACCAAACTTCGGAGTCCAAAAACAGGTTGTAGCGGCAGAGGTGATTGTAATACCACGCTCTTTTTCCTGATCCATCCAATCCATCGTCGCACCACCGTCATGCACCTCACCCATCCGATGCAAGCGACCAGTGTAAAACAAAATCCTCTCTGTCGTTGTCGTCTTCCCTGCATCAATGTGAGCCATGATGCCGATGTTGCGTACTTTATCTAAATCAACCAGCCTTGCCATAACAAAATTTTTGACCTTTTATCTACACTTAAACAACTACTTAGAACCTGAAATGCGCAAATGCCTTGTTAGCATCAGCCATTCTGTGGACCTCATCGCGCTTTTTCACCGACGCACCCTGCTCGTTAGCAGCATCCATCAGCTCAGCAGCAAGCTTTTCAGCCATGGATTTTCCTCCACGCTTAGCAGCATACATCTTCAACCAGCGGAACGCAAGCGCACCCCTTCTTGAAGCTTTAACTTCCATAGGAATCTGGTATGTCGCACCTCCAACTCTCTTACTGCGAACCTCAACAACCGGCGCAATATGCGACATAGCCTTGCGGTATACCTCAAGAGGATCTTCACCAGCCATTTTCTCGCCAATAATAGCAAAAGCATCGTAAACAATCTTCGTAGCAACTGCTTTCTTACCATCAAGCATCACAGCATTGATAAAACGGGCAACACTTTCATCCCCGTAACGAAAATCAACACCTATTCTTTTATAGCCACCTTTTTTCGGCATATTCTTCTATAAATTTATGATTGGACCTATCTGCCTTTACCCTTGACAGGAGCAGCTGCACCGGCTTTCGGCTGCTTGGCCCCATACTTCGAACGACTCTGCTTACGATCAGCAACACCGGACGTATCCAGCGAACCACGGACAATATGATAACGCACACCAGGAAGATCCTTCACCCTGCCGCCTCGAATCAAAACGATCGAGTGCTCCTGCAGGTTATGACCCTCTCCCGGGATATATGCTGTAACCTCAATTTTATTAGACAACCTTACACGCGCAACTTTCCGTAGCGCCGAGTTAGGTTTTTTTGGTGTAGTCGTGTAAACGCGAGTACAAACACCACGCTTCTGCGGGCATTTATCAAGCGCCGGTGACGCCGTCTTTACTACTTTTACACTTCTTCCGAGCCTGATGAGCTGCTGAATCGTCGGCATACTAAAACTCTCTTTCTATTTAAAAACCTCTGATTACAAAAGACGCAATCCTAAAAATTCCATAAGGACAACCAATGTAAGAGAATTATGAAAAATAACAAAACCTAATTCATCATTTTTGTTCTCTTGATAAAAAATCTTTCCACCCTTCCTTTTCCCCTTTACGGAGATGCCGTAAAGCCCGCAGGCACTGTTAAAACTTTCTAAACATTTACCGTTCTTTCAGGATCATATCCCTGGCTTCGTGCGAAAACGACCTGCAGCTACACCAACTGAAATCAGGAGTATTGCAGTGCCGAATGCGCCAAGA
>CAIXLG010000078.1 GCA_903920215.1 uncultured Chlorobiaceae bacterium
AAGATTACATCGTTAATCTTGGTGTTGAGCCTGCCCGTATGAAGACGGTAAGCTATGGTGAAGAAAAACCTTTTGCAGATGGTCATAACGAAGAGGCATGGGCGCAGAACAGAAGGGCTCACTTTGTTTCTGAGTAGCCGTAAGGAGGTTACTATAAAATTCTGAAGAGTTGTGTGTGTGTTGTTCTTTCGTTGGTGGTTGTGTGTGTGGCTTCAAGGTTGACTCTCCTTCAGAAGAGCAGCTTTGGAGCCATTTTTTTATAAAAAGCATAGTAACTGCGAATGTAATATGAATACAATCAATAGTATAGCAATTCTGTTGATTATAGCTGGTGCACTTGGGTTAGGCTATGGCAGCTTCAGCTATACCAAAAAGACTGATGAGATCAGGTTAGGGCCTATGGAGCTGTCGATACAGGAAAAGCAGACGGTTAATATCCCTGTATGGGCTGGTGTTGGAGCAATAGCAATTGGGGGAACCCTTCTTCTTCTTGCTCAAGGTAAAAAACCCTAATCGCTGCCGCTTTCAGTCCGGGTTTTAACACTTCGGTTTAAGAGTTATTCTGCTAACTTTTTTACCCACGCGACATACTTGTTCATCCAGTTCTGGAGGAATGGTTTGCTCTCTGCACCGATGTGGCCAGCTTCATCAAACAACCCGTCCTTGAGCTGGATAAATGCTTCAGGTTGAGCCAGAGTTCGTATATCAAGACATGCAAGAATGTTACGCAGGTGCTGTTGTGCTGTGGCGGTGCCGATGGCACCGACCGAAACACCTATAATACCGGCTGGTTTCCCTGCCCATGAGTTTTGGCCGCGGGGACGAGAAGCGTGGTCGATGGCGTTTTTGAGGACACCGGGTATGGAACGGTTATATTCGGGCGTTACAAAAAGAAGTCCCTGGGAGGAGCTTACTTCAAGCTTTAACCGTTTAACTGGTTCGGCCTGATTGTCATCATCATCCTGATTATAAAGTGGCAGGTCACCTATTTGCAACTGCTTGAATGATAACTCCGGATGTTCCAGACTTTCAAGGGCAGATGCCAGCTTGCGGTTTAATGAATCCTTGCGCAGGCTGCCAACAATGACAGCTATCTGGTATGTAGTCATGGTTTTTTCATGAAATAGTTGAAATAATATAATCCGCTGATCCCTTTCATCGCTAACAAAGCTGTCATTAGTTAATCATCGTAGCATATCTTCCTTCGGATCAGCGGAAAGGGTCATCAAACAGCACTCTTGTATCGCGGTGTGCTATAATTGTTGTACAGATGCGATGGCAGAAGGTTGTAGTAAAGCTGTTCATAACTATCCACCATACACTCTCTGGAAAACCGCTCTTCGAACTCTTTGCGACAGGTTTTTCTCGACAACCGGTCGACGTTGTGAATCGCCTCGATAAAGTCAAGCTTTTTCTCACAGAGAAAGCCTGTCTTGCCATGCGTAATCACTTCCGGAGCTGAACCGCATCCTCTGACGATCACCGGAGTGCCACAGGCAAGCGCCTCAATCATCACCAGGCCGAACGGTTCCGGCCAGTCTATTGTATTCAGCAGTGCTTTCGCATTTTTCAGCAGTTCAACCTTGCGGGTGTCATCAACTTCACCGACATAGTCAATAAGCGGATGATTAAGCAGCGGCTTGATTTTTTCCTCAAAAAAGCCTTTATCCGTCGGATCAATTTTAGCGGCAATTTTCAGTGGTATGTTACACGCCCTGGCAAGCATGATTGCTTCCTGAGGCTTTTTTTCTTCTGAAAAACGCCCCAGATAGAGAAAATAATCTTCAGGCTTGTTGTTAAACTCAAAAATGGATTCAGGATAACCGTGATAAATAGTTTTGACCCAGTTGATCTCCTTGACAGGCCTCCTCTGGGAATCACTGATGGAG
>CAIXLG010000079.1 GCA_903920215.1 uncultured Chlorobiaceae bacterium
ATAACGTTATTTTGATGTATATTTAGATTTTAGGAGTAATTATAAAATATAAAAAGAGTATCCTGTTATCAATAAATGCTGTTGAAGCTTGAAATTCAGATACTGCTCAAATCCAAGTTATAAAATGCTCGGGAAATTAGGGTATATCGGTTTTCCAGATCAGGATCATTTTCAGACACTCAGGATCGTTGAATGCCTGCAGGTAGGCCGAAGAAATATCCTCCTCAATGGTATGCCGATGGGTAAAAATCCGTTCAGCTTTTAGTTTATGTTGTGCGATAAGCTCTCTTACGCGCTCAAGATCACCTTTTGCCCATTGTTTGGCTGCAATGAACGAGAGTTCCTTCTGAAACGCCTGGGAGTAATCGATGTTTATTCTCTGGTAATAGCCTCCCAAAAGAACAACCCCGTGAAACTTCAAAAACCTGAGCCCAGTATCAATGGCACTCATAATTCCAGTGCTGTCTATCAAAACGTCAAACTCATGACCGGCCAGCGCAGCTGAGACATCATCTGTTTCAGCGTTTACCTTCAGGTCGGCCGTGGAATAGTGTAGTCTGTTTTTCTGTGTATCAGTCGCGGCTACAAGTCTTGCCCCCATAAGCTTTGCCAGTTCGACGGCGAGAATGCCGACCGCACCTTGGCCGAGTATAAGCACTTTCTTGTTTTTAACCTGTGCAAGATCAACAATATGCAGGGCTGTAGCTCCCAGAGGAAGGGCAATACCGCATTCAGGGTTTTCAAGATTGTCAAGCACGGTGATGCTCTCCACCGGACATGCTATATATTCCGAAGCCCCACCGAAAGCGGCATTCACTCCCTCATACCCGAAGGAGCCCGCAACATAGGCAAACTTTCCGATCAGGCTCTGGTTGACATGATCGCCGACCTCAATGATCTTTCCAACAGTTTCATACCCCGGAATAAAGGGAAAGATAAACGGCCATGAAGGGATCAAGCCGTTATAAGCCATTTTTTCAGTTCCGGTACTGATCGACGACCAATAGGTTTCAACAAGTACGTCAGTCGAAGAAAGGGCTTTCAGAGAAACTTCACACAGCTCAATCTGCCTTACTCCTCTGAAGACAATAGCTTTTGCTTTCATAACGTTTATTTATCAGGGTTATGTCAGCTTAACTGACTCTGCTTCAGCTTTTTTTCATTGTGCTTTTCCAGAAGCAGCCGAATCACAAATTGCGCGGCATTAATAAGATAACTCAGATAGGCAAGCAGTGCTGTCCTGATAAGAATGGTTTCATCAAGACCCATAAAAAACAGGATAAAGTATGATATGTGCACAACCATGGCTATAGCGCTGCCGAAATCCTCCCAAAAAAATTCAGGAGCAAAAGCAAATGCACCGAAGACCTCTTTTTCAAAAAAGCCTCCGGTTACAAAAATCAGCACCAGCATCAGGGTTTTCAGAATCACAAAAAAAGTAATCCAGTAAAAATTGTCAATCCAGATGTGGGCTTGGTAAAGGTAGGTGACGGTGACACCGACAAGAAACATCAGAAATTGTATTGGTGCCAGAATTCCCTGAACTTTAGTCCAGACCGATGCATTTCTTCTTTCAAGCTGTTCAGGTGTATAACGGGGCATAAAACTATGAGTTCACTGGTGAAGGGCAGAAATTCATTAACTACTTTAGAGAAAAGTAGCTGAATATAGTAAAAATCGGTAGTGGCGACAAGCGAAGCCTGTCGAGCTCTCTGGGGTTACTTAACGCTCCACTCAAAAGCGTTGTAAAGTGAAGATATCAGGTTCACATCGGAGTTTTTGACACGGCTGTTGAATCCTTCAAGTTCATCGTAGTAATAGAGAAAGGTTCTCGGTTGCTCATCGTTCAGAATCTTCTGGTAGCTCTTCCATAGTGCAACTTTGCGCCCCTCCGTGAGTGGACGGTTGAGTTCTGCAATAACGGTGTCAAGCTCCTGATTTTGAAAAGCTGAAGAGTTGAACTGATGTTTTGCAAAATCAGAACCCCATATAATAAGCTGGAACGGTAGGGTTTCTGCAGCCATTCCTGAGAGTGCAGCATCATAGCGGTACTCGTTCTGGTTTTTTAAAAAAATCAGGCTCTCATCAAATCTCAGACGGCAGTCGATTCCAATTTCGCGGAGGTTCTGCTGCACAATTGTAGCCGCATAGTTCCGACGCGGATTGCCCACCGTAGCTGCCAGTTCAAAAGAGAATTTTCTTCCGTCTTTCTCGAGAATGCCATCCTGTCCAAGTTTCCATCCAGCTTCATGCAGCAAAGCCAACGCCTTTTTCTGGTTATAGTTGTAGGGCTCAAGAGCTGTGTTGGCAATCGCTTTATAGGCTGGTGAAAGTGATGTGTTAATGATGGTGGCGTGCTCCGGCCCCATGAATCCATCAATAATCGACTGCCGGTCAATGGCCAGCGTAAGTGCCTGCCGTACCAACTTGCTGCCGAATAATGGGTTTGGTACAATTTGGCCATTTTTCCGGTAGCTCTCCCCGTCAATATTCAGCCACACGATGCTGTCGAAGTATCGGTTCTTTACCGGTTTGATGGCAATGGACGGTGTGGTTCTGGTAAGTTCTTTAATATCCTTTGGATTGATTCCTCCTGCAGAAATCATCGCATCTATCTGACCTGATTTCAGCATGGAAAGCCTTGTGGTGTATTCCGGAACCACAAGAAAAATCAGTGTGTTTATCGTAGCGGGTTTTGGCAGCAGGGATAAGGGATTATTGATAAGTTCAAGTTTAGTCTGGCGTGTCCATTCTTTCACTTTAAAAGGTCCAGCTCCAACTATAGGTATTTCTGATGCCTTGATGCGGATTTCGTCAGGTTTAAATGATTTGAAAATATGCTCAGCTACCGGCATCAGATCATTGAAATGATCGAGCACAATCTCGCTGTCCATCGGCTTGTTAAAATGCAGCACCAGCGTCGAGTCATCAGGAGTCTCCACCGCACGTTCAATATCAGCCGTGCCATCAGGAAGCAGCATGAGATCATTGAGATAGTGCTGCCTTGAACTGGCAATTTTGGGATGCTTGTATAACGAATAAGAGTATTTAAAATCGTGCGATGTAACTTTTATCCCATCCTCCCATACCACCCCGCTTCGAAGGTGGAACGTAACACTCTTCCCGTCCGATGAGAACTCCCAGTTTTTTGCAGCATTAGGCAGAAAGGTTATCGCACCCTTTTTTTCGTCGTACGAGGCTTTGACCAGTGCAGGATAGAGAAGCCCGCAAACCTCTCGCGACATTGCAAGTTGAATAAGCAGAGGATTGAGATAATCAAAATCAGCAGAAATCCCCGCAATAATCCTGTTGCTTCGAAGTTCCTCAGAATTATTCTTGCAAGAGGATATAACGGCAAGCATTAGCAATAATGCAGCAGTTAAAAGCTTATTTCGCTGGCCGAACATTCTCATCATCAATGAATTTCATTACAAATTTCCGAACTCTCCCCCTCGAATCCACTGTCATCCCCAATACAACCGATCCGCCCTCTCGAGCCAAGTGTCATCTCGAATGAAATGAGGGATCTATCTTCTCTTACTCTCCAGTAGATAATATAATCCAATAACACTTTCATTTATTTCCCCCACTCCCAACGATTTTCTCCGCTCAGTCTTTGTTGTTTATAGTGACAGTAGAGTGGTATTGGCGTATATTTGGTATAGGTATTATGATTGTAAAGTGTCGGCAACGGCCTAAAGTGGTCCGGTTGAAGTAAGCTGCCATATAACTGTATTGCTATTTAAGCCATATAGTAGTAAATTAATTCTATGAAAAGTGCCCAATTTGAGTGGGGTGGCGAAAAGGATAGGGAGAATAAGGAGAAACACAATGTGCCTTTTTCATTAGCTCAATACGCTTTTCTTGATCCAAAGCGTATTATAGCTGAAGATATAAAGCACAGTGACGAAGAAAAACGATTTTATTGTATTGGGCGTGTTGATGAAGAAATAATGACGGTAAGGTTTACCTATAGAGAAAATATTATCAGAATATTCGGAGCCGGATATTGGAGAAAAGGGAGGAAAATATATGAAGACCAAGACTAAATATACTGATGAGCCAATTGGTGACTTAAAAGTAATTAAAGACTTTCTGCCTTCGCCTGCTCAATTAGTCCTGAAGGAAGAAAACGTCAAGATTACTATCGCGTTAAAAAAATCAAGTATAGAATTTTTCAAGAATGAGGCAAAGAGGCATAATACCTCTTATCAAAAGATGATAAGACAACTCATAGACTGGTACGCAGTAACTAACACAAAAAGCGCATAATACCACGCCGTCAACCCAGACACGGAGTTAACGTACATAGCCGTATTCAAAATCATCAATCTCTTGAATTTTAGATTTTTGATTGTCAAATCCCTCGTCCTGTGTTCTTCCGTAATCATGGTGTATATTAAAAGTCGCCGGATCGTCAATGTGATGCAACCTGTCACTATGCCATGAAAAATGAGCAGGAAACTCGGATAGAGCTGATTGATAAGCTATTACAACAGGCCAGTTGGAACGTGAAAGATCCAACTCAGGTTGTTGAAGAGTTTGATATTCCGGTTTGTTTGCCTGAAGGAGTGCAGGAAGCTCGAACCTCTTACGAAGGCCATCAGTTCAGCGACTATGTTCTGCTTGGTAAAGATGGCAAGCCTCTTGCCGTAGTTGAAGCCAAAAAAACCAGTCGTGATGCTGCCATTGGTCGTGAGCAGGCAAAGCAGTATTGCTGCAATATCCAAA
>CAIXLG010000080.1 GCA_903920215.1 uncultured Chlorobiaceae bacterium
GCTACCCACAATCGCAACGTAGCTTCATCAAGGTGGCCTCGCAATGCGGTATATTTTTCCCTTACTAATGTCATGGTATCCATAACATTATGATAAGAAAATTAGCTTACATGTTCAAGTTATTTTTGCACGCCTCCTAAGGCAGTAACCTTTGCCGAAGTCATGGATAGTGTTGATGGAATGGATGACATCGATTGTTCCAATAAGGGCTTAACATCGCTTGAGGGTTGCCCTGCAAAAGTGGACGGCAATTTCAACTGCTCAGGTAACAAACTCACAACCCTTGAAGGGGCTCCCAGAACGGTAAAAGGCGATTTCGATTGTTCGGGCAATCTGCTGACAACCCTTGAATATGGCCCTGTGGAAGTCGAAGGTGACTATGATTGTTCAAATAATCAATTGACCACCTTGGAGTATTGTCCGGCTTTTGTGATGGGTGATTTTTCCTGTGCCAACAATCAGCTGACAACCCTCCAGGGTGAGGTCTATTCAACCAAGGGAACCAATCTGGCAAGCTGTCTGGACATTATCGATGGAGATTTCAATTGTTCGGGAAACCAGCTGACAACCCTTTTGGGTTCGCCACAGATAGTGGGTGGTGATTATGATTGTTCAAACAATCAATTGACCACTCTTAAAAAATGTGCAGCTGTGGTTACCGGAGATTTTTTCTGTTCCGGGAACCTGCTTATATCACTTGATGGCGCTCCTCGAAAAGTTGAGGGCGACTTTGATTGTTCAAAAAACAAACTTGCCTCCCTTAAGGGATCCCTGAAAAAGGTATACGGGGATTTTAACTGTTCGGGTAACGAGCTGACTTCACTCAAAGGTGCTCCTGAAGAAGTCAAGGCATTTGATTGTTCAAATAACCAGCTGACTTCTCTCAAAAGGGCTCCTGAAAAAGTCAAGGGGAATTTTGATTGCTCATGGAATAAGATAACCTCTCTTAAAAGCGCTCCAAAAAAAGTTAAAGGGCATTTTAATTGCTCCGGTAATCAGCTGACAACCCTTGAGAGTGGGCTGAAGAAAGTTGACGGAGATTTTCTCTGTGCAGATAATGCCAGTCCTTTTACTGAAGAACAGGTTCGAGCCGCTTACCAGATACAAGGGTCCTTTTTTAGCTAAATTAATCTTCTTCCTGGCAGTTGGCAATGCTAAGGGGGGATGGATCCTTCGCTTGCGGCTCAGGATGACAACAGTGGGAAGCTTCGTCACCAGTGAAGTTCTCTTTTATCTTTTAAAGAGGCGGTTTTCTTGTGAGTAAAAACACATGTAATTACTTTTTTTAGTACTACACCGCTATTCTACCAAGCTAATTCGTGACCAGTGCCAAAAAGAATACTTGATCGCTACGAGCAAACCTCTGATGGCTTGGTTATTGTTGATGTTGCTGCTCGTCGTGTTGAGGATCTCTATGAGGATTTCGACAAAACTGCTCCATACCATAAAAAGGATCTTGATGAAGATCTCGCCTATTATCTCACAGAGTGTGCGCGTGAAATAGGGCAGGTTCGCTTTGTGATCCGCTTTATGTTTGAGTGTTATCCTTCCGAAGAGTACATGCTGCGGGTGCGCACCAGTGTGCAAAAATTTTTTATCTACCAGCGAGAGCTTGAACTCGGAGCGATGAACAAGATGCTGAGAACCGCAGCAACACTTCTCGTTATCGGTATCATCATTCTCGGCATCTCTTTGTGGGTCAATCATCTTCTTGCTGTCGACGGCGCTCCCTCATTTTTCAAAACTGTTTTTGCAGAAGGGCTTACTATTGTAGCATGGGTTTCGGTGTGGGAGGCGCTTGCAACATTTTTGCTGAACGGACCTCAGCATCTCTTTCTCATCAAGCTTTACCGGAAAATCGCTGATGCTCCGGTGCAGTTTCAGCAGCCTTCGGAGCCTCTTTCCGGAGGATCAGGGGACAGAGAGTAGTGGGGAGTTGATAGTGCTGAGGGCCGAGTGAAGAGAGTGGGCAGTTGGCAGTTGGCAAGTTACATCTATCACCGCCAACTGCTGACTGCTGACTGCTGACTGCTGACTATTTATTAATGTGCAAAACCTTTGCAGGCGGAAACCCATTAAAAAAAGTAGATGATGCATGACTGTAGGCTCCAATATTTTCACTGTAGAGTAAATCCCCTATGGCAAGATCTTCGGGCAAGAGATTAGCCAAAGTGATCGTGTCGAGAGCATCACAGGTTGGACCATAAACTGCACACATTTTCTCATTACCCTCTTTGAAGGATTTTAAAGGATATTCGCAATGGTCAAAGATAATCCCTGAAAAGGTATGATAGACTCCATCATTGACGTAATAACATTTTTTACCGTCACGATAGGCTGTACCAACAATCTCCATCACGACCCAGGCGGCAGTTGCCACTAAAAATCTTCCGGGCTCGGCTATGATTTCAATGTCGGGTGGAAAAAGTCTGTCAAATTCGGAATTGAGCATTACGGCAAGTTCTGCAAAAGGCTTTATACTGTTGTCGTAGGGAGCGGGAAACCCGCCGCCGATATCAAGAATTTTTACCTCTTTATACCCTCTTTCCCACGATTCCTTGAAAATATTGGATGCCAGATTAAGGGCTTGAATATAGTTCTGGAAATTTGTGCATTGACTGCCGACATGGAAGCTTAACCCTTCAACCACCAGTCCTTTTTTAAAAGCTTTATCTATAAGATCAACAGCTTCTCCGGGGTCTGCACCAAATTTGGAAGAGAGCTCTACCATAGCGCCAGTATTAGGTACTTTTATGCGTAAAACAAGACCTGAATTCGGTGCATAGGTAGCAATTTTCGCTATTTCATCTTCATTATCAAACGTGACCAGCGGCTTATAACGGTCGAGCTCCTTTAAGGTAGCTATTGGCTTTATCGGATTCGCATAGATGATTTTATCCCAGATGAAATCCTGCTGCTCTTCAGGTGCAAGGCTTTTAATATTTTCATAAACGTTGAGAAACTCAGGCATTGATGCAACATCAAAGCTGGCACCTGCGTCATAGAAAGTTTTAACTATTTCTTTGTCTGAGTTTGCTTTAACAGCGAAATAGGCCTGGACCCTTGGAAGATGCTGCTTAAACTCACGGTAATTAGCTCGCAAAACGTCGTGGTCTACCACAAACAGCGGTGTGCCATGCTCCAGAGCCAATTGTTTTAAATTTTGAGGGTCCATTATTCTGTATCCTGTTTTAATCATTATCGGTAATAAGGAAGTTCTTAAACTGCCAGGGATCCGTTTCATCAATATCAGGGTTATTAAACCCTGCAAAATAGTTGGGATTGTATTTTAAAGGTGTCCAATCAGAAGCTTTTGATATGAAGTTGCCAAGATAGGGTTTTGCAATTTCAAGGATATACTCATGATCGATATTATCCGGTACAACTACACCCCTGTCAGGATTTTCGATCATCCACATACAGGCTGCGACCACAGATATTGCCACCTGCATGGTGGTAGCATTCTGATGAGGTTCCAGCGCTCTGGATTGCTCTATGCTCAAGGCTGAGCCTGTCCACCAGGAATTAAAACAATGACCCATCAGTAATGAACCAAGAATATCAGAACCCTTGGTGATCTCATCATTCATTATCCGGAAGTTTGGCTGAAGTTTATAGTCATAACCTCGCAGCTCATGCAGAGACGTAATAGCGGCATCACTCGGACAATAGGCGTAATGTACCGTCGGACGGTAGATGGCTTGTCCCTCTTTACTGACAGTCAGATAGTCGGAAATCGTAAACGCTTCGCCATGGCGGACTACCATGCCACGTATATCATAATCAGGCACCCAGGAGCAGACCCAGGTATTCATACCCATTTTGGCAAGACAAATCTGGTTTTGAGGTCCTTCCTTGTGGGTATAGGCAAATTCCGGAAGCTCTTTTTCATGTGTTCCCCACCCCATTTCAGCAGTAGTCATGCCCTCTTCCCTGAATCCCTCGACACTCCATGTATTTACAAACTCGTCAACCTGTTTGGGAACGTCAGAAATTTGAGTGTCCCTTTCAGAGCAGTGAATCACTTTGACGCCAAGCGTCATAGCAAGTTCATTGAAAATTCTTTTTTCAGCCAGCTCTTTAATAATTTCGGCTTGAGCAGAGCCGACCTTGTTCCGGGCAATGACTGCGTTGGCAATATCAAGCAGCCCTTGTTTGGTAAAATGAGATATCAATCCAGGATTGGCGCCATGCTCAAGAACCGCAGTGA
>CAIXLG010000081.1 GCA_903920215.1 uncultured Chlorobiaceae bacterium
ACTCTCTGCTGTGACTATATTCTGACGAAGGGGTTGCATAAATATCGCGTTTTATTATCTGACTTTAACTACTAGTAATATAACGATTTACGGTATTTATTGCACCCTTTTTTTGTTGCTTGATGAATAATTCAGGTTAAAACGATAATTGCGTTTTTAAGAGGAACAGCCACAATAAGATAGCCTTCTGTCTCCCCGTTGCGGTTGACTAGAGGTATCTGTGCCTGCCGGACAACTGAGCCTGCAAAACTGTTGTTGAAGTAAGTCGATCCCGTCTGATTGGGGTTAAAAGCCAATGCGCACCAGGAAAGAGTGGATGATTTTTTTACCACCTCTCCGGTCATATTTACCACCTGAACAAATTCAGTATCGATGCTATCATTGTTATCAAGTTCCTGAAAGCTGGAAAAGCCTCTGAAATCTTTTGTTGTGATATGTGCTTTTGAAAGGATTTCCGAAATCTCGGTTTTGATTTTTTCATCAAATTGCTTGTAGACCACGCTTTCAACAATCAGGTAGGTGATTGTAAAAACCAGGGCAATTAAAAATGCAGTCGCAACCGTGTAGTAGAAGGCAATCCGGTTGCGCAGACTCATCACAAGCAATCTTTTCCATGGAGTGTTGTTGTTCAGGGAGGATTTGTTTTGCCTGTTTTCATGACGCGGCATATTGATATACCTTAATATTTTTCGGCTGGAATATCTCCATTCAAATAGATGTAAATGTAAGCGGATGATTCTTAAAGGATTAAAAAATTAGCTCTAAAATTGACTTAAAATTTATTCAATCCACTTTCGTTCAACTCGATATTTCCTTTATCCGTAAGGTGATGAGGAGGGGGCTGGCCAGTAAAATAACAGTTGATTTGCGGCTGATTTATAGGTAAAATACACTATAACGCCCAATGCTTATTCAGGAGCTGGAGGCTCCTTGTATGAAAATTCATTTCCGACGGTTTCCGTCAGGAATGGTGCTTTTTGGCCTATACTTCCTTTTTGCAGCCTGCAGTACCGATAACAATACCAGGGAATCTCCCGAACCGCTATACAAACAGGCATTTTCCTGCGGCAGTCGCGGGGAGTACCAGAAAGCCCTTGATTTGTATGACAAGGCGCTCTCCTTGGACACTCTTAACGTTGCATTACCGAGGGTTGTCAAGGCATTGCAGGAGAAGAGGGTCATTGAAGGCTTGACAGGTGAATATTATGATGCGCTCAAAACCACGGCACTTCTGGAAAAACTACCCCCAAAGGTACTGCCTGATTCACTTCGCAATGCACTCTTAACCGATAAGGCAACATGGCTTCGCGAATTGGGAAGTTTCGGGGATGCTGCGCTGGCTCTTGAGCACGTCGTTGCTCCCTCTCCGGCAGTACAATTTGAGCTGGCCTCCCTCTATCAGAAGAGTGGAGAATTTCAGAAGTCTGCAGAAATATATCGTCATCTATCTGGTTTGGAGCGTGATCCCGTTACCAGAATGACAGCCTTGGCAGGGCTTCTGCAATGCAAAGTGGCCATGCCGCAGCTTGCTCCGGAAAAGGCAGATGCCATTGCAGTGAAAATTGCTGCCGAATCGGGCAGGGTTTTAGCTATGGAGGGGGCATTTGAGCAAAGGATTCAGGCGCTCAGGGCAGCATCAAAAAGTGTTCAGTCCCTTGATAAGCATCGTAGAAATTCCAGCTTTTTTTTGTTTAAGGCACTTGCTCTGGCCGAAAAGTCCCAAAATCCTTTTCTCGTAGAGATACTTCGAATGGAATCCAATGCGGTCATTGTTCGTAAACCCGATCCTTTCCAGGAGGCAGCTGAATATTTTCGCATAAAAAATATGCAGTATGCCCAGGCCTCATGCCTTTTGATGCTTGGCGGAAGCAAATCGCTTAAAGATGAGGAGCGGATCAGGGCGTTGCAGCAGGGGGTTTCAATCAACACAAATTACGCACCGCCTTATCCGACAAATGAACTGCTTGAGCTGGAAAAAAAATCAAGACATCGTCTTACAGGTTTGCTGCTTGAAAAGTCGAGAATTTTTGAACTGTTTGATGCCGGTGAACAAGCAGGCAATATCGACCTGCAGCGGTTATTGCAGATTTACAGAAAAAGCTTCAGCCTTGGCAAAGGTCATGAAGCTCTCGAAACAAAAATTTCTCAATTACAGCACGAGATTTCCGCACTGCTTCAGCGGAAAGCCGATATTTTCATCCGCGCAGAAGGATCTGAAAAAAACAGGAGTGCCGATCGGGCTCTTAACATCAAAAGAGGTCGGTTAATTGAACTGCTTCCCCAGGTGAGGGCCATAAATCCAGTTGCAGCTGAAGCTATCCAGCTTATCCCGGTAACACTTCGTACAGTTCAGGCTGCTCTGAAGGATGATCAGGCGATAATAAAACCATTGATGTCCGACAGCCTTTGCGGGTCCATGCTCATAGGCAGAAGGCAGTTGCAGATAGCTCGAAGCGGCGTTTGCTTTGATTCACTTAATACTCCTGCTTCAAAAATAGAGGCATTCAAAAGTGAACTTGCCAGCCCTCAACAGAGTACTACTGAGCGTGAGTGGTTCAGCAAAGCGTTTTATGAACCTATTGCCGGGTCAATTGCAAGCTACAAGCATCTTATTTTTATCAGTAACGATCTTTTTCCCTTCCATATTTTGAGTATGAATAACAATTCTGTTCCTGAAAAAAGATATTCATACCTCAATTCGCTTAAAGAGTTTTCTTTATTATCTGAGCGACCGGAATCGGCACAGACTCTTTCCGGAATTTTATTCTTTAGTCCGGCTAAGGTTACAGGAGCAAGGCTCCAAAAACTGTTTTTTCCGCACGACAGAGTTTTTATTCTCTGGAAAAACCTTAACGGAGTTGAGATTGGAGCTATTCGTCAACAGATCAGTCAAGAGATGCAGGGGACGGTTTCCGGATCAGAAGCCTTGTTTTCTCTTGGGGTAAACTCTGATGTTGCCCGTGAAATCCTTATGAATATTTCCTCATACGGAATTGATTAAGGAGGAAATAAAGAGGTTTTTCAGAAATACTCGTTTTGTTGCTTTTATGAAAAACTTTTACTGATTTGAGAATAAAAACACCCTTCCCTTTATATGCGTCTGGGCTTTTTTGTAAATTTACAGGGCTGAAATTTTTTGCATTTCCTTGGGTTATCGTAAGTGGGTTTGTTTCCTATGATTGAGCAGGCATCAAGCAGCAAAGCATTGGAGCTTCTTTCACGGGAGCTGCAAAATGCAAGAATCGAAAAAAACCTTTCCCTGGAAGATGTCAGCCGCTTGACCACGGTTCACAAGAATCATCTTGAAAAAATCGAAGAAGGCGATTTCTGCTTTCTGCCAAAGGCCTATGTTTTTACCTATATCAAGGCCTATGCTCTCTTGATGGGAGTTGGCAACGATGAAACTTTTGAACAATGCAAAAGGGAGCTGCAGCTGACCAGCGCCCTCAAGCGTGACGTTGCAATTGATCCAGCTTCCAGCAAGAAGGAAAAACGCCCGGGCAGGGATACAAACTTTCGGGATTTCCGGTTTCCCCAATCTTTAGTCTTGTTGATCACCGGCATTCTTTTCGTTGCTGTTGGCGCTCTTGCATTCTTTTATTTTAACGGGCAGTTTCACTTTTCAGATACTCACTCCCGCGTTGTTGTTCCCCCCCCTTTTGCAACTGCGGGAGATACGGTCGCTGTGGCCGAACCGATTGTCGATTCTCTTCAGATTTCCGCTTTGAATAAACCGGCTCTCAATGCCGCATTGTCATCTCCTGCTTCTCAAGTTCCGACCAAGGTTGATTCTGCAGCGGCCTCTCCTCCTGTTACTGCCGCAACACCAGCACCCGTTTCATCTGTATCAGTGATATCTGCCACTGCTTCCAATTCCGGTGAGTGGGCAAAAAACGTTTCTTTTCTGCCATCCTCTGCCACTTCTCCATACCGGAAGGTTCTTGTTATCCGCATGATTGACGAATATTCATGGGTCAAGGTTATCGCCGATGACAGCTCAAGGGTCTATCCTGGCGGAAAGTTCAGCAGTGGTCAGGTGCTTCGATACGAAGCTCGAAAAAACTTCTGGGTTAACATAGGTCGCCCAAAATTTGTCGAGTTGTACCTCAACGGGAAAAAACTCCCTCCTTCAACGGAGCGCACTCTTATTATTAATTGAGCTTTTTGGCGCAGAAAGCCTCTTTTTTTAAGGAGGGATTAGTTTTATTGGCAAAAACAGGATAAATTAAGTCTTGTTAGGAATTAATAGAGCTGTTTATACATTTCTTAATGCATAGTTCATTGGTATGCTTATAATTCCACAGAGAAGGTTGAAATTTTTTGATTTGAGACGAGCAGTTAACGCAATAAATAAAGTTTACCTTAGTAATGGCAAAAGCTTAAACCACGAATATTGAAAGTATTATGGCAGACATGAAGGTTTATTTTGATAACAATGCCACGACGCCTCTGCATCCGGAAGTTAAAAATGAGATGATTGCGGCGATGGAAATGTTCGGCAATCCTTCCAGCATGCATTCGTATGGACGTGAAGCAAGGGCAAACGTTGAGAATGCACGTCGCCAGGTTGCTGACTTTATCGGGGCCACCGAAAAAGAAATTGTTTTTGTCGGCAGCGGATCTGAAGCCAACAATACAGTACTCTCTCTTTTTGTCTGTGGCTCGAGCCAGTGTATTCCCGGTTCGAAAATGCGCAGTTCAATCATTACCACAAAAATTGAACATCCCTGTGTTCTGGAGACATCTGAATGCCTTGCTCACCGTGGTGTACGGGTAAAGTATCTTGATGTTGACCAGTATGGGAAAATCGATCTCGATCAATTGGCCGGGATGCTGGGAGATGATGTCGGTCTGGTCTCGATCATGATGGCAAACAATGAGATCGGTACCCTGCAGGATATTGAAACAATAGCTGAAATGGTCCATGCAAGCGGAGCATTGATGCATACAGATGCCGTGCAGGCTGTAGGTAAGGTCCCTGTTGATGTCAGATCACTCGGTGTTGATTTTCTTACCATTTCAGCTCATAAGATATATGGCCCGAAAGGCATCGGTGCGTTGTTTGTGAAAAAAGGCGTACCCTACTGTCCATTGATACGGGGAGGCCATCAGGAGCTTGGCCGGCGAGCAGGTACAGAAAACACTCTCGGTATTCTCGGTCTTGCCAAGGCAGTTGAAATGAGAGCACTCGAAATGCCTGGGGAGGAGGATCGGTTGCTGGAGTTGAAGAACATACTCAGAAACGGGATTGAGAACAGTATCGATGATATTCATTTCAACGGTCATCCTACGGATTCATTAGCCAGTACGCTTAACGTCTCATTTTCAGGAGTGGAAGGAGAAGCTATTCTTCTCTATCTCGATCTTGAAGGTATTGCCGTCTCAACTGGATCGGCATGTGCATCCGGATCTCTGGACCCGTCACATGTGCTTCTTGCAACGGGTGTGGATGCCGAGCTTGCTCATGGGTCGATCCGGTTCAGTATGGGTCGCCAGACTACAAGGCAGGAGGTGGACTATGTCCTCAATGTGTTACCAAAAATAATTGAAAGAATCAGAAACATGTCAACGGCTTATATAAAAGGAGGATTGCATGCTGCAAGCAGGTGATTGGGCATATAGTGAAACACTGAAGGAACATTTCATGAACCCGAAGAATATTCTTCAGGGTGAGGATACCGATGCATTTGATGGCGTTGGTATGGAAGGGAACCTGCAGTGCGGGGATCAGATGATGGTGGTGATAAAGGTGGACAAGCAGAAAGAGGTGATCACTGACTGTCAGTGGAAAACCTATGGTTGCGCAAGTGCTATTGCCAGTACCTCTATTCTTTCTGAAATGGTAAAGGGCAGGACGCTCGATCAGGCATTTCATATTTCACCCAAAGAGGTAGCAGAGGCACTCGGAGGACTGCCGGATCACAAAATTCACTGTTCAGTACTTGGTGATAAGGCGTTGCGTGCGTCCATAAATAACTACTATACCCGCAACGGTCAGGAGGACAAGGTTAAGCAGGAACAGGTCAAGGTGATCTGCCAGTGCATGAGTATTACCGATCATGATATAGAGGATGCAGTTCTTGAAGGGGCCCGTACTTATTTTGAACTGCAGGAGCGAACAAAGCTTGGCACAGTATGTGGTCAGTGCAAAGACGAAGCTGAAGTCCTGCTTGAAAAATTCAAGCATATTCATTTCGGAGTCTGATCGGTAGATGTTAAAAGCATGCCTGGGAAGTACGTTACTCGTGCTTCCTGAAAGCGGCAGATGTAAACGATGGGGGACGATTATGTCTCCCATCGTTTTTTTGTTGGCATCAAAATTCTGGCAGCGATTAATATCTTTCAATTAAGGTACTATGGAGATAACCAGGCATAAAACGGTGATTTTTTTTGTTACCCTTGCTGTAACAGCCTTTTTTACCAATTTCTGCTGGGAGTCTCTGCACGGCCTACTCTATAAGGCACACCCGGGAATGCCTGCTTCGGCCTATGTGCCAATGATGCTCACGATGGCAGCTATGGACTCTCTTGGTATAACAGGGCTATACTTCTTTACCGCTTTCGTTGCTCACAGATGGTTTTGGGAGCTTGGTTTATTGAATAGTTTGTGCTTTTTTCTCTCCGGCATTGTTTCTGCCTTTGCTGTTGAGTACGTCAGTATATTTGTGTTGCATCTGTGGCAGTATGCCCCTTCAATGCCGGTCTTGTTTGGTATAGGGCTTATCCCCCTTTTTCAGCTCTCGCTTACCGGTCTTTTATCCGTTTTTGTTGCCCGAAAAGTTGCCGGGGAAGAGTGATTATTTCGGGTAGTGGGGCATCTTTTGTACAAATGGTTACTATTTTGGAATAATTCGTTACGGGAAGAAACAACATACATGATGAGAACAGGCGGAAATAACACTTTTTATATTCATACGTTCGGCTGCCAGATGAACCATGCTGACTCCGGAATCATAACAGCGTTACTGCAACAGGAAGGGTATTCTCCCGCAGAAAGTGAGGATGACGCTGGAATTATTCTGCTTAATACCTGTGCTGTCAGGGAGCATGCCGTCGATCGTATTGAAAATTATCTGCAGCATCTTCATGGGTTGAAAAAAAGACACAAGGGCCTGATTGTCGGTGTGGCCGGGTGTGTGCCACAGTTCCAGCGCCAGGATATGTTTTCAATCTCTCCGGCAATTGATTTTCTTGCCGGACCTGATACCTACCGATCCCTTCCATTGCTTATTGAACAGGTTCGAGCCGGTCTGAAGCCAGCCGCAGTAGAGTTTGATTCAGCTGAAACCTATGAAGGTATAGATCCTGTCAGACAGGGGTCGATCAGTGCGTTTGTTCCGGTGATGAGGGGGTGTAACAACATGTGTGCTTTTTGCGTTGTGCCGTTCACCCGCGGTCGGGAGCGCAGCCATCCATTCAGTTCAGTCATCGGTGAAGTCCGGCAGCTTGTTGCTTCAGGGTACCGCGAAATTACCCTGCTGGGACAAAATGTCAATTCATACTGCGATCCTGAAGAGGGCCGTAACTTTGCCGCTCTCCTCGATGCGGTCAGTTGTGAGGCGCCCAAGCAGAGGATCCGGTTTTCAACTTCACATCCGAAAGATATCTCCGAGGCGCTTGTGCGTACTATTGCCGATCGACAGAACATCTGCAATCACGTCCATCTGCCGGTGCAATCAGGTTCTTCAAGAATGCTTGGCCTTATGAACCGGGGGCACTCAATTGAAGAGTACAGGGAAAAAATAGCCTTGATTCGAGAGGTTATTCCGGGAGTTGTACTTACAACGGATCTTATTGCTGGATTTTGCGGTGAAGAGGAGGAGGATCATCAGGCAACGCTGGAACTTCTCTCAGACGTACGGTTTGATTTAGCCTACATGTTTTTTTACTCTGAAAGACCTGGAACCCTTGCAGCGCGTACGCTTGAGGATGATGTTCCTGAAGCAGTAAAAAAAAGAAGGTTGCAGGAGATTATTGATCTGCAGAACACGATCTCAGAAGAGTTGTATCAAGGTACCATTGGGACAGTTGTTGAGGTTCTTGCTGAATCAGAAAGCAAACGATCTTCACAGCAGCTGATGGGACGTACTGACACCAATCGGGTTGTTGTTTTTGACCGGGAACACTTTCAGGCAGGCGAACGACTGCATGTGCTCATTACTTCCGCAACGTCAGCAACATTGATAGGTAAACCGCTGCATTCCGGTATTCATCTCTCTTGACCAGGCAAGGCTGAATCCTTGCCTGATTAAGAGTTTTTTATCTGGAGCTGGATTTGTAAATTGTCGTTTTAAAATCATTAGCTAAAAAAGCTCGTATCAGGGCTTTGGAGATAAATATCAGTATGTCAGTTCCCGTAAAACTTGGGTTGGTCGATAAAGTAAGAGCACATCTTGAATTGCTTGATCCTGTTACCTGGATCAGCGTTTTTCCCTGCCTCGCTGGTGGAGTTATGGCTTCGGGGGCCATGCAGCCAACCGTTCACGACTATCTTCTGCTGCTAGCCATTTTTCTGATGTTTGGCCCTCTTGGTACCGGTTTCAGCCAGTCAGTCAATGACTATTTTGATCTTGAACTTGACAGGGTCAATGAACCGTCCCGTCCAATTCCTTCAGGCCGTTTGACTGAAATGGAAGCTTTAGGGAACAGCATTGTCGCCCTGTTGCTTGCCATGGGTATAGGAGTGTTTATCGGAGTGCATATCGGTGGAGTTCGTGGTCTGGTGATTGTCTTGTCAATCATGGCAGCTCTTTTTGTTGCCTATATTTATTCCGCTCCCCCTCTCAAACTGAAAAAAAATATTCTCACCTCTGCTCCCGCTGTAGGCTTTTCCTATGGGTTTGTTTCTTTTTTGTCGGCCAATGCCCTGTTCGGCGATATTCGTCCTGAAGCTCTATGGCTTGCAAGCCTGAACTTTTTTATGGCGGTTGCCTTGATCATTCTTAACGATTTCAAGTCGGCGGAAGGCGATAAGGAAGGGGGGCTCAAGTCCCTGACGGTAATGATCGGTGCCAGAAATACCTTTCTCGTCTCATTTTTGATTATTGACCTTGTTTTTGGAGTAATGGCATACCTTTCGTTTACCTGGGGTTTTATGATACCGACAGTTTTTGTTTTAATCGGTCTTGCGCTCAACCTCTCCATTCAGGTGCAGCTTTTACGTGATCCAAAAGGCGGATTATCATTTGTGAAAGGTGCTGTTGAAGACGGATTCGGTCATTCAATCGGTAAGAGCGATGTTCAGGAACACAACACATTTCTCCGCTTTCAGGTGATAAATAATATCCTGTTTTTACTCACCAATCTGATTGTTGCTGGAATGGTTGGATTGAAATACATTAAAGGAATATGAACGAGAGGTAGTGTCCAGTTTCTACCGGCATCAAGAGGGTTACAGTGGCAGGATTTTTTTGGAGATCGGTGAACCAGTCTATTTTCAATAATTTCATTGTTCAGGAACTAGAGTAATCTTAAACCATTATGATGCTATGAATGCTCTTCAAGCAACCTTTTTTTCGCTTCCAGTTGTATGGCATAATGCACTGGTTACCTTGCTGACGTTTGTCTATGTGTTCAGCGTTCCTCCGCTTATGGATTACCTTGTAACCAATCATGCGCTTCCAAGGGATATCAGTCGCAAGATTACCCACATCTGTGCAGGTTCAGCAATTATTTTTCTTCCGCTTTTTAATGACCTGGGCCGCTCCCATTTTCTTAATATCACCGTTTTTGCGGTATGGACCGTCCTGCTGATCCAGAAGGGATTATTTGCAGCAGAAGACGATCAGGCGGTGAAAACCATGACCCGTACCGGAGACAAGCGTGAACTGCTCAAAGGAACACTCTATTTTGTTATTGTGGCTATGATATGCGGCACTCTCTATTACAAACAGTTCGCTGGAGTACTGGCAATGGCCATTCTTGGATGGGGAGATGGTCTTGCTCCTATTATCGGCACCCGTTACGGCAAATTGAAATATCGTGTGCTCAGTGATAAAAGTGTCGAAGGCAGTCTTGCCTTTCTTGTGGGCAGTATTTTTGCCGGCTTGTTTTTTGTCCGGTTTATCGTGCCTGAATCGTTTGATGCGGTAAAGATAGTTACTATTGCAGTGATTGCCACGATTGTGGAAGGTATAAGCCCTAAAGAGGCTGATAACCTTACCATTCCTCTTGCAGTTATTGTCGCAGCCCGGTTTTTATGAAATGAACGCATGAAAACGGGGGATATGCCGGCAACTTATTTTATCAGTGACATTCATATAGGACTGCAGGACAAAAAAAGCGAGCAGCTCAAGCTTGACAACCTCGAACGGCTTTTTGCCATTATCAGGGCAGATGGCCGTTCGCTTTATATGCTTGGAGATATTCTTGACTACTGGATGGAGTTCCGTCATCTCATTCCAAAGGGGTTTTCCCGGTTTATTTGTTTATTGTCCGATCTTGTTCGCCATAATATAGAGGTGGTTTATGTCGCCGGAAACCATGATTTTTATCTTGGGCGATATTTTGATGAAGAGCTTGGGGTAAAAACGATGTATGGTATGCAGGAACGGCTGATTGATGGCCGTAAATTTCTGCTTGCTCATGGAGATGGTCTGGGGAAAGGGGATATTGGTTACAAGCTTTTTGCCCGGCTTGTAAGGAACCGTTTTAATCTCTCTCTTTTGGAGTTTCATCCCGATCTTTCTATCGGTTTGATGAAAAATTTATCGAAGTTTAGCCGAGAACATCAAACAAAAGGGGATCGTGTTTTTAAAACGGATCGGTTATTGGAATTTGCAGAATCGCTGGCGGCAGAAAAGAAGTTTGATTATTTTGTTTGCGGTCATAATCATGTTCAGGGCATAAAGGAGCTCTCTGTTCCTCATTGCAGGTATGTCAATCTTGGATCGTGGATTGACGGTAGTTTGCCTTACGGAGTTTTTAAAAATGGTGTTTTTCAACTCAAAGAGTTATAACGTTAATTTATAGACAGCTGATGCTATGAGTAATTCAAACAAGGTTCTGAAACTTGGTTTGCCGAAAGGAAGTCTGCAGGATTCAACAATAGATCTCTTTGCACATGCAGGATTTCATTTTTCTGTTCAGAGTCGATCCTATTTTCCCTCAATAGATGATGATGAGTTGGAAGCCATACTTATCAGGGCTCAGGAAATGGCTCACTATGTCGAACTTGGTGCCTTTGATGTCGGGTTGACCGGCAAAGACTGGATCATCGAAACAGATGCCGATGTAGTTGAAGTTGCTGATCTTGTCTATTCAAAAGCTTCCATGAGGCCTGTTCGCTGGGTGCTTTGCGTTCCTGAAAACTCACCTGTTCAGTCGGTAAAAGACCTTGAAGGCAAGCATATTGCTACCGAAGTTGTCAATATTACCAAGAAATACCTTGCAAAGAACGGGGTTAATGCTTTGGTCGAGTTCAGCTGGGGAGCCACTGAAGTCAAACCGCCTGACTTGGCCGATGCCATTGTCGAAGTGACTGAAACAGGTTCTTCGCTCAGGGCGAACAAGCTCAGAATTGTTGATACTATTCTCGAGTCGAACACAAAATTGATTGCCAATAAAAAATCATGGAATGATCCATGGAAGCGCGAGAAGATAGAAAATATGGCCATGCTGCTTCAAGGCGCAATTAATGCCCAGGGAAAGGTCGGACTGAAAATGAATGCGCCAAAATTTTCGCTGGACAAGATTATTGCAATTATTCCAGCCTTGCGTCAGCCGACAATATCGCATCTTTCTGAAGAAGGGTGGGTGGCACTTGAAGTTATCGTTAAAGAAAAAATAGTTCGTCATCTTATTCCGGAACTGAAAAGAGCCGGCGCAGAGGGAATCTTTGAGTATGATATCAATAAACTGATTGATTGAAAGGTTTTACGGTTATACTCTTGAACTTGCAGGCTGCCCGAAAGGGTGGCCTTTTTTATAGTGCCTATGTTTTTTTTTTATCAGATAGCTGTTCTGTTCTCGCTGTTGGTTTTTTTAGGGCTTTTGCTGAGAAACCTGATTGACTTTCCCTGTATGCCAGAGAATCCGCCCAATACAGGACCTTTGGTTTCGGTTATGGTACCTGCCCGCAATGAAGCACTGAACATCGAACGCTGCATATCCTCACTTTTGCGGCAGGACTACTGTTCATTTGAGATTCTTGTGCTTGATGACGGTTCAACCGATGCTACCCCGGAGCTTTTGGATCGACTGCAGAAGGATTCTGGGGAGCGCTTGCATGTTTTTCATGGTGAACCACTTCCCGCTGGATGGCATGGCAAGGCTTGGGCCTGTTTTCAGCTCAGTCGGCAGGCAAAGGGTGAACTGCTGCTTTTTACTGATGCAGATACCATGCATGAGCCTGATGCCCTGCGTCGCTCTGTTGGAGCCATACAGGGAGCAAAGGCAGATATGCTTTCCCTTATGCCCTATCAGGAGCTTGGATCGTTCTGGGAAAAACTGCTGGTGCCGCTGATCCATGTTATTCTCATGTGTTATCTGCCCCTTCGCTTTGTCCGTACAAGCCCGAGGCCGGCGTTTAGTTTTGCCAACGGTCAGTTTATTTGTTTTCGCCGCGGTGTGTATGAGCGTATTGATGGCCATGCGGCTGTCAAAGATTCCATTGTCGAAGATGTCTGGCTCTGCAGAGCCGTTAAAAAAGCCGGAGGCAGTGTTGTGGCTTTTAACGGTTCCGATATAGTCACGTGCCGGATGTACCGTAATTTCAAGGAAATCTGGGAAGGGTTTTCAAAAAATCTTTTCCCGGCTATAGGATACAGTACGCCAGGGCTGCTTATGCTTGTAGGTATGATTGCCGCCGTCTATGTTCTGCCCTATCTGTTTCTGTTTCGCTCACTGCTGGTTGGGGAATCTGGTGTTTCAATGTTCTGGCTCCCTCTGGTTCATATTATCATAGCCCTTCTCTGCCGTCTCATTATTGCAAAGCTTTTTCGCCAGTCACTCTCTATAGCCTTTCTTCATGTTTTCTCCCAGATAGTACTGATTGGCATAGCCCTCAACTCTTTTTTTAAGATCAAATTTGGCAGGGGTACTCTCTGGAAAGGGCGACATTACAATTTTTCCTGATAGAGGTGATAATTTTTTTTAAATTGCACGATTAAAATCAGCGCCATCAACCAGGGTGAACTGTATCGGGTATAAAGGTATCAATTCAAACGAGACTATTTTTATGGGTTTCTTATCGAAAATATTCGGGAAAAAGGAAGTGGAATTGACGCTTCCCAAAGTTATTGAGGATGTTAACCTGATAAAAACGATGGAAGGCCATCTTGACAGGGTACTGGGAGTAAAATTCAGCACCGACGGGAAAAAACTTGTCAGTGGCAGTTTTGATGAACAGGTTATGCTATGGGATGTGGCGTCCGGCAAACCTCTGCTTACCATGAAAGGGCACGAAACCTGGGTTGAGTGTATTGATTACAGTCGCGATGGCAAACGGCTGGCAAGCGGCAGTACCGACAGCACCGTTAGAATCTGGGATGCATCGACCGGAGAGTGCCTGCACGTCTGCAAAGGTCACGATACTGCAGTGCGTATGGTGGCTTTCAGTCCGGACAGCAAAATTGTTGCGAGCTGTTCACGTGATACAACAATCAGACTCTGGGATGTCGAAACGGGTCGTGAGCTATCCCGGTTTCTCGGTCACAAATCATACATCGAATGTCTGGCATACAGTCACGATGGTAAAAAAATTGCCAGTTGTGGAGAAGAACCAGTCATTAAAATATGGGATGCAGTGAGCGGTAAAAATATTGCAAACTTCAGTACAAATGACCGGCTTTCACATGCATTAGCCTATAGTCCGGATGACAAGCTTATAGCTTTCTGCGGACGAGATGCAAAAGTAAAGATTCTCAATGCCGAAAGTGGCGAAATTATTACAGTGTTTGAAGGTCATGAAGATGCCGTGCGCAGCGTTTGTTTCAGCCCGGATGGCACAAAGATTGCAAGTGCTGCCAACGATGAATCCGTCAGACTTTGGGATGTCCAGAGTGGTAAACAGCTGCACTCTTATCGTGGCCATGTGCTTGAAGTGCAATCAGTTGATATCTCACCTGACGGAAAAATAATTGCCAGCGGAAGCGATGATCGCAAGATTAAGCTCTGGGCAATAAGGTAGTGTAAGAGGATTTCATCAGGTTTTCGCGCTCTGCGAGCTCTGAAAAAGGGCCCATTGCTTTTTTTTGTCAAAAATAAAAAAGTAGCGTAAACTGCTCAACTTCCTTTTTGAATTAGCTTAAAGTGAGTAAATTCATTTTACGAAAAATAAATTCGTTTTTGAGCGCCTCATGTCGGGGTTCGTTCATTGTAACGCCAAATTTAAATGGCAAAAATAAAAAGAGGTAGATATGGGTACTCAGGTTGAAGGAACTGTTAAATGGTTCAACGAAGAAAAAGGTTACGGCTTCATCGAGCAGAAAGGCGGAAAAGATGTTTTTGTGCATCATAGTGCCATTAACGGTACTGGTCGCAAAACACTTGTCGAAGGCCAGAAAGTATTGATGGAAGTGACCCAGGGAGCAAAAGGCCTTCAGGCTGAAGACGTAACACCTCTCTAAATTAATTTCGAACCATAGAACGGTTCTCACGCCGTTTTGTCCGAACTGCTTTGTCTGCGGATTAGTTATCAGCACTATCGTTTTTTAAATGTGGTTGTTATGATTAACCGCACAAGGCTTTTTCAGGAGAAGCCGAACAGTTTCAACTATGGCAGAAACACAAAGGGCGCATAACCATGCGCCCTTTGTGTTTCTGCAATTTCAAAGAATTGGGGTGTCAAAATCCTGCATAAGAACCCAGAGAAGAGGCAGTATGAGCATTATTTTACTCGATATCGGAAATGTGATTGTATCTGTAGATTTTTTAAGATTCTGCAGGGGAGTTCTTTCTGACAGCACTTCCGACCTGCAGGCAGTGTACAGGAAATATTGTGGAGGAGAGCTGAAAATGAAGCTTGAGCAAGGCATCATTCCGCCACTTGACTATCTCTGCATGATCGGACGTGATTCGCTGACAGGAAACATGAGCCATGGTGAAATAAGGGAGCGCTGGCAGGATGTGTTCTCCCCGATGGAGGGGGCAGAAGAGGGTGTGGAAATTCTCAGCAGGGAGCATAAGCTCTGGATAATGAGCGATACTGACCCACTGCATTTTGCTTTCCTCCTGACAAAATATCCGCTTTTAAGGGAGAGGGATCGTTACTATCTTTCTTACGAACACGGCTTTATGAAAAGTTCTCCGGAAGCATTTCAGCATGTTCTTAATGATTCAGGCCTGGCGGCTCATGAATTTATACTGATCGACGACAAGCCGGAAAACTGCAGGTCAGCGGAATCTGTCGGAATAAAAAGCATCAGATTTGAAACATGGCCAGAAACTATCACAGCCCTTGCTGCCTTATAGTCAAGTTCACCATAATTGGAGCTGAAGATGTATCATGAACGGCGTGACATAGAGCTTCTTAATGACTGAAAGCAATAAAATCAAACAAAAGGTAACTGTTCCGGTCACCGAAATCGAATTGCATGCCATGCGTTCCCAGGGAGCCGGTGGGCAGAATGTGAACAAGGTTGAGACTGCGGTTCATTTACGTTTCGATATCAGGGCATCCTCTCTTCCTGAAGAGCTGAAGGAGCGTTTGCTCAGCATGAGGGATCAGCGCCTCTCAAGCGAAGGAGTTCTTGTTATAAAAGCACAGCGTTTTCGCTCAAGGGAGAAAAATCGTGAAGACGCTCTTGACCGGCTTCATATGATTTTGGGAAGTATGGCAGAAGATCCGAAAAAACGAAAGAGAACAAAACCAACTTTCACATCAAAAGTTAAACGACTTGAAAAAAAGGAAAAGCGTTCAGATATCAAGTCATTGAGAGGACGTATCGATTGGTAGTTAAGGAATGGCTAAGTTAATTCAAGAGAGCACGTAATGGGCGATAAACCGGATTTGATTCCAGGTATCTATAACTATTGTGACCGATGGTGTGAGCGGTGCGCATATACTTCTCGCTGCCTTCAGTTTCAGATCGAATCAGAAGAAAACAGGGGTGATGATCCCTTGGGGGATTTTGATGCATTGAATGCCCGGTTTTGGGATGAAATGGGTGAAGCACTTGTTCAAGCCATGCGTCTTATAAGGGAAATGGCTGCACAACAGGGGATTAATCCGGAAGATCTAGATAAGGAAACAGCATTGTCCGAACTGCAGGAGAGTTTCCATCGCAATGCCCGTGAACACCCTTGTGCGACAGCAGCACTTGTCTATTCAGGCATGGTTAACGAATGGTTTGCCGCTGCTGACGAATTTTCGGAAGCGGAGGAATCACTGCTGACCAATCACCCTCTTTCTCTTGATGAGCATCTCCAGGTGATCCGGCATTATCAGTATTTTATTTACCCGAAACTTGTTCGTGCGGTCGAAGGCCGTATGAACCATTCAGCTATAGTCGACAATGAACAGCAAAACGATGCCAACGGCACTGCCAAGGTTGCACTGATAACCATAGACCGATCCCTTGCTGCATGGAGCGTTCTTTATGCCGAGTATCCTGCTCATGAGGATAAAACACTTTCTATTCTTGTTCATCTTGACCGTTTGCGCCGGTCAATTGAGGTTGTATTTCCTGCCGCACGCCCCTTTATTCGTCCGGGATTTGATGTATAGCCTGCTTTGACCATGTATTTAGACAATCACCATTAAAAAGAAGTTATGCTTACCACAAACGAACAACATCTTGTAGAGTTTCTATTGCAGTGCCAGCCCGGACAACCGAGAACAAGAGGAAATTGGGAAGTTGACCATCATGGTACCCCCTTTCTTCTTCCTTCGATAGGAGGTATCACTCTGAACGTCCAGGTTGGAGATGCGGCTTTTGGATGGCAAGGGGATCATATAGAGCCGGGAGTCAGCTGTACCGCTGATACCAATAAACCTTTCGAGCATCCAAACGTTGGATTGCAGATATACTCCTGCGCCGGCAATATTGCCACAGTAGCTACAGGCGAAGCAAAAGGAGCCGAAGGACGTGTGCTCGGTCATCATGGAGGATCGGAACATGTCATAGTGGATTTTGTGCGCGAAGTCAAGGAAAAGCTTCTCTACAGCGATACCATCATCATTCGGGGGAAAGGGCAGGGACTGAAGCTTATGGATTATCCGGATATTATCCTGTTCAATCTCGATCCTGATCTGCTTAAGGTCAAGAATATTCGTGAAGTAGAGGGTGGAGTGCTCGAAGTGCCGGTTACAACCATTGTCCCGGCGGTCTGTATGGGATCAGGCATCGGTTCAGCCCATGTGGCAAAAGGTGATTACGATATTATGACCAGCGACGCTGAAACGGTAAAAGAGTACGGCATCGACAAAATCCGTTTCGGTGATTTTGTCGCTCTCCTGGATCACGACAACCGTTATGGCAGAGCCTACCGTAAAGGTGCGGTCAGTATCGGAATAGTCGTACACAGCGATTGCATGGAGGCCGGTCATGGACCGGGTGTTACCACACTCATGACTTGCGCCTCTCCTCTTATCCGACCAGTGATTGACCCAAAAGCCAATATTGCTGACCGTCTCGGCATTGGAACGACGTTGAAATAGTTTTGACTTATAATTATCCGGGTAATATTGTTTATTTATTTCTATTCTGTTACATTTATGAGGTATTATATCCGGATATAATTGATATAAAAACTCATAAAAGATGAACAGACAAAATATTCAACATTGCACTGCATTTTGTGGCAGTTGCTGTATTGCAACAGGAAAGCTGGAAGAGGTTATCAAAGAGGTTAAAGAGATTGTTGATAAAGGGGGAGCCCTTTCTGTTTTGATTTTTGACGATGTAAGCAGTGAGATTATCGAAGTGGATTTTCGTGGAACGATGGAAGATGTCCTGAGTAGATTAGGGAATCCCACAGCGCTTGACAACAGGGAGGAAACTATTTCTCGAGGGCCGGGACGCCCGAAGCTGGGGGTTGTTCCCCGTGAAGTCACGTTACTGCCCCGGCATTGGGAGTGGCTTAACAGTCAACCTGGAGGTGCATCTGTAGCTCTTCGTAAACTTGTTGAGGAAGCCCGGCGCATGAACAGCGATCGGGATCAGTTGCGTACTTCACAAGGGGGCGTCTACAGGTTTATGTCTGCAATTGCTGGTGACCTTCCTGGATTTGAGGAGGCGTCAAGGGCTTTGTTTGCCGGAAACCCAGAAAAGTTTAATGAGATAGTAACCACATGGCCTGTTGACATCCGCGACCATGTTCAGAAACTTTCAGTCAATGCTTTTCCGGAATGAGGCATGAAAAAGCATTAAGTCAAAAACAAAAAGCCCTCCGTTTCCGAAGGGCTTTTTGTTTATTTGATCGAACAAGAGTTCTCAGCAGTTGCGAACTGTTGAAGAGTTACGATCCTTGATGGTGCTTTCGTCGAACTCGTCCCAGTTGTGCTCGTCATGCTCACGCTGGTATCCGGCCTCTTTAAGACCGAAGCTCATGTCGGCAACCATTTCCGGGCGCAGTTCCTTGAGGTTCTTTACCTCGTCCTGATTGAGAATCCTGGACTTGTCGAAGCCAAGATCGACCTCAATCTTGCGGTTTTTGGTTTTGACTCGGTCGATGTCGTAGAAGCGTTTGGTAATGGTAGTCTGGGCGAACGCTTTCAGACAGCCAAGCATGTACTTGCGTACATAAGGGTCTTTTATCCATGGGTAGCCGAAGAAGGTCTTGCGTGCGTAGAAGCGTGCATAAGATTTCAGCACAAGTTTCAGTACATCCTCACGCTCCATGTTGTCGGGCTTGATGATCGGCGTCACAAAATTGTACTTGGAGTAGTCGCGTACCTCCACCCTGTCGCCGAGCTCCTTGAAGAGGTCGGAGAAAGGCCATGGTGTATAAATAGTCCAGTTGGCCATATCGGGATCCCAGTCTTTACAGAGCTGGTAGGTCTCTTCAATGGTTTCAGGGGTTTCGTGCTCAAGTCCCATAACAAACTGTGCTTCAGCCACGATTCCATTTTTCTGCAGCAGCTTGATGGCAAGCTTGTTCTCCTCGATGGTGGTCTCTTTGCGGAAACGGTTCAGGTTCATCTGGCTTGCAGCTTCTGTGCCGAGCGAAACATGGACAAGGCCAGCCTTGCGGAAGAATGGCAGCAGATCGGCATCGCGCATGATGTCGGTCACGCGGGTATTGATACCCCAAGTAACATCAAGTTTACGGTCGATAAGCTCCTGACAGAGCGAGACAAACTTCTGCTTGTTAATGGTTGGTTCTTCATCAGCGAGGATAAAAAAGCCCACTTTGTGCTGTTTGACCAGTACCTCAATTTCATCGACGAAAAGCTTGGGGCTGCGAGCACGGTAGCGGCGCCAGAACTGCCACTGTGAACAGAACGTGCAGGTAAAAGGACATCCTCTGGCAAAGTTTGGAACCGCAAGGCGGCAGTTCAGAGGAGTGTAAATGTATTTATCCCAGTCGTAAAGGCTCCAGTCGGGGCTAAGGGTATCAAGATCCTCAATGACCGGATGTGCAGCCGTTGCAAACACCTTGCCGTCGTCGTCAATATAGGCGATGCCGGTAATCTCTCCACGGTTCTGCTTATCGGTTCCAGCTGCGATCTCCTTGATGAGGTTCACTGTCACCTCTTCACCTTCACCGCGAACAATGTAATCGGTTTCAGGTGCTTCGCTCAATACCTGAGGGTACATAAATGTTGAATGAATACCGCCCATAAGTGTCCGGATTTTCGGATTCACTTTTTTAGCGATTTTCATTATAGCTTGTGCCTTGAAGATAGAAGGAGTGATATTTGTCGTCATCACCACATCCGGCATGTTCTTACGGATGATCTCCTCAATCTGGTCGTCAGGAATGTCATCGGCCATGGCGTCAACAAATTTCACCTGATCGAATCCTGCCTGTTTAAGGGCGCCACCGATATAGGCTACCCAGCTTGGTGTCCAGTTACCGGCAATTTCGGCTCCCCCTGAATGATAATTTGGCTGAACCATCAGTATTTTCATCGGTCTCCATCCTCCAGATATGTTTTTACAAAATAGGGACTGCAGAACAAAACAAAGAAAACCTTGATTTGACTGATAAAAATCCCTGAATTATTAATTTACAACTTTTTTATAAAATTCTCATATGCTATTAACCGTAGCGCCTGTTACTTGTGAGATGAGTTCATGAGCATGGTATGATAAAATCCAAAACTTATCTTTTCCCGATTTTTCAGTTTCATTCCGGCTACGTCCATAGCCTTCTGCATCTCCTCTTCACGAATCATCTGGATGGTTGTCCGTCGTTCCTTTTTCGGGAAATAACCGCCAAGCCAATGCTGAAAAGCCAGAATGTTATTGTAGGGAGCATAGGTGAATATGACCGACCCTTTTGTCAGGCTGCTCAGATTCCGGAATGCCTGGGAAAATCCTTCCGCCGGGTAATGGATCAGTACATCAAAACATACCACGGCATCATAAGTTCCGCTTACTGATTCAATGGTGTTTACTTCAAACTCCATGTTATTCTGAACTCCCTGTTTGGTAGCTTCTTCCTTTGTTTTAGCCACCATTTGTGAAGCGATATCGACAGATTTCACTTTGTAGCCCTCTTTTGCAAGACGAATACTGAACAGTCCTGTTCCGCATCCGGCATCAAGAACGCTTGCACCTTTCGGAAGTCCAAGTTGCTGCAGCCAGTCAAATGCCTTGTCCATCATAACGGCATGGCCCTGACGGACAGTATTGCGTACGGAAGAGAGTTTATCGTCACCGTATATTGATGCCCATCGCTGAAAGCCCTGACCGTCGAAATACGAACGGAGCATTTTTTTGTGTTCTTCAGCATTGAAAGAGGAGCTGCTCATGGTATAAGTTTTTGTCGTTACAAGGGTTGGTGTTATAAAATTTTATTTTGCCAATGTTTCACTGGTGAACCCCTTCAATTCTGGTTTCAAGATCGGCATAGAGTTCCTGAAGTTCTTCAATGGTACTCTCCTCTGCTTCCCAGAATCCTCGAAAGTGAGCTTCGAGCAGACGTCTGGTCATCGACATGGTTGCATGCGGGTTAAGGGCAGCAAGTCGTTCCAGCATGGCCTTGTCTTGCAGAAAGGTTTCGTTGAATTGATCATAGGTCCACTTTTTAACTGCCGAGGCAGTGGCACTCCATCCATAGGTGTTGCTGAGATGGGACTCAATCTCCCTGACCCCCTCATAGCCGTGCTCAAGCATGGCCTCATACCATTTCGGATTAAGCAGTTTAGTGCGTGCCTCAAGCGAGACCATTTTTTCAAGAGAACAGATCCGCTGCTTTGTACCAACACCATCGATATCGCCAACCATCACTTTCGGTTTGGCTTTACTAAGGTGTTCCACAGTTTTTGAAACTCCGCCAAGATACTCATAATAATGATCAATATCAGAAATACCGATTTCATAGCTGTCGATATTCTGGAATGTCAGGGTTACATTTTTGAGCGCAGAACGAAGGGCATCAGGACACTCCTCCCAGTGACCTGCGGATGATACGGCAAAGCTTTTCCGGGTGACAAAGGCTTCGGCAAGCTGGTTGTCCTCTTCCCAGGTGCTGCTTTCAACCAGATGGTTTACATTTGCTCCATAGCTGCCGGGCGCATTTGAATAAACCCTGTTCGAGGCCTCCTCAAAAGAACAGTTTCTCTCAAGCATCTCCTTCTGCACATGTTTTCTTATAAAGTTCATCTCTTCGGGTTCATCGGCTGCTGCAGCCAGACGGGCGGCCTTGTCAAGCAATCTGACCTGCAGGGAGAGAAGATCCCTGAAAATGCCGCTGATGGTCATCACCACGTCTATTCGGGGCCGGCCAAGTTCAATGAGAGGGATAAGCTCAACATCGCCTATCTTTCCAAGTTCATCCGTCTTGGCTTTTGCACCCATCAGCGCCAGTGCCTGTGCAACCCCTTCACCGTCGCTTTTCAGGTTGTCTGTCCCCCAGAGGATCAGCGCAATGGATTCGGGGAGGTCGCCGCTCTCCTTGGTATATTGCAGGAGCAGCTCTTCAGCAGATCGTTTTCCGGCCTGTTGTGCGAAGGATGTAGGAATTGTGTAGGGGTCAAGGCTGTGAATATTCCTGCCTGTCGGCACGATGTCAGGGTTCCTGACCAGGTCATTGCCAGGGGATGGAGGAATGAACTTTCCTTCCAGCGCATGAAGCACTGCCTTAAGTTCGTGATTTTCAGCCAGATTTATGAGAACGATGTTTATGAAATGCCAGAGGCGCTTCAGTTCTCCCGGTTTTATGCCCGCTGTTCGATGCAGATAGTCATCTGCAGCCGATATTCTGACAGCAAGGCTTCCTTCAAGGAGCCTTGACAGTGTAATGTTGCGATTTTTTTCAGTATCGAAATGACCGGTAAACCGCTTAACAGCCTCACGGGAAATTGCTGATACCTGTTGCCATCTCTCTTGAGCTTCCCGGTTAGTTCCCAATTGATCCAGTATCTCCTGGTAATCGTAGTTCAGGTGATTGCAGATCAATTCCGGCAGGGATTTACCGTCAAGTTCAGGGCGCGCGTGTTGTGCAAGGAGAGCCAGATGATCGCTTACACTTTCAGGTGAAGGGGCTTCGCCCATGATATGCAGCCCAAGCGGAATCATGCGCTCTTCAATCAGGTAAAGCTCACTGTTCAGTGTTGTGATGTACTCGTCGGCAGTCAAATTATTCTGGTCTAAGTCAATCTCAAGAGAGATGGCAAGCTCCTTGACCTCTTCAAGCAGCTCATCTGAGGGGTTGCTCCTGTACCCGGCAACCAGATCTTTGAGTTTGCGCAAACCCTTATAGAGGCCGGCATGTTCCAGCGGGGGTGAGAGATAGCTTACCAGAGTGGCGAATCCACGACGTTTGGCAATCGCACCTTCGCTTGGATTATTGACGCAATAGCAGTAAAAGTTAGGAAGAGCGCCGATCAGTTTTTTTGGCCAGCACAAGTTTGAAAGTCCAACCTGTTTGCCCGGCATAAACTCAAGGGCGCCATGTGTTCCGAAATGAAGCACGGCATCGGCGTTGAAGCAATGTTCAATCCATGTATAGAACGCTGCAAAGGCATGGTTCGGCGCGGCATCCTTTGCCATGAGAAGCCTCATTGGATCTCGCTCATATCCGAAACTTGGCTGCTGGCCGATAAAAATATTTCCCAGTGAGCAGCCGAGAATATGAAAGCGGTTACGATCATTGAGAATTTCGCCGGGAGCATCTCCCCAGAATGGTTCTATACCCTTATAGGCAGAAAAGAGCCTGCGGTACTCCTCAACAGGTAAATGAGCGTCAACATTGCCATCGGTACCATATACCAGGCGATTCCCTTCAAGTAATCGATCTTTCAGTCCTTCAGCAGTTTCCGGAACATCCACCCTGTACCCTGCAGTTTTCATTTCAAGCAACAACCGGTGCAGGCTCTCAAAAACGTTGAGATATGCTGCCGTCCCGGCATTGCCGAGATTGGGCGGGAAATTAAAAAGAATAATTGCAATTTTCTTCTCTTTAGGCGGCTTATGCTGCAGCCTGAGAAACCGTTGTACACGTTCAGAAATAATTTTCACCTCAGCTTCAAGCGGTATCGTCCGTTCACTCCCTGTTTCAGTGCCGGCATAAATCTGGGGTTCAATGGATCCGTCCAGCTCGGTTACCGCAACACTCAAAGCAGTTTGCAGGGGTGTCAGGCCAAGATTGCTTTCGCGCCACTGCTCAATAGGTTGAAATGAAAGAGGAATAAGATTCAGGCAGGGGGTATCAAGTTTTTTAAGCACTGCTATCGCTTCAGGGGCCTTGTTTTCAGCTGGGCCGCCGACAAGCGAAAATCCTGTCGCATTGATCAGTAGAGCCGGCTTCAGTGAAGCGGATATTTCGGAATTGAAAAACCGGTCGAGAACCGGACGGAAATCAAGGCCGCCGCTATAGGCGATGCAGCATTTGATTCCCTTTGATTCAAAAGAGTGTATCAGATAGTTAAGGTGTGCCATGTTTTTGCTCAATACTGTTGAGCGCATGGCAAGAATGACTACCAGTCCTGACTCAAGGTTTGGTTTATTCTGTTTCAGCCACTCAAGAAAGAGCGCAGAAGAGAAAAAAGGTTCAGTCGCATCAGGGTGGCATATTGCCGCATCAGGGTAAAAAAGAGGATCTTCCTGGGGGAGTTTTCCTTTCCAGCCGGGGACGTAACGGTCAACCAGCAGGGAAAGGAATCGTTCCATATTTTCCTGTGAACCGTTTAGCCAGAACTGGTGGGCGGCAATAAAGGTATGGATATCACGAGCCCTTCCCGGCAGGTACTTCATGATTTTACTGACATTACGGACGAGCGTAAGCTGCCGTTGGCTTTCCCCGTGGCTCTGCCTGGGCATCAGTTTCGAAGCCCATTGCTTAAAAATATTTGATTCCTTTGGTTCCTCTTTTTTACTCTTGCCAAGAGAAAATTTGCCGAGTCTTGTCTGGGTTATCAGCGCTGGATTGCTGGTAATCATGCAGACAGGGCAGGTAAGAGCCTCAAGCAGTTTCTCGAGCGGGCGTACAATTTCCTCGCTGAAGAGCATCGAGCCGAAAACTACATCTGCATTCGGAAGAGTGTTTTCAAGCGTTTCCCAGAGCTTTTTGCTGTTATGAAGGCCAAGACTGAAGACAGAAACCTCCAGACCGATATGAAACTTCCTGTTCAGCTCATCAGCAGCAGCTTTCAGTGTGCTGTTGTTGGTGGCCTCCATGGTAAGGAACACAAAATGCATACGTGTAACCTGTCAATAAAATGTTAATACCGTCAATCTCTCCGTCGTAGGGTGGAGTGGCCGGTTTAGTGATCCATTAATGGTTCAAGTGGTATTGCACGATAGGTAAACGAATAGCGGGGAATCAGATCAGTAAGACGGGATTTTGCTGAAAGAGGTTGTCCGGCTTGTGCAAAGGGGATGCAATGGAAATAACATTGTTGTTTACATCGCTTCCCCTTTGCTTTATAGAGAGATGCCGGTCGTGCGCTACATCAGGGAATGGGGGAGTCCCTGAATGTATTGTACATGATGAAAAGCTTATTGTGTGTTCTGAACTGAAAAAGCTGTCGATATGATCAAGATCGGAGTGTAAAGCAGGAGCGGACTCAGCGGTAGAAAGCTCGCGATGGGCAGGCATACCGCCGTATTGTGGCTTTGTCTTTGATTTGGAGTTGAGAGATGTCGTTTTGACGAGAACGTTGAAGCCTACAATAGAAATCACAAAAAACAGCAGAACCTCAAGGGATCGGCAGATGCTGCGTATACTATTTCCCTTTCCTCTGTCCATAAGTACATATTTTGTATAATATACCAAACGGATCAGCAAAAAAGAAACTTATTGCGACTGTCATCCTCCAGGGAAAATGTCTGCAGTGACCAGTAGATGAAGCAGAAAAGCACGGTGTGAGCCGTGCTTTTCTACTCTAATCGTTTTTTTGCGTAGTCTATTAAATCTCGATGCCTTCAAGACGATCTTCGAGATCTGAATAAATTTCCTGCAGCTTTTCGATCATCTCGGGGTCCGCGCTCCACATGCCGCGACCGCTGGCTTCAAGCATACGGCCTACAATGTTTTTGAAGGCTTTTGGATTGACCTTCATAAGGCGCTCGCGCATCTTCGGATCCATTGCGTATGTTTCCGCCGCTTCCTTGTACACCCAGTCGTCAACTCCTTTGGTGACAGCATCCCAGCCAAGCATATACGTAAAGCGGTTGCTGATTTCAGCAGCTCCACTATGACCCTGATCCAGCATTGTCTCAAACCATTTCGGGTTGAGCAGTTTGGAACGGAACTCAACCTTTAAGGCTTTGTCAGCATCATCAATTTTCACGTCAGCCGTGAAGGTCTCAACGTAGTTCAGCTTAACATTATCCCCTTTAGGATTGCGGCGTCTGGCAGAAAGCTGCAGTGCCCCTGAAGAAGAGAAGTAGCGGTCGATATCAGTAATGCCGAATTCAGCCGAGTCTACCTGCTGCACAACACGATCAACAGTGCTGAGCAGACCTTTCAGTATATCAGACTGCTGGTCACCGTATCGGTTTCCGCCATAAGCGAAACCGGTTCGTTTGATGAACATGTTGTCGAGGTCCTCTTCAGACTCCCAGGCGGAATCTTCTACAAGTTCCTCAACCTGCGAACCATAAGCTCCCGGAGCCTGGGTAAAGAGGCGCGAAGTGGCGCTCTCGAAATCTTTACCCTCTTTCAATGCAGCATCAACATGTTTTTTGATATGGTTCATCTCATGCGGCTCGATTGCTTTTGCAGCATCTTTAACCAGTTTATCAAGATGATCGACAAGCACGCCGAAAGTGTCACGGAAGATCGAGCTGATCTGGATCAAGACATCGATTCTCGGGCGACCCAGCTTTTCGAGCGGAACCAGACGGTAGTGGCTGATTTTGCCCTGTGCATCGTATGCCGGTTCACCGCCCATAAGGTGAATGATTACCGCAACTGCCTCTCCCTTGCTCTTGATGGTGTCAAGCCCCCAGAGCACCTGTGCAATTGTTTCAGGGTACTCGCCGTTGTTTTCTTCTGTGTGGCGGTTCAGAATGGTTTCGCCAATCTGCTTGCCGCGCTTGAATGCAAGTTCTGAAGGAATGCGCCACGGGTCTATGGCATGGATGTTGCGACCGGTCGGCAGAATGCCTGCACCGTCACGCACAAGGTCGCCTCCGGAGCCTGAGGGGATGTACTCACCGCAAAGAGCTCTCAAAAAGCCCTTCATCTCATTACGGTTGTCCTCAAGAGCGCGTTTGAGGGCAACTCCTTCCTGAAGGGAAGTGTTGATAGCCTCAGCCATCTCCTGCGATACTTTTGCTCCGCCGGTCATCTTGTTAATCACCGTGGTCGGATTGGTCTGCCCGAAAATGGTCTTTTCAATAAACTCTCTGGTCTGCTCGTCTACTTTTTCTCTCGACCTGAGAGCCTGTGGTTCACCCTTGCGGGCGCGCGTGGCAAGCGAAGCATAATCACCATAGGTTTCGTCCTCACCGATTGCCTGCATGATGATCGATGGAAGTGACTTTTCATTACCACGCACCTTCAGGTACTCTGTAATGGTGGTTACCTGGGTTTCAAGCCTTGGAGTTTCTCCGAAGACATGCAGAGAGTTAGAAATCAGGCGTCCTTCAAGCTCCATCATATAGGTATAAAGGCGGCTGATATAGTCCTGGAATGCCTCTCCTTCAATGCGCGGGCAGTCATCAGTCAGATTGAGCTGCTGCGCTTTGGTGATGATCACCTCTTCCGTCTCAACGTCAACAATTTTCTCAAGGCCCCGCTCACGGTAATCGTTCAGCATCTCCTTGAATGCAGGCAGTTCTTTGTATAGGCCAGCCCTTGCAAGCGGGGGGATGTTATGCGATATCATTGTGGCAAAACCGCGTCGTTTTGCGATGTTCGCCTCGCTCGGGTTATTGATCGGATAGATATAAAAATGAGGTACTTCACCGAGCAGTGCGTCTGACCAGCAGTCGCCGGTTACGCCAAGCTGAAGGCCGGGCATCCATTCCGCAGTGCCGTGCATGCCGATGTGCACAAGAGCGTTTGCTCCGAATACTCGGCTGATCCAGCGGTAGAAGGCAATATATTGATGATGCGGAGTGTTCTCCTTGTCGAAAAGCAGGCGCATCGGATCACCCTGAATGCCAAGACGAGGCTGAACACCGATAAAAATATTGCCAAGCGTGATGCCGCCAATAAAAAGTCTGTCAGGTTTAATCGGTGCAATGTCGCCGGGAAATCCGCTCCAGCGCCCTTCAATGCGCTCGCGTTCCCTGACGCTGGTGATGCTGTTGAACATCTCCCTGTCAATGGAAAAGCAATCCTGTTCATGTGCCTGAATTTCGTAATCCGTGGCTTTGTCCAGCATACCAAGCAGCGCTTCCGGTGACTCCGGCAGCTCACCGATATTGTACCCCTCCGCGCGAAGAGACAAGAGGATATTGTAGATACTTTTCGGTACGTCGAGCAACGCTGCACTGGCTTTTTTACCCATACCGGGCGGATAGTCATAGACTACAAGAGCAACTTTCTTCTCTCTGTTGGAAATCTGACGAAGCTCCGAAAACTTTTTGGCAAGTCCTGCAAGTCTTTCCAGACGATCAGGAACAGTTTGCAGGCGTCCGTCCTTTATGGCGCCGAGTACTACAGGGCACACTGCACCGTCCATTTCAGGCAGCGAATAGGTCATGGCCGACTGCAAAGGTATAACTCCCTGCGACTTCCATGAAGCAAAGTCCTGTATAAAAAGTGGTTGAGAAACCACATACGGTGCGTTGATTTTGCCAAGAATCTCTTCGCGTGCTGCCGACGATGCGCCAGGTGTGGTTGCCCCCGCAGGACCACCCACAAAGCCGAAGCCCATCATGTTGATCAGCATGTCGATGTTGTTATGTGTAAACCACTCTCTGGCTGCTACATGGCCCTCAACGCCCATAACGAAAACCGGCAGGGGATTAAGCCCCTTGGCCTCGATGGCCCGTATGGTATTGTCGATATACTCTTTTTCCTGCAGCAAGTGCTTCCGGAAGAACAGAAGTCCAATGTTTCTTCTTTTTGCAGAAGCCTTATCTCGTTTGTGCAGCCATTTTTCATAATGGTGCAGATCTTTCTGATACTCCGGCGCATCGGGATGATAAAAGCCCATGGTTGGGACTTCCTGCACCTTATCAGCTTTGACGTCTACCTCAAAGTACTCAGCTACAATATAGTTGAACATCGATGCCAGATTGTCCGTCGTCGGATTCATCCAGTAGGTATAAACCTGCATCCAGTTCTTGAAATCCTTTGCCTTCTTAGGAATGAGCGGCAGCATGGTGCGCATTATTTTCAGCAGCTTCATGTAGCCGTAGAGCGCATCTTCGTCGCGCCCCTTCACCAGCATCTTCGCAACTTTTTTAACGATATCAGGCATTCCGCTTCCATCGCCCGAAACCACATAATTGCCGACTTTTGTCAATTGCATCACCTCAGGCATCGACTCATAGGCAAAAATCACTTTCACCTTCGACTCTTCGATTTGCTCATGCAGCCAGTCCGCCTGAACCTTGAACTGAATCAGGGTGGTAAAAATACAATCTGCATTGTGGATTGCCTTGGCTGCTTCAGGGTTCTGGTGTTCAAGATCCTGATCGGTCCATTGGGTCAATTCAATGTGTGCGGCTATTTTGGAGGTTACCTCGCGCCAGACACGCTGGTTGCATTGCTCCATCCCGACAATAGCGGCAATTCTGATTTTATCGTGCATAGAATTACAAAAAGATGTGCGTTTGTTGTGGTTTTAACAGGATTGGAAAATGTAATAAAATCCTGTGAGGTAAACTAACGATTAAAAAAAGAGCCAGCCCCTCAGAGAGAAGGGCTGGCTCGGGTTATTACGGCTTATTGCTGAATGTTTTTCTTAGAAAGTGAAATCCACTCCTGCAACATAGCTGCGTCCAGGTGCCATAAACCACTCTGCCTCCTGATACTGTATGTTGCCGATGTTTCTGCAAAGCAAACTTGCACTGATGTTTTTATCAATCTGGTATTTTGCACCAGCATTGAATACTACGAAGCCGCCAGGGTAATTTATACCATCAGGATTCGGGTAAGTACTTACCGCTTTGAACTTACTAACATAACGGCTGTTCAGATTGAGTGAGAGTTTGTTGAAAGCTTTCCATGTTGCACTTGCAGATCCTGTATGCTCAGGTCGGTAGGCCAACCATGTTGGGTCTGGATTCTGGCTCCCTGCAAGCGTTGAGGCAGCGTCATTGGTTCTATTCTTGGCATTCATATAACCATATGCAAGATTGAAGTTCCAGTCAGTATTTGGTTTGATGTTCAGACTGGTTTCAATACCCCAAATTCTTGCTTTAGCAATGTTTTGATACAGAAATACGATAGGCCAGCCAGTAGGATTAATATTCCTTGATTCAATCAGGTTGTCATAATCATTGAGGTAGGCCGCCACATCTAAAGAAACTTTTTCATTAAATTGCTTGAAAAAGCCAACTTCATAGGCGGTCATGGTCTCTTTATCAAGTGCAGGATTTGGATTCCCGACAAAAAGGCCAGCATCACGAACAAATCGCTCTGCAAGAGTTGGAGCACGGAAACTCTTACCCCACGATGCCCGGTATGAAATGTCGTCAGCAGCCTTGTAGTTTAGAGCAACACGTGGGCTGAAAGCATCCACGGAGGGATTTGCAATTGCAGCTGTTACTTGTGGATTACTTGTTTTACTATAATCTAAGTACGTTACATTATTGGCATCGATGCCACTCCAGTCATAGCGTCCAGATAATAATGCTGTAAGCTTGTCTGTAATTTTCCATTCATCCTGCAAGAAAACAGCAATATTCTTTTCCTGAGTAGACCCGAATGGGTTGGCCCCACCGGGAAGTGCTGAAGGAGTTAAACCGGAAGTGTATTGTGTTGATTGAACATTAGTGATGTTAGCGTCCAGACCGAAAAGAATTCGATTGTTCTCGGTAGCTCTCCAGTCAAACTTGAAACCTCCGCCGAACCGGTCTGAACTTGTTTCGTTGAATTCTCCCGGTAATCTGTCGTAAGGAAAGCCGATTAATGATGCGTTAAATGCGGCTATAACAGCGTTTTTAATACTAAGGTAAGGAAAAGATCCAACAGGAAGATGAGATGCATTCGCAACCATAATTCCAGTAGCTAATGCAGTCGCTTGAATGTTGGGATTTCCATATACCATTGAACTGGTTAGGAATTGTTGTTCAGTTGCTGTAGGGTTATAATCAATTCTTGATGAATTATGCGTGTAGTAAAGTTTAGTATCAAGGCTTAGCTTGTCGCTCAGCAGGTTAACATAATTGAGGCCTACCAGTGCATTTTTGCGCTTAATTGAATCATCTGTATAAACCCAATTCGCAGCATCATAAGCCAGTTCAGGATGAGCGTTGTACACGGCACCCGTTTGCGTAAAACTAACGATTTCATATGGCCAGGTGCTTGCATAGCCTCCGCTGGTTTCATTATAGAAAGCGCTTATCTGGAGATACTGTTTTGCATCTATGTCATAACGTGCTTTGAACTTGACGTCGTTCAATTGAATCTGAGTATTTTGGCGATAGCCGTCGTCATTACTGTGCGTATAGAGCAGGTTATAATTCCATGCTCCACTTTTGTTGCCGATTCCGACATAGCTGCTCCAGAGCCATGGAGTATAACCATTACGGTACACACTCTGGTCACTTGATGGTGGAGCATCATAAAAACCACCACTGATACCTGCCTTAACTTCAAATTTATCAGGAAGGTGCCCAAAAACATTGACAACGCCGCCCATGGCTCCCGAACCATATAATGTAGCAGCCGCTCCTTTTAATACTTCAACCTTATCGGCGGCATTCATATTTAGGTTGGTCCAAACTATTTCCCCGCTTTCCGGAGTATTGATTGGGAAGCCGTCATAGAGCCCTTGGACTCGTGTGCCGATGCCACCACCCTGAAAGGTATTTGAGCCTCGAATCTGAACAGTGGCGGTGCTGTTTCCAGCTGAACGGCTTATGTTCAAGCCCGGAACCTCTTCAAGCACCTTGTCGAGTGTTGGGCTTGGTTCCTGTTTAATTTTTTCCTGTGACACAACATTAACGGTCACAGGCACTTCAAGGCGGTCCTGCTTGTAGAGCGAAGCGCCGACAACTACCTCAGATGCCAGAACGGTAGTCTGACCGATGGCGAAATTGGCGGTTGAAGTTTGTCCGGTAGTAACGGATACAACCTGACTTGTAGGAGCATATCCTACGATGGAGACAGAGACTTTTTCTTGTTTGGCGGGGACGTTGTAGATGGTGAAGTTGCCGTTGGCGTCGGTTGATGTTCCGATGTTGGTGCCGGCAATTGTTACTGATGCTCCAAAAACACCTTCGCCGTCAGCTTTGTCGGTGATTTTGCCCTTAACGGTGCCTGTGTCAGCTCCGTAAGAGGGGAGAGGTACCAGCACCGCCGCAAGGCTAAACGCCGATACAACAAAACGGACAAAGCGGGACGCTTCTGCATGTTTTGTTTTCATGATTGTGTCATAGTTAGGTTGCAATGATACGAACAAATAAAAGGGATAAAATGCCCATTACCTTGTTTTCGTAAATAATCATCAGCACCGTATATCAGCAATCAGAACAGGATGTACATATCAACTATCATGTATTACGTATTTGTTAATTTATTAAAAAAAAATAGAAAGGTGCAACTATTACTGTGACGCAAGGTAGGAACAGAAATGTTTGGTGTTGGATCAGAGGAAAATCGGGGAACAAAAAAATCCCCGGTGTTTGCCGGGGAACTCGAACATATTCTCTTGTAAGGGCTGATGATTCAGATGACCCCAAGTTCCCTGCCGATGGCGGTGAACTCATTAACAACCTTGTCAAGATGTTCACGCTCGTGGGTTGCCATAAAGCTTGTACGCAGTGCCTCGTGGCCCGGCATGACGCCTGGGCGGATGAATGCGTTAACATACACTCCTGCATCAAACAGCTTTTTCCAAAAGAGAAGGGTTTTCATCTGATCCTTTATCAGGACTGTAACGATAGCTGTACGTGAAGGCAGAAGTGTAAACCCTGCGTTGAGAAGCCCTTGGCGTACGTAATCTGTATTTGCGATAAGCCGTTCCATACGCTCAGGCTCATTACGGATGATTTCAAGTGTTGTCAGGACGGCAGCAACGCTGGCAGGTGTAGGCGAAGCGCTGAAAATAAGCGAAGATGCGTTGTGTTTGATATAGTTAATGACGCTCCTGTCACCTGCAACGTAACCTCCGAGCGATCCGAAGGTTTTTGAGAATGTTCCCATAATGAGATCAACATCGCTGACAAGACCGAACTCCGATGGGGTTCCCCTGCCGTTTTTACCGATTACTCCTACGGCATGAGCGTCGTCAATAAGAATGCGGGCGTCATATTTCTTTGCTAATGTCACGAGACCCGGGAGATCGACAATTTCGCCTGAAACTGAGAACACTCCATCAGAAACAATCAGTCGTCCTGCATTTCCGGGAATGTTCTGAAGCACGCGCTCCAGGTCTTCCATGTTGTTGTGGTTGTAGCGTACAAAATTTGCCCCTGCTCCCTGAGCCATAATGGATGCAGCTACAAGGCTTGCATGGTTATCACGGTCCGATACAATGTATTCACCCCGTTGGACCAGAGTCGGGATAATGCCCTGCCCTGTCTGGTATCCGGTGCTGAAGAGCAGGCATCGTTCCTTTTCAAAAAAGTCGGCAAGCTTCTCCTCCAGTTCAACGTGCAGATTGACGGTGCCGGTCATATAGCGAGAGCCACTGCAACTGGTACCGTATTTGTTGATAGCGTTGATTGAGGCCTCTTTTACCCTTGGGTCAGCGGTAAGTCCGAGATAGTTGTTTGAGCCGGCCATGACCAGTTTTCGGCCTCCAAAAGTGACTACTGGACCTTCGTTTTCGTCTATAGGGTGAAAAAAGGGATATATGCCCTGAGCCTTCACTTCATCGGCAAGGGTAAACTCAATGCATTTTTTAAATAAGTCTTTTGTTTTATCCACAGTAACGCAAATTTACTTCAGCTGTAGTAAAAAAAGCTGGAATTTCGTGTATTTACGGTCGTTTCTTTATCTGTTTTCTGTCTCTGACCGGGTTTTAAGCATGTGGGTTTTAGCCAAGTACCCAAATGTATTAAAATTTTTGTTTTTTTGTTTACCACACGCTCCAGTTTTTTCCTGTTGGTACAACCAGCATGAAAATTCGCGTCGCGGGAATCTAAAAAATTGGAAATAAAAAAGATATGGCTGAAACAATACTTGTGACTGGTTCTACTGGGTTTATTGGTGCAAGGCTGCTGAGCTATCTTGCAAAAGAGGGGGAGAAAATAAGGGTTTTTCTTCGACACGAAAGTTCAGGTGGAGTACTACCGGAAGGAGTGGAGGTCATTCAGGGTAGTTTCAGCGATCCGGCAGCTCTTTCTCTTGCCGTGCGCGGTGTTGACCGGATTGTGCACCTTGCAGGGTTGACTAAAGCTTTGGACGAAGCAGGGTATGACGCAGGTAATGTGATGCCGGTACAAAACCTGCTTGATGCCGTCAGTATGCACAACCCTGGCTTGAAGAGGTTTCTTTTTGTATCATCGCTTACAGCTGCTGGTCCAGCTTCTGAAGGTTTATGTGGTGTCAGAGAGTCAGATGTTCCCCGTCCGGTGAGTGCCTATGGCCGCAGTAAATTAAGGGCTGAAGCCCTTTGTCTCGAACGTTCAGCCGATATTCCGGTTACCATCGTTCGTCCTCCCGCTGTTTATGGTCCAGGCGACAGGGATGTACTGCAGGTTTTTCAGATGCTTGCCAAAGGAGTATTGGTAACAGCCGGTAGTGCTGCGCGGCAACGTTTCAGCATGATTTATGTTGATGATCTTGTAAGCGGAATCATGATGGCAGCTCGCTCGGATCGGGCTAAAGGCCGTATATATTATATAACATTTCCCCATTCGAGCTCTTGGAATGAACTTATTGCCGCTTCGCAGCCGATACTGGGTTTTAAGAAATTGTTCAAGATATCGTTACCTGACCCGCTTGTCTTTTTTGTTGGTATGGTGATTGGTTCGGCAGGTTCCTTATCCGGGAAACCTGCGCTTATCAGTCGCGACAAGGCCAATGAGCTTGTGCAGGATTATTGGGTTTGCTCTCCACAGCAAGCCCTGCTCGATTTTGGCTTTACTGCTTCAACCTCTCTCGCTGAAGGGATTGCCAAAACCATTTCCTGGTATCGTCGGCAAGGGTGGCTGTAACGTAAGGATGCGAAAGATAATTGGTCAGCCAAGCAGTTTCTGCATAAGCCGGAGAAGCAGATATTTTTCATCCGGGTAGGGAAGCAGCCCTTTGAGCGCTGCATCTGTGTCTCTCAATGCTGCAATGGCATGTTCACTGTCTTGCAAAGAGAATGATCTGGTATAGGTGAGATAGTTTTTAACGAAGTACTCCTGTTTGCCGAACATGCCGAGAATTTTTGCAATTTCTGCCTGGGGAAGCTGCTTGACGTTGGGAATTGAAAGCTTCCAGAGGCGAATATAAAAGGTGGTGAGAAAGCGGACAATGTTGCCGAGTCCCTCCTTCTGTCCTTCCTGATCCATAATCATGAGTGATATGCCACTGCAGAGTCTCAGGTTTCTGTCTGCAAGGGCTTTTTCAAGTTCAAAGACGTTGTAGGTGCGGGATATCCCGACACAGTCATAAACATCATGTGCTGTGATCCGTTTTTCGGTGTTTCGTGCAGAGGCGTACATGATAATCTTTTCGATCTCATGGCATATTTCCCGTGCCGATGGCTGGATATAGGTCGTAAAAGCTTTGAGTGCATCTGGTTCAAAATCCCATCCGGAAGCCTTTGCTCTATTGGTGGCGAAGATTTCGGGAGCCTTTATGACCGGGAACTCATGACGGTATTTTTTCAGCGCGCTGAACGGGTTTTTTTCAAGATCTTTTTTTTCTACCTGATCAGCATCAACTATCAGAACGGTAAAGTCTGCCGGACTTTTGATATAGTTGCTGAATTTTTCATCGTGCTGTTTCTGCAGCTCTTTTGTCTGGGGCTTTTTGATTTTATCAAACTGCCGGACAATGATGAGCTGTTTAGGAGTGAACATAGGGTATTCGGATGCCTTCGATATCAGCTCTCCAAGAGTTAAATCCGGACCGTAAAGGATATGCGTGTTGCATGCGGCATCACTTTCTGATGGGAATAGTGCAGTTCTGATCATTTCTGCACACTCTTCCTTCAGAAAGCCTTCAGGACCATAAAAGAAATAAACCGGTGAAATAGTACCGGCAAGAATGTGTTTTTTTATTGCATCCATGAGGGGTGGGGTGCACCGGAGTGCGCCCTCGACTTTAATAACAGTTTAAAAGGGCAGATCATCTTTTTCATCTTCAAGCAACGCGCCCGAAGGTGGAGTGGAAAATGCAGGTGAGCTGTTCTGCTGACGATCGTATCCTTGCGATGGCCCTTCGTTATATCCCTGTCCGGAAGGCTTTCCATCAAGCATCTGCATTTCGGTGATCACGACCTCAGTGGTGTATTGTTTCACACCCTCTTTTTCCCAGCTCCGGGTCTGCAGCCTTCCCTCAACATATACTTGCGATCCTTTGTGCAGATACTCTTTGCATATTTCTGCCAACCGTCCCCAGGCAACAATTCTATGCCATTCAGTTCTCTCCTGCCACTCTCCCTGCTGGTTTTTGAATTTTTCGCTTGTCGCGACAGTAAAGTTTGATACTGTTGTTGATCCCGCCTGACGGCTTTCCGGTTCTCCGCCGAGTCTTCCAAGAAGAATCACCTTATTAACGCCTTTTGCCATAGTGTTTTCTGTTCGTTGATCAAAGTATTAGGGAATGATTTCCCAGCTCATAAAAGATATATCTCTACGTTCTATACTACAAGCAGTTTTGCGTCAATCACAGCTCCTTCCCTGCATAAGAGGATGGTTCGAACGCCTCCATTCGGCGTATTGATTTCAACACTGCATCCATAGCAGATGCCAATACCGCAACCCATCACAGATTCAAGCGAAACATCACATGCTATATGGCGTTCATTGCAGAAGTTAGCAAGTGCTTTCAGCATCGGATTGGGGCCACATGCGAAGAGCTTGAGAGTGCCATCATTTTCGATATCCGGGAGCTCATTCCGAAGCAGATCCACCACGGTGCCTTTGAACCCTAGAGAGCCATCATCTGTCGCGAATCGGCAGTTACTCAGGTTTTGAGCAAGCAGGTCCTCTTTTGTCCGTCCTCCAATCAGGTTGATCACCTTTATCCCCTGAGCTGCAAGTGTTTTTTCCAGAAAAAGCATTGGAGCTGTGCCGATCCCTCCTGAAACGAGAAGAGCGGTCTTGAAATCATGGTCGGGTATAGTAAAACAATTCCCCAGAGGTCCAAGTACCATCACTGTTGAGCCTTCCTGGGATTCGCAGAAAAGGGCAGTGCCGCATCCGATGGATTTAACCATGATCTCAATAAGGTTTCCCTGCACATTGTGAATGGAAAATGGTCTTCTGAGTAGCGGTTGTGTGCTGGAGTTGACCTTTACATTAACAAAGTTTCCTGGTTTTGCCGTGGCAGCAATAGATGGGCAGTCAAGAGTGATGATGCTGACATCACTGCTGACGCAGCGGGTCTGGACTATGGTCGCCTTGACATCTTCAAATGTGTTTGTTCCGGGCATAACGGGTCTCATCAAAAAAAGTGATAGTGCTTAACTTGAGATGGATTAATTAAGCGAGTGGAACGTTCATTTGCAAGCCATTCAATGACATTCCCTTTTGAGATGGCAAAGTCAGCTCTTATATAATATTGCATTTCCTTTAGTTGGGTGCTCGCAGGCCTTGTGGCATTGATTGTTGATGCATGTCATGGTGAAGATTCAAACAACACGAACGAGAATGAAATTTTTAACATTGCCAGATGTGTGTATGTTAGATTCCTTTGTAGTGTCCCAAGAGAGTTATATCTTTAACTTCTCGTGGTTTTTCCTTTGTATACCTAAATCAATGTTTGGTTCATGCGTATTTTAACGTTCACAGGTAAAGGCGGGGTAGGCAAAACCAGTGTTTCTGCTGCCACGGCTGTCCGCTTGTCGCAGCTTGGCTATCGCACCCTGGTACTCTCAACCGATCCCGCTCACAGTCTCTCGGATTCATTTAACCTCTCTCTCGGCGCAGAACCGACAAAAATCAAGGAAAATCTCGATGCAATTGAGGTCAACCCCTATGTGGATCTCAAGCAGAATTGGCACTCTGTACAGAAGTACTACACAAGAATTTTTATGGCCCAGGGAGTTTCCGGGGTTATGGCTGATGAAATGACCATTCTTCCCGGAATGGAAGAGCTTTTTTCCCTTTTGAGAATAAAGCGCTATAAAGCATCCGGTCTTTATGATGTTCTTGTACTCGATACTGCGCCGACAGGCGAAACCTTACGACTTCTCTCCCTGCCCGATACCCTCGCATGGGGAATGAAAGCGGTGAAAAATGTCAATAAATACCTTATCAAGCCGCTCAGCAAGCCTCTTTCGAGAATGTCTGACAAGATCGCGTTTTTTATTCCTCCTGCTGATGCTCTTGATTCAGTTGATCAGGTATTTGATGAACTTGAAGATATCCGGGACATCCTTACGGATAATAAAAAATCTACAGTTCGCCTGGTGATGAATGCGGAGAAAATGTCGATCAAGGAGACCATGCGCGCATTGACCTATCTGAATCTCTACGGCTTCAAGGTCGATATGGTACTTGTAAACCGGCTTCTTGACACCAACGAGGACAGTGGATACCTTGAAAATTGGAAGGCTATTCAACAGAAATACCTTGGTGAGATAGAAGAAGGATTTTCCCCTCTTCCTGTTAAAAAGCTCAGGATGTACGAGCAGGAAATTGTCGGTCTCCAGTCCCTTGAGATGTTTGCCAAAGATATGTATGGCGATACTGATCCGTCAGATATGATGTATGATGAGCCGCCGATCAAGTTTGTCCGGATCGGTAATGTCTATGAGGTACAGTTGAAGCTGATGTTTGCCAATCCGGTTGATATCGATGTTTGGGTTACCGGAGATGAGTTGTTTGTGCAGATCGGCAATCAGCGTAAAATCATCACGCTTCCGATCAGCCTTACTGGTCTCGAGCCGGGGGATGCTGTCTTCAAGGAGAAATGGCTGCATATTCCATTTGATCTCGATAGTCACGAGCAGGGCAAGGTGCAAAAACAGCAAAAGGCGTACGATAGAGGGTAAATGGACGTGTTGGGGAGTACTTGTTTAGATCGATTTTTATGTTTACTTTTCAACATATAATAAGTCTATCATCATAACAGAGGCAGTGTTAAAACAAATGCCTCATTTCCATGGAGAGCAGAATGTCTGAATCGTACCAGAAACTTCGTAAGGATTTCAAAGAGCTCGATTTCACTGATCGCCTTACGTTTCTAGCTGAAAGCGTTCTTTTAACCGGACAGAGCGCTGTTGTAGGTGGGCTGAATATCGCTGGCAATGTGTTTGATACAGTAACAGGCACAGTAGGCGCTGTTATCGATGCGTCGGGTATCGGTAATCTGCTCGGCAGTACAGGCGGTGTTGTTGGTGAAACCATCGACCGTGTTGCAATTACAGTTAAAGATGCGTCAAGAACTGCCAATGAATTGTATGCAAGTGCTGTTGAAACTGTTGAAAATGCAACAGGCAATGCTGCAACAGCAGTTGGGGATGCAGGGGTATCTGCTTCTGAAGTGGTAAAAAACTTTACCGGATCCTTTCAGAAAGGTCCGATCAGAAAATAGATAAACGTTCTTTTTTGCTTTTTTTTCTCTTTTGGTCTGAGTTTTCTTTTTCTTTTGTTTTTTGTTTATTACTTTAAAACAAAGTAAGAATCCAGTTTTAAATCTTTTGATAACTTTCCAATAATTAAATTCCAAGGAGGAATTATGAGTGGTGGTGGCGTTTTTACCGATATCCTGGCTGCAGCCGGACGCATTTTTGAGGTAATGGTTGAAGGACATTGGGAAACCGTTGGTATGCTTTTTGATTCTTTGGGCAAAGGCACAATGAGAATCAATCGCAATGCTTATGGTAGCATGGGCGGAGGCACAAGCCTTCGCGGATCATCACCTGAAGTCACAGGCTATGCTGTTCCTTCGAAAGAAGTAGCTTCAAAGTTTGCGAAATAAGCACCGCAGAATTTCCATTTTCAGGCAGTGAAAAGTATTTGATTTCACTGCCTTTTTTATTGTACATCATTAAGCCCTTCTTTCAGCCCTGCCTGTTTCTTTCATCTCATGCATGATGCACTCCCTCTGTTTTTTATCTTCACTCCTTGTCGAAATCAGCGCCATCGTGTATGAAGCCGGATGGATTTCGGTTGATCGAGTATTTCTGTTTATTATAAAAATTTAATAGATTTAGTTTCAACGTGCCAATAAGTATTAAGTGAACGAGTGTTGTTAATGGCTAATTTATCTTTGTATATCTCAGGGCAGACTGAACAGAGTGATGTAACTGAGTTTTTTCAGAAAGGCCTCATCAATGCCGGTGAAAATCCTGTTGCATTTTTTGAAGGGGTTTTTTATGAATCACATCAGGAGCGCGTAGGTAATATTGCTTTTCAGGACTACCTGATATACTCCGACAAGGCAGTTTACTTCTGGGCAAGAGGCGCGAGTAAAGACTATCTCGACAGATTTGATCTTGGAGCCGTTTCTGTGAACAGCCGCAATAAAGATCATGATTTTGCAACGCTGAATTTTAAGATTCGTCGTGATGGAAAGGATCCTGTTTATGTGATTTTTGATATGGTGGAGTTGCGGGAAGCTGAATTGATTACCCGCCTGCAAACAGTCATTGAATCAGTCATAGAAGGGCGTCTTGGTCTTAATTATCGTAAAGAGCTGCCTGATGATGTTGCAGACGCAATTCTCCTTGGAGCACGCGGAGTGTGTGTTCCTCAAGTGATATCTCTTCGATTTGATGCTCCGGATATAACGCAGCAGGAGAGTAATATAGGGTATGGTCAGGATCTGCTTGACCAGTACAAAGCAAATATCGGGTATTCGAATCCTGAACAGCAGCCCCCGCAATACACCGGTCAACAGCAAGGTGGGGCGAATGGCGGAGAGCGCCAGAAAGCAGGGTTTTCACCGGCTGATGCCTTAAGGGGAATTGAAAACATCCTTCCCACGGATCCGGCTTCATTGAAAAGAGTCGCAGAATCAATAAAGGAGATGATTGGAGATGCTCCATTCAAAATTCGTGAACAGCTGAAAAACGATCTTCAGCATGTTCCTGGTATGCTCACAGCCCTCAATGAACTGGTAATCAGTATATCTGATAATCCACAGGCTGAGCGTTTTGTGCTTAATATTATTAAAACAGCCGTGCGTAATGACGGGATGATCGGCTCGGTCAGCAAACTTATGAAGCTTACTTCCAGTTTTGGTGGTGGTGGAAAGAAATCAGCTCCGAAAAGTTCGTCAAGAAGTGCTGCCCATGAATCAAATGATGATCTCCCGAGAAATCAGCGGCGCCGTGATGATGACGATAGTGAGGGCGGTACCAGAAGAAAGAGTATCAATATTAAAAGTGATGACGAAGCAACGTTGAATGATGATTGTTTCGGGAATGATATTGTCGGAAAGCAGGAGCATACAGTTTCAGCAGCGTCTGCCAAAAGAATGAAGATTGTCGATGATGCTGACGAAGATGTCGCACCGAAGCGTAAGAAGATTACTGTTAAAGCTCCCGAAGAGAGTACTCCGTCAATAGTGAAAAGTATGATGAATATGGATGACGTTTCCTTGGAATCTGCTGAGACAGGCATCAAGGAGTCAAAAGCGATTGTTGAGCATGAAGTGGATAGGAGTCTCGAGGCTGCACCAAGAAAAAAAATCAGGATTGTTTCGGATGAAGCACCCCAAAATATGCATCCACCTGCTGAGGTTATAAAAGCCTCTGTGCCGGATGAGCTGCTTTCAGGGCCGGACTCCGTGCTCAATGCTTTAGATGCAGGTATTGATGATGCACCTGAAAAAAATGCAGTTGATGTCGGAAAGTTTACTGGGGGTGAATATGATAAAGAGGGACAAACTCATCAATAACCCGTGTTCGTTCAAAATCAAGTCCACTCAATAGTTTTATTATCAACATGAGAATTATTCTTTACTTGGGTAAAGGAGGGGTAGGAAAAACTACCGTGTCAGCTGCAACTGCAACAGCAATTGCCAGAAGAGGACAACGGGTTTTGATTATGAGTACCGATGTGGCTCACAGCCTTGCAGATGCTTTGAGTGTCGAACTCTCTTCAACACCTGTCGAAGTTGAAAAGAATCTTTTTGCCATGGAGGTGAATGTTCTGGCGGAAATCAGGGAGAACTGGAGTGAGCTGTATTCCTATTTCTCTTCGATTTTAATGCATGACGGTGCTAATGAGGTTGTCGCTGAAGAACTTGCTATTATGCCCGGTATGGAAGAGATGATAAGCCTTCGCTATATCTGGAAAGCTGCAAAGTCAGGTAATTATGATGTTGTTGTCGTTGATGCCGCTCCAACAGGCGAAACCATGCGTTTGCTCGGCATGCCAGAATCCTATGGATGGTATGCAGACAAAATAGGAGGCTGGCACTCAAAAGCTATCGGGTTTGCAGCTCCTCTTTTGAATAAATTTATGCCGAAGAAAAATATCTTCAAGCTTATGCCTGAGGTGAATTCTCATATGAAAGAGCTCCATGCCATGCTTCAGGATAAAACCATAACGACATTCAGGGTTGTACTGAATCCGGAAAATATGGTTATCAAGGAAGCTTTACGTGTCCAGACCTACCTCAATCTTTTCGGTTATAAGCTTGATGCGGCCGTGGTTAACAAGATTCTTCCTCAAAGTTCATCTGATGACTACCTGCAGAGCCTTATCGATATTCAGACTAAATATCTCAAAGTGATTGACAACTGCTTCTATCCTGTGCCCATTTTCAAGGCAAAGCAGTCAATTGCTGAAATTATCAATACCGACCGGCTCTATGAATTGAGTCAGCAGATTTTCGAAGATAAAAATCCGGCTGATGTCCTTTACATCGATGACAAAACCCAGATATTGGAGAAAGTCGATGGCAAATATGTGCTTAGTCTTTATCTGCCGAATGTTGAAGTGACGAAGCTGAATGTGAATATCAAGGGTGATGAGCTGCTTGTGGATATCAACAACTTCCGCAAAAGCATTATCCTTCCCAATGTACTTGTTGGCAGAAAAACTGAGGGGGCCGACTTTGCTGAAGGAAGCCTTAACATCACGTTTGCAAACTGAGAGAGCGCTGAACGAAATACAAGCAACGTTTTTAGAAACGTAATATCATTATTAAAAGAGAGACTGTTTTAAGGGGCAGTCTCTTTTTTTTTATCTCGATTGTCTCTCTTACCCTTATCAGTACAGAACGGTCGGTGCAGCTTCCCAGAAGTTTCAGGATTGTTTGATGCTTCAGAGGGTGCAGAGGATTGGCAATGTCCAGTAGGGGAATTAGCACAAATTTCCTGTGATGCAGTTCTGGATGGGGTATGGAGAGGGTTTCGCTGTAAAAACACCGGTCGTCATAGAGGAGAATATCAAGATCGATGACTCGTGGGCTCCACCGTGGATATGCATCAGGTCGTCCAAGCTCCTGCTCAATAATTTTGCACTGTCGTCGCAGCTCTTCTGGCGGAAGGGAGGTCTCCAGCAGGATAACTCCGTTATAAAACCGGTTCTGTTCAATTTCACCAACCGGTTCGGTCATATAGATTGATGATACGTTCTCAACAGAAGTATGTTCAAGCAAAGCGAGTCGGTCAACAGCTTCCTGAAGATGGCCGAGGCGATTTCCGATATTGGAACCGATCCCTATATAGACCTTGTGCATAGGCATTATTCAGGCACGGCTGACAGAGTAATCGGCCTCAGCATAATCACAGATACCATCAACAGGAGGGTTGCGCTTGCGAACCTTGATGCTGACTTTATCAAGAACAGGAAAGTCGTCGAGAAGTCCGTGTGCAATTTTATAGGCGACAGACTCAATAAGAAAGTATCTTTTATGCGTCAGTGCGTCCCGGATTTTCCGGTATACCGCACCGTAATCGACGGTTTTCGATATGTCATCGTTTTGTGCGGCATCAGTGAAGTCGAATAGGAGTTCAGCATCCACTTCATATTTCGCTCCAACAGTGTGCTCTTCCTTGAGTACCCCATGATGGGCATAAAAAACGATATTTGTTAACCGGACGCATGAAACGGTGTGCTGTGCCATAGTACCTTCAATGAATAAGTTCGCTTAAAGGTAACATTGTTAATCGGAAAAGTCTGCAATCAAAACTTTAAAAAATAAGGCACTTTCTAAAAAGCGTTGTGTGAGGTTTATTTATCTCTCCAAAGAAAGGGAACTATCGCAAACCAGGAGAAAAAACATGAAGTGGAGATAGAAAAAGGAGCAGGAAGTTGGTTATCGGTTCAATTTGTATCCCCATATCAAATCGTTAATACATTCAGGGCTTTGTTTTTTTGCTGTCGAATTTATTGCCAATAACCTCACATTTTGGTACGCAATACCACAAAAGCATATCAGAGCTGCCATCATTCAGAACTTTAAAACTCCCCGCTTCAAAAACAACCGTAACGATGTAATCTTCCCACTGTAGGAGATCTCCTTCATATATTTCGTGGCCATCCTTGTCATGGAGCCCGCTGAACTGAAGCCATTCAGAATGTTGCTTGAAAGCTAGAAAATCAACATCCAGCCTGTTGACTGTGGAGAATTTCCAACTTTTCTGGCGTGACGCAATGTGCTGAAACAATGCTTTGAATTTGATCTTGTTGATATCCATTTCAGTCCATATCCAACCAGGAAACAGGGCAGGGTTTCGAGGGAATTTCAAAATCCGGTATCTGCCCATACCGCATGAACAACAATATAATAATTCTGTATCTCGTTATACAATGAGGGATAAAATCATTTTTTAATTGGTGCTCAATGGGTCTTGCTTATGAAAGTTTAATGATCAAATCTTTTTAGCAGGCAATAATTTCACTACCTTCAATGCGAAAAGAGATTCTTCTTAATGTATCAAAAGCGGCAATTATGAATAACAAAGCTCGTAACGATTTTTACGAGGGATGCCGTGCAAGGGCTATTATGCTGGCGCTTGAGGAGGATCGCTATACAGGCGATATTACGACGCTGGCGACTATCGAGCCTTTTCAGGAAGGCCGTGCAGTGATCAAGGCAAAGGAGGACGGAGTTATTGGTGGAGTAGACGTTGCCGTGCAGGTTTTTGCAGCCTGCGATCCCGATCTTTCTGTTGTGCTGCATTGCAGTGATGGCGAAGCAGTATCCTGCGGTGACATGATTCTCGAGGTTAAAGGAAAGCTTGCGCCGATTCTTATTGGCGAACGTACGACGCTTAATTTTATGCAGCGTATGTCGGGAATCGCTACAAGAACAAGGGCCTATGTTGAACATGTGAACCATACAAATGCTAAAATTCTCGATACACGGAAAACCGTCCCCGGTCTTCGTTATTTTGATAAAGAGGCGGTACGGATCGGTGGAGGGGTGAACCACCGCTTTGGCCTGTTTGATATGATTCTGATCAAGGACAATCATATTGATGCGTCAGGAGGCATTGCTCAGGCAATGCGTCGGGCACAGAAATACAGGGAAAAAAAACACCTTGATGTGAAGATCGAAACTGAGGTTCGTTCCATGGACGAATTGAGCAAGGCTCTGGTATGTGTGCCGGATATTATTCTTCTTGACAACTTTACCCCTGATCTTATAAGGGAAGCAGTCGTCTATGTCAAGTCGGCATGCAGCAGTGTGCTTCTGGAAGCTTCGGGCAATATCGGCATGCATAATGTGCGTGAAGTAGCTGAGACCGGTGTCGATTTTATTTCCATAGGAGCATTGACGCATAGCGTCCGGGCTCTTGATCTTTCTATGACGATTGAGCTCATTTAAGAGGGGGATGACTATGGAGGTGGGAATAGATATTGTAGACCTGGACCGTATCGAAAGAGTCTATATCAGGTATGGAGTGAAGTTTCTCCAGAGATTTCTTTCTGAAGAGGAAATCGCAGTTTGCATGCATAAACCACAGGTTATTGCAAGTGTTGCCGGTCGGTTTGCGGCGAAAGAGGCAGTTGTCAAGGCGCTTGGAACCGGTTTTTCCGGTGAAGTGCACTGGAAGAGCTTTGAAATACTGAATGATGAACGAGGGCGTCCTTTTGTGCGGCCTGCTGAAACTGGTTCTTTCCCTTCCGGATGCTCGATTAAAATCTCTATTGCTCATGACCGCCACTCTGCAGTTGCAACAGCACTGATTGACAGCGTATAAAAAGAGAGTGACAGGGAGATTCCCGGGTCGTTTGTTTGACAAAAAAAGGCAGGAGTGATTATCACACTCCTGCCTTTTTTTAAGATGCAGTGATATCAGGCGTTGTGAGCTGGAATAGGTGTCTCTTCTTCGGTGATGGTGACCTTGGATTTGATGATATCGTAGATTTTGTCTTTAAGAATCGTATCAGTGATATAATCCCTGAACTCTGAAGACATATAGGTGCTCAAAAGATCTTCTGCATTAGCCACACCGCCATTTTTACCGGCTTCTTTTTCTGCATAAGCCTTGATGTCGTCATCCGATACTTCAAGATTGTCAAGTTCAGCTATTTTCTGGCTGATAAGAAGCCACTGGGCATGTCGTATGGCATTAGGTTTCATCGAGAGGCGGAACTGCTCTTCGTCAAAGCCTTTCGGGAATCGTCCACCCATCTGGCGTTTGGCATTTTCAACAAGCATTTTCGAAAACGATGCCACCATTGATTCCGGAGTAGGTATCGGGTTTTCATCAATCATTTTCGCCGAAATGGCTTCAAGCAAATCCTCATCAGATTTTAATAAAAAGTGCTGTTCAATCTGGATGTGCACATCCGCAGTGAAGTCTGCAACTGTTTCAAATTTCTGACCAGTTAACTCTTTGACCAGATCGTCAGTCAGTTCCGGCAGTTCAAGTCGTTTAATCTCGCTGATGTTAACGCGATACTTGGACGGCTCAGCCGCGGAATCTTTCTGATCGTTTTCAATAGCAACACTCTCACCGGCTTTTTTCCCTGTAAGCGCTTTACGGAAAGGATTCTCTTCGGGCAGGTACTCAAGGGTGAAATGATGGTTCTCAGTTTTTTCAGCCTCTATTGGTTCTCCGGCTTCATCGAGCTTGTATACATCTCCGATCACGGTGTCGGTTGATAATGCAGCTTCATCGATGCTGACCAAGGTGCCATGACCTTTAAGAATCAGATTGATCTCACTTGCAACATCCTTATCAGTGACTGTATATTTAGCCTTTGTGAAAGAGTATTCACTGAAATCTTTCAGATCAAATTCAGGATGAATCTCATAAGAGAGCTGAATGGTAAGCTGTTCAGGTTCAAACGTGAAATTGATTATCTGTGCGCGACTTGCCGGTTTTATTTTTTCAGCTTCAGCAATTTCCCCGAAATATTTTGACGCCAGTTTTTCGGCAATTGTCGCCTCTATAGATGGTCCGGCCAATTTTTTTATCAAGCCTGCTGGAGCATGTCCTTTTCTGAATCCCTTGATCTGTATGCTTCTCTTGGCCTCTTCAAGTTCCTGATTATATTCGGTACCGAACTCTTCCGCTGAAAGAATAATTTCCAGTTCCTGTTCGGTTTCGTTGACGTTCTTGATATTCTTTTGCAAGGCTCTCTCTGGTTAATTAGTGAGTATGAAAAATTAAAAGTTAAGAAGATACGAATTAATCCTCTGTTTTAAAACAGACCTTCTCTTGCATTGTGGGTTACCGTTTTGGTTTATAGATCAGAGTAGAATATGGAGCATCATGGAGCAGCCGCTTCGCTGCTTCAGCGATATCCTCAGTCGTGACTGACTCGATTCCGGCTGTTTTTTCTTTCGGCTCGACATATCTGCCGAAATAGGATATATCGGATGCCATCTGTGACATTCTGCGTGTCATTTTTTCCATGCCCATGATATGCGATCCGAGCAGTTTGGTTTTTGCAGCCTGAAGCTCTTCCGGGTCTGGATTTTTCAGCGCGTCACTCTGCAGTAACTCCTTGATAAGCTCCATGGTAACCTTCGTTTTATTGCTGTCGGTGCCGGCATAAATGTTCATCGTGGTCAGATCATCATAAAAAGTGAGCGATGAATAGACGTTGTAAGCGAGCCCCCTCTTTTCACGAAGTTCCAAATTGAGCAGGGAGCTCATGCCATTGCCGAGCATTGAGTTCAGAACCATAAAGCTGTAAAAGAGTGGATCATGCCGGGCGATGGCGGTACCAAGGACGATTTGTGCCTGGCAGACCCTTTTTTTCAGCGTCAGGGCAAAAGGGGTGTAATGCTCTGACCGAAACGGCTGGCGAATGTACTGGTCGCCCGATGGTTCTCTGAGTTTACCCAGAAATCGTTCAGCAAGCCGCATGATCTCATCGTGATCAACTTTTCCTGTAGCCGTGAGTAGCATTTTATGCGGCACATAGTGTTGACGCATGAAGTTTTTCAAAGTATCACCCGTGATACTTTCCACGCTTTCTTCAGTTCCAAGGATTGGTTTACCGAGAGTATGGAGGGGAAATGATCGCAGATCAAACTCATCAAAAATAAGTTCCTCAGGAGTATCGTTGACACTGCTGATCTCCTCAATGACGACCTCTTTTTCTTTTTCGATCTCTTCGGGTGGGAAAACCGGGTCGCAAACAAGATCCGAAAGAAGGTCAAAAGAGGGTTCGAGGTGTTCACTGAGACAGCGGAGGTAGATGCAGGTTTGTTCCTTGGTGGTGAAAGCATCGAGGTAGCCGCCGTTTTTTTCGATATTTCTGGCGATGTCGATGTATGATCGCCGTCCAGTCCCTTTAAAGAGAGCATGTTCTATAAAATGCGCCAATCCCTGGTTCTCTTCAGGGTCATCACGCGAACCGGCATCAATCTGAATACCGAGAGTAATGCTTTGAACATAAGGCACAGCATCGGTGAGGATCTTTAATCCGTTGGCCAGTTCACCTTGATGGACCGATTCTTCTGAAGCTTGAGTCGGAAGATGCCGGAATTTTTCTTTTGACATTACTGAATAATTTTCTAATGCTTATGACAGGAACTTGAATGCAATGTAGTTTTAATTCTTATTTTTGTAAACAGTGAAGCTTTAACGTCATTTATACGTTACTTTCTTGCGGTGATCGATACATAAGCATATTATACTGAAAGGTTGGAAAAGATGTTTCGGTAAGTTTTACTGCCTGATAAACCGAAAAAAACGGAAATAGTAAGCCTTTAATGCTCAAATCAACAATTGTTGTAACCGGTGCAACCGGATATATAGGATCCCAGCTTGTGCTTGCCCTGCTTTCAAAGGTATCCGGAGAGGTCAGGTGCAGAGTGATTGCGAGGAACAGTTCGGACTGTTCTTTTCTTGAGGGTTTGCCTGTTGATATCGTTCGTGCGGACCTTCATGATTCTCTTGCGCTCATGGAGGCATTCAAGGATGTGGATACGGTGTTTCATTGTGCCGGCCTGATATCCTATACAAGGCATTTTCGTAATGCGCTCTATGATACAAATGTTCTCGGCACAAGAAATGTTGTCAATGCCGCTATTTTCAACAATGTTCGCAAGCTTGTTCTTACCAGCTCCATTGCAGCCATCGGTGCTACAGATGACGGTACGCCTGCAAGTGAGTCGACATCTTTTCAGGAGTGGCAGCGCAGGAATGGATATATGGAATCCAAACATCTGGCTGAACTTGAGGGATTACGCGGGTTGGCAGAAGGGCTTGATGTCGTGATAGTGAATCCTGGTGTCGTCATTGGTATTGACCGAAAAAATCCTGCTTCTATCAGTTCATCGAATGAAGTGTTGAGCCTTATCTATCGGGGAAAGCTGCCGTTTTTCCCTTCTGGAAGTACTGGCTTTGTTGATGTCCGTGATGTGGTCGATGCTCATATTGCAGCATGGGAAAAGGGCCGTTCAGGAGAGCGCTATGTTGTCGTTGGTCATAACCTGTCGTTCCGTGAGCTTTTCGCTTGTATCGGCACTCTTGCCGGCAGTAGTTCACAGCACGCATACATGGTGCCGCATCTCATGGGGTTGATTGCCGGGGTTGGAGGTGAACTTTGGTCAGTGCTCTCAAATAGTCCTTCGTTTATCAGTCTCGAAAGCATACGTATTGCATCAAGGCAGCTTGCATATAGTAATACCAGGTCAGTGCAGGAATTGAGCTTGAATTATCGGGATCTGCCTGACACCCTTAAGACCATTATAACCTGAAGTATCTCTCTTTATCCAATTTTATCACTTTTGTTCCTATGGATACTCAAAAAAATGACCAGAAGGCAGTTGCTGTTGATCCGGCAAAACTTAAACAACTGAATCTGGCCGTCGAAGCTCTTGAAAAACAGTTCGGCAAGGGAGCTATCATGCGCCTGGGCGACGATTCGGCGGTAATGAAGGTGCAGTCAATTTCAACCGGATCAATGACGCTTGATTTTGCCCTCGGAGTCGGCGGGCTTCCTCGCGGTCGAGTCGCCGAAATATATGGTCCCGAATCATCGGGGAAAACAACCCTTGCCCTGCATGTTATTGCTGAAGCCCAGAAAGAGGGAGGTATTGCGGCTATCGTTGATGCCGAACATGCCTTTGATCCTTCCTACGCCCGAAAGCTTGGCGTTGATATCAACGCACTGCTTATCAGTCAGCCGGAATCCGGAGAACAGGCGCTTTCGATTGTTGAAACGCTTGTCAGGAGTGGAGCTATTGATGTTGTTGTCGTCGATTCTGTAGCTGCTCTTGTGCCTCAGGCTGAACTTGAAGGTGAAATGGGTGACAGTGTTATGGGTCTGCAGGCCCGGCTGATGAGCCAGGCCCTGCGCAAGCTTACCGGTGCTATTTCAAAATCGAGCTGCGTCTGTATTTTTATCAATCAGCTTCGCGATAAAATCGGGATCAGTTACGGCAGCCCTGAAACGACGACCGGCGGCAAGGCCCTTAAATTTTATGCCTCTGTGCGCCTCGATATTCGTAAAATTGCCCAGATCAAGGATGGAGAGGAGAGTACCGGGAACCGTACCAGGGTGAAGGTTGTTAAAAACAAGGTTGCTCCTCCGTTCAAGACAGCAGAGTTTGATATCCTCTACGGAGAAGGAATATCGGCTATTGGAGAACTGATTGATCTTGGTGTTGAATTTGGTGTTGTGAAAAAAGCCGGTTCATGGTTCAGTTATGGCCAGGAAAAGCTTGGTCAGGGCCGTGAAACAGTCAAAAAGGCTTTGCGTGAAGATCCATCCCTCCATGCCAAAATTCATGCGGAGGTGAAGGCATTGATGACGGGACCTTTGGAGATCATTAACGGATAGGTATGAAAATCGGAACCATTGATATTGATCGTCCTGTTATGCTTGCACCGATGGAAGATGTGACTGACAGGGCATTCAGGCAACTCTGCAAGCGCCATGGGGCTGATATCGTCTATACAGAGTTTATCAGTGCTGAAGCCCTGCGCAGGGGTGTTGAAAAGTCTGTGCGCAAGCTGACGGCAGATGCTGTCGAAAGGCCTCTGGCCATACAGATTTTTGGCAGCAGCGTCGAGTCAATGATTGAGGCGGCTGTAATTGCCGAAGAGTATAGTCCTGATTATCTCGATATTAATTTCGGGTGCCCGACCAAGAAAGTTGCCGGTAAGGGTGCCGGTGCAGCATTGCTCCGCGAACCGGAAAAAATGACACAGATTGCTGAAGCGGTCGTTCGGGCGGTAAGCATTCCTGTGACTGCCAAAACAAGAATTGGCTGGGACCGCGAGTCCATTAACATTATAGATGTTCTCCATCGCCTTGAGGATGTCGGCATTCAGGCTCTTGCAGTGCATGGTCGTACCAGAAGCGAAATGTATAAGGGCAAGGCAGACTGGAACTGGATTCGTGAAGTTAAAGAGCATGCCCGCATACCGATAATTGCGAACGGCGATATATGGACGCCCGAAGATGCTGTTGCCATGTTTGCAGAGACAGGGGCGGATGGCATAATGATTGGCAGGGGTTCGATCGGAAATCCGTTTATCTTTGAGCGGGCAAAACAATTGGTTAAAACCGGCATCCCCATGCCTTCGCCTGATTTTCGGGAAAGGATAGATGCAGCAATCGAGCATTTGAAACTTTCAGTACAGTTCAAGGGCGAAAAGTATGGAGTGCTCGAAATGCGTCGTCATTATGCCACCTACCTGAAAGCTCTTCCACTGGTGTCGCGGGTACGCAATAAACTTGTTCGCGAAGATGGATGGGAGGCTGTTATCGATATTCTTCTCCAGTACGGCAAGGAGTGCGAAGGATATGCAAGGGAGGGAACAATCCATGACAATACAGAATCACTTAATGACCATTCAAATAGACTTGAATTAAATTACTAAGCAATAAATATAAAATAGTTTATGAGTAACTCGGATGTTGGCTGTCGAGTAGCGGTGTTTGGTGCAACCGGTCTTGTCGGACGCACAATGCTCAAGGTTCTCGAAGAGAGAAATTTTCCTGTAAGCGACATCGTTCCGCTTGCTTCACCCCGAAGTGCCGGTCAGATTGTGCAGTTCAAGGGGCGGGAGTTTATTATTCAGGTGCCTTCCAAAGAGGCCTTTAAAGGCGTCGATATAGCTCTTTTTTCGGCAGGAGCTGCTGCCAGTAAAGAGTGGGCTGCAATTGCCGCAGCAGAAGGTGCTGTCGTCATCGACAATTCGTCTGCATTTCGAATGGATCCTGATGTTCCTCTTGTTGTGCCGGAGGTTAATCCTGGAGATATTTTCAAGCGAGACGGCACCCCTGAACATATTATTGCCAATCCCAACTGTTCAACCATTCAGATGGTTGTGGTTCTCAAGCCTCTTCACGACCAGTTTGGCGTCAAGAGGGTTGTGGTATCGACCTATCAGTCTGTTACAGGAAAAGGGAAGGTTGGACGCGATGCCCTTGAAAGCGAGCTTGCCGGTGAGAAGCAGGATGAATTTACCCATTTTCATCAGATAGCATTCAACGCCGTCCCGCAGATTGACGTTTTCACGGAGAACGGCTATACCAAGGAAGAGATGAAGATGGTGAATGAAACCAGAAAAATCATGGGCGATAACTCCATGAGTATTTCTCCTACAACGGTACGCATTCCGGTCTATGGCGGACACGGCGAGTCCCTCAATATAGAACTTGAGCGCGAATTTGATATCGATGCAGTGCGTGAGCTTCTCAGTCGTTCACCGGGGATTATTCTTCAGGATGATCCTTCGGCGCGCATTTATCCCATGCCATTGACTTCGTATGAACGTGACGAGGTTTTCGTAGGAAGGATTCGACGTGATTATTGGCACCCGCAGACTTTGAACATGTGGATTGTTGCCGACAACCTGAGAAAAGGAGCGGCAACCAATGCCGTTCAGATTGCCGAGGTTGTCAATGCTAAAAGGTTGTAGTTTCTTTTTGTTCAGCAAGAGCCATCAGAGCTGTACTGATGGCTTTTACTGCAGAAGCGGAACAGGCGGAAAAACGTTGTGGGTTGCTGATCGATATGGATGGCGGGATGCTGAGCGGTTTCAGCGCAATTGATGTCTCTTTGCCGATCAGTGCCGTCGTAATCCTGTCAGCCATTGTGCCGGTAAGCTGCACGCCGGTTTCACGGCAGACCGGGTTCTCGACAAGTTCTTTTATGGTGAAGTACTCTCTCTCCTCTTTATTTTTTACCTGATGGAACGAAAATTTTTCAATTTTTCCATTTCTTGAAATCGTCAGGAGTACATAGTTTGTTTCCAGTTCAAGGATGACCTGCGGCTCTCCGGCGAGCTTCGACAGATGAAACAGCGGTAGTTGCGGCGAGCCATTGAACACAATCTGATGATAGCCTCCAAAGTGTTCAGAAACTCTTTTACAGTGTTCGTCAGGATAGAAAAGCAGGAGGTGTTTTTTATGAGACCCGTCGCTTACAGTATCGCTGTAACCGGTATGGTCGCATCTGTAATGTTCAGGATTGGCTAAAAAGTAACCGGCTTCAATTCTACAGTACTCTTCATATTCATCCGGGCTTGTATCTATAGGAAAGTATGCCGGCAGGGGCAGGTATTTTCCCGGTTCCACACAGAGCGCAAGGTCTTCTATCCCCCACTCATGAAGGTGACGTTCAATTTTTTTCAGGATGCGCTTTCCTTTGCCTGCAGCAAGGTCGACCAGACCGAATGGAAGGGTTGTACATCCGCTCAGGATATATCCGCCTCCAGACGTTTTAAGCCGTACAACACTGCATTCTGTAGTGCTGATGGAGCATGCTATCTGGCTTCTGCTCATTACTCCAGGGTGAAATATTGTTTCAGGACTTCCAGCTTTTTGCTGCTTATTCCTTTGACTTCAAGAAAGTCCTCAAATTGCTTCACTTTACCGCCTTTTTCTGATCTGAAGGTAATAAGGCGTCCAGCCATAACCGGGCCTATTCCTGGAATTTTCTGTAACTGAAGAGTGCTTGCTTTATTGAAAGATAGTGTTCCGGTAAATACTTTTTTCCCTTTTGAGAGGTGTTTCGGTTTTTTTTCAACGACTTCATCCTTTTCTTCCGCAGCAACCTCCCGCGACACATCATCATTGACTTTTGCCTGTTCCACTGTAGCAAGGCTGATAAGGCTGTCGACTTCTGCATCACTGTAGCGGGCAGCTTCAGCCTTTTTTATAAGGAGGTCTGCGTTTTCAACCGAATGTATTTGTTTCATAATAACCCCAAGCATCAGAAATCCCAGAAGCATGGAGACCAAATAGATTTCAGTTTTGGTGAGGCTTATTTTTGTGGCAAGTTTTTCAATGAGATTCATAACAGTCAAGGGTTACGCGTTTTATACGAAAATACGTTTAACCCTGGAAGAAACCGCACAAAGTGTTTCATAGCTGATTGTCCCGGCAATATCTGCAATCTCTTCTGCGGAAGGCCCGTTCCAGCCAAAGAGAACGGCCTTGTCTCCGATTGTAACGTTATGCTGTGTACCGAGGTCAACCATGATCTGGTCCATCGTTACCGTCCCTATCTGTTGATAAGCCTTACCGTTGATCGAGACGCTTGCTTTGTTTGAAAGCGCTCTGTAATAACCGTCGGCATATCCTGCGGCAATTGTTGCAATGTGCCGGGGCCCCGGTGCACTCCATGTCCGGTTATAGCTGACCGTGGTGCCTGCTGAAACGGTTTTTATAAAAATGACTTTTGCCTCAAACTGCATGACCGGTTTAACATCGAGACGGCAAGGTGTTTTTTTTGCTGGATGATAACCGTAAAGCAGAATACCGGGCCGAACCATATCAAGCCAGGAGTCAGGGTGGGAGAGGATTGCGCCGCTGTTGGCGGCATGTTTGCACACTGTTCGGCCGGACTCATGCTCGTATTCTGCGGTAAGCGCTTTAAACGCAGTAAGTTGCTTTTCTGTGAAACCATTCTCTGATGAGCTTTCGGCAAAGTGGGTATAGATACCGCTTAGCTCGATGTATGGTGACTGGTCGATCTCCCTGAGCATCTCCATTGCTGTTGACGGCGAAATACCGAGTCGTCCCATGCCGGTATCGACCTTAACCTGTACCCGCAGTGTTTTGTTCTGCGATGCTGCAATTTCCTTTGCTGCCTGAAGCGTTACGGCATCACAGACCGTCATCTCTATGCCGAATTTCAGAAAAAATTCAATATGGGAGGGAAGTGGTGAGGCAAATGCGAGAATTCTTGCCGGGTTTTTAAGCGCCCCCCCGGTTTTGAGTTCAATGGCTTCATGGATATTCGCGACCCCGAAATCCTCGATACCCGATGCTTCAAGCGCCTCAGCAATCCTGTGCACATTATGGCCATAGGCATTTGCTTTGACGATGCCCATGATACGTGCCTTGCCGGCTATCCGTTCACGGATAAGGCGTGCATTTCCGGTAAGATTTTCAAGGGAGATCAGGGCTTCTGTCATGTTTTCAGCAGGTGTTTCTCTTGCAGAAAGGCCCGGTTTTGGGTTGTCCATAAAGCGAATGCTGTATTTTAGTTACAGAGGTCTGTTGCCCTGGTTCCGGAACTTTCTGTAAAAAAACATATTTTGTTACTGATTTTCAAGCCTGAAAGCCGCTTATTCCTCTGCTATCGTGAATTGAGCAATTAATGTATATTTTCTTGGAGAGTTATCAGGGCTTGTTGTCACTTTAAACAAATATTCAGCTATTACTATCATGTCGAACCACGATATATTCGGGCTGGCAGCAGAAACACCGCTGGTTCTTGTCAAACAGATGGCCCGTCACATTCGGCCAAAAGTTATGGCCAAGCTTGAGTACATGAACCCGGCTTGTTCCCACTATTATCGTGTAGCATCTGCCCTCATCACTGATGCTGAAGAGCGCCAACAGATTCATCCGGGAATGACCCTTGTTGACTGGACGTTCGGCAACAGCGGCATAGCCCTAGCCATGGCCGGAGTTCGACGGGGGTACAAGCTGCTTCTGGCGGCCCCTGATAAAATTTCAAGAGAGAAGCAGGAAGTGCTCAGGGCCCTCGGTGCGGAACTCGTCATCACCCCATCTGATGTCCTGCCTGGAGAGCCGCGCAGCTGCATGAATGTAGCTGAAAGTCTCGTAAAAAGTGTTTCGAACGCCTTTTTTACCGGCATGTATAACAATCCCGTCAGTATCAAGGTGCATAGTGAAGCTACCGGCAGCGAAATCTTTCGTCAGACAGATGGCAAGGTTACTCATGTTTTTGTATCGATGGTCTCTGGTGCGATGGCTTCCGGTCTTGGTCGTTATTTGAAAGAGAAAAATCCGAAAATAAGCATCATCGGCGTTGAATCACAGGGCTCTGTTTATGCAAACCTTTTGAATGATGCAAAGCCGGCCAATCCGGTTTTTACTGAACTTGAGGAAATCGGTTCCATGCAACAATCCTCTCTCTGGGACCCAACGGTTATCGATGATGTTATACAGGTAAGCGACTATGACGCATTTAACTGCGGGCGCGACCTTTTGCGGGCTGAAGCTGTTTTTGCCGGTGGCGCATCCGGTGCAGTGATGAGGGCCGCGCTTCAGGCAGGAGAAGAATATGGAGAGGACGATTGTGTTGTTGTGGTGATGAATGATTTCGGCGGCTATTACCTGAGCAAAATGTACAATGATGAGTGGATGCGGAAAAGGGGCTTTTACCGCAAGGCGAAATCAGCTCTTGAACAGATTACAGCGGAAGATATTCTACAGTTGAAAGTACGCAGGGACCTGATTTTCGCATATCCCGAAAATACCCTTGCAGAAGTTTTTGAAATGATGAAGCAGAACGATGTTTCCCAGCTTCCCATTGTTTCCTATAACGCACCGATCGGCAGTATCAGTGAGAACAAAATACTCTCTATTCTTATAGAAAACGATGAAGCGATGAACTCAAAAGTTGTCGGGTTCATGGAACAGCCTTTTTCAGTGTGCAAACTGGAGGCGACGATTTCAGAATTATCCGACAAGTTGCAGCAAAGTGCATCCGGAGTATTGATCAGTCTGTCGGATGGAAAACTTCAACTGCTTACTAAATCAGATCTTATTGATGCGTTAACCCATAAGTAAGTGCTTTCAAATTATATGGTTGCTTTTTTAGAGAGATTTACGTAATTAAGGGCCTCTGAACATTCCGCTTTTTATTTATGTGCGATACACTATATTGCGCAGTGAAGCTGGAAAAAATGTCAGGTATGGTACACCCCGGCCCATACAATCAATGGATGAGAACAGAATAGATCCCGACGATTGATGAGCGGGTTAACAACCAGCAATATTATATGAAGGTAGAGTCCAGAAAAAGGCAGTTCATTTTAGAGGGTAAGATTAAGGCTTGCTTCTGTGAAGGATGCGGTCAACTTACCGACAAGACGTTTGTTGGCGAATGGATTCCGAGTGATAAACCCAAAGACGACGATTTTCTGACAGCAGTTCAGGTTAAGAAGCCTAAAGAAGGGAAGAATGGTGCAGGCGATGTGCCGCCTCCTGCTGAAAACCAGTACTGGATTCGCTGTTCCGAGTGCAATCAGGTATTTCTGCTCAGGGAATGGCAGATACAGATTGACAGGGAAGTCAGTCCGGAAGAGTTGAAGGCCGAAGATTGTCAGATATACTCACCTCATGGTATTTACGCTAAAGGTGACGCGCTTTTTCATAAGGCGCTTGGTGAAGTTGGAGTTGTCAGGGAAAAACAGGCCACGGGCAGTGGAGCTTTCGTGATTATTGTTGAATTTGCAAAAAGCGGCAGAAAACAGCTTCTGGAAAATGTGCAGCTGGCTTCTTCAAAAGAAAAAAATTCTGAGAGCATAACGGATATTATTAAATTAAAACTTAAACGTTGATCTTTTAAAAGGGGGTGAATTACATTGGTTAGTGTGCAGATAAATGATAATGAATCGATTGATAAAATGCTGAAACGCTTCAAGAAAAAATATGAGCGTGCAGGTGTTTTAAAGGAGTTTCGTGCAAACGCATACTTTGTTAAACCATCGATTGATGGTCGTTTGAAACGCTCGAGAAGCAGGCGTAGAGCCCAGCGGGCAAATGAAGAACGCAATTCATGATCTACTGATCGCAGCAGTTATGCAAAGCAGCTCTTTAACGGGAGTTGCTTTTTTTTTGTAAACACCACTATCTATTGGCTCATGAGAGTGTTCAAAGGTGAAGTCACAGCGTTACCGCCCGACAAGTCGATCTCCCATCGTGCGGCACTTATAGCTGCCTTATCAGAAGGGACAACGGAGATCACCAACTTTTCCGGAGGATTTGATAATCAGTCAACCCTCAGCGTCTTGAAGGATGCAGGCATTTCGATCAGGCAGTTCGAAGAGGAGGGAGCATATGGCCGTCGAATTCGCAAAGTGGTCATAGAATCAAAAGGATTATGGAGTTTTCACTCTCCCTCTGCTCCGCTGATGTGCAACAATTCAGGCAGCACCATGCGGATGTTTGCCGGTATTCTTGCGGCACAGCCCTTTGCAAGTGAGCTGATAGGCGATAGTTCACTGATGAAGCGTCCAATGAAAAGGGTTGCTGACCCGCTCAGGCTTATGGGCGCGGCTATTGAACTTTCTGAATCAGGCACTGCCCCGATCAGAATAACAGGTAAAAAAGAGCTTAAGCCTATTGAATATCGCCTTCCTGTGCCCTCAGCTCAGGTGAAGTCGCTTGTAGCTTTTGCCGCTCTTCATGCCGAAGGTGAAACAAGGATTATCGAAACAGTGCGTTCGCGTGACCATACCGAAGTGATGCTCGGCCTGGAGACGCTGGTGAATGAGAACGAACGGGTTATTGTGGTGCCAGGTAGAAAACGTATTGCTGCAAAACCCTTCTATATTCCTGCCGACCCTTCTGCCGCATGTTTTATCGTTGCGCTTGGGTTGCTTGCCCGCGGTTCAGAAATCATCATCAGGGATGTCTGCCTCAATCCAACGAGGGCAGCCTACCTTGCTATCCTTTTGGAAGCTGGTGCTGGTATTTCAATTGAAAATGAGCGAGTGATCGGTGGTGAATCCATTGGCGACATTCTTGTTCGCAACAACCGGGAGCTTGCGCCTCTTGTTATCAGCGATCCTCAGCTGGTTGCCTTTATCATTGATGAAATTCCAATGCTTGCCGTGCTTTCAGCGTTTGCTTCCGGCAGGTTTGAACTCCATAACGCCGCCGAACTGAGAACCAAAGAGAGTGACCGGATTGAAGCTCTTGTGGTTAATCTTGAGCGTCTTGGTTTCGATTGCGAGCAGTACCCTGACGGCTTTATTGTAAAGGGACGCACTGCAACACCTTCAGGATCGATTGTTATTGACAGCTTTGATGATCACCGGATTGCCATGAGCTTTGCCATTGCAGCCAAAGCAACAGGCACTGAACTTGATATTACCGATATCAACGTCGTTGGAGTTTCGTTTCCGCATTTCTTTGAAATGATTGAAGGTCTTGAAGTCCGATAGATGCGTGTCTGAACGTTACTTTATCCGGACTTTTTCGATGTGGTCCAGGAGTGCACGGTTGAACTCCTCTGGTTGTTCCATATTCGAAATATGCCCGGCATCAGCAAGCAGCCGGAACTGAGCGCCCGGAATTCTGGAGCTTATGCTTCTATTTATTTCAGGAGGGGTTGCTTTGTCATCGTCCCCTGCAAGCACCAGAACAGGACAGTGGATGGTTGAAAGGAGTGGGCTTGCGTCAGTTCGCATCATGATTGCCCGCATTGCTTCCGTAATGACCTTTGCGGGCTGTTTTCTGATGATATTCCGAACGTGCTCAACCAGTTCCGGCCTTGTAGTGTAGGTCGCAGCAGTAAAGTAATTCGGTATCATTCGCCTTATTGCGTCTTCAGCTCCGGCACTATTTACCGCTTTAATGAACTCCTCTCGTGTAGTTCTCGCCTCGGGGGCATCAGCTTCCGCACGGGTGTCACAGAGAACCAGAGAGGCGGTTTTCTCGGGGTACAGCCGGTAAAATTCAAACGCCTGATAACCTCCCATTGAAAGCCCGACAACTGTTGCTTTCTCAATCTTGAGTGAATCAAGAAGGTTAGAAAGCTCATGAGCATAGTCGGTAAAGCTCCAGCTCTCTTTTTCCAGAGAGCCGTCAATACCGAAGGCGTTAGGTGCTATAACCGTAAAGCCTGCTTTGCAAAGGGCATCAATCTGTGGCTGCCACATGGCAGCAGAGAGAGGAAAAGCGTGCAAAAGCAACACGGCATGTTTTGCCGTGCTGCCGGGTGCTGTGTTATCGCTGATGAAAGTCAGCATACATCAGTTTTCCTGGGCTTTTGGATACCCCTTGATTTCCTTGATAATGCTGTTTGCCTCGTTGAGAATTTTTTTGGCTTCGTCACGAGCGGTATCGATGATGTCCTGAGAGCGTTTTTTTGCATCATTGTTATACACGCCATCGTTTTCATTGCTTTCGTAGAGTTCGGATGCCTTGTCAAGCGCAAGTTTTACCTTGCCTGAAATAATCTGCTGGGTTTCAGTCCCTTTATACGGCGCGAACAGTAATCCCATGATTGTTCCAACAGCTGCACCTAGCATTGCACCGAAAAAAAGCCCCTTGTAGTATTTATCCTGTTGTTCCATAGTACGATGAGGTTTAGTAGTTCAAATAATATAAAGATTTTACTGCTTTAACATACTCATAATCTCTTCGCGGCATTCTACAATGTGCTCTACCAGATCAGGGCGGCAGAGGAGTCTGAATTTTTTGGTATAGCGTTCAAAGGCGAGAATAAAGTCTGATCGGAAAACCGACTCGTTCAGGTCATCAAACCGGATGTATTCTGATTCAAGCTGCAGGTTGTAGTGGATGTGTTCTGAGCGGGTAGGATAGACCCTGAGCTCTTTTAAATCCGCGTAATCAAAAATATCTTTTTTCGAAGGTGGGTCAATGAGTACCTCGTGACCTTGCAGTCCGAGATGGTAGCGTTGGTTGAGGAGGTCGCAGATCTCAAGTTCCATCGCCCGGCGCATTTTGCTGTCAGCATTATAGATGAACCAGCGCTCATCAGCCTGGGCAGAATCATCGAGGTAGGGTTGCACGGTTATTGCCCTCTTGTACACCCTGCGCATAAGGATATCCTCAAGGAGGGCTGCAAGGGGATGGCTTTTTTCCGGTATAAGGTTTTTCAGTTCATGGAGAACCCTGTCATCAGCATTGCCATAAAAAAGTTCACGCATGGCCTCAGGTGACAGAAGCCCTTCACTGGCAATATCCTGCAGAAGCCTGCGAAGCATGGCCGAAAGAGCCCTGCTGGTATGATGCCAGTAGACGTTGCGCATCATCATGTATTTTGCAAAAAGCAGGCTTTCAAGCGGCGCAATCCCTTTTTCAGTTATGGCAAACCGTTCACGCTGCGGATCGGGCACAAATGACTCAATCAGCCGTTCAATATCGATGCTTCCATAAGGAATGTTGCAGTGGTGTGCGTCGCGCATCAGATAGTCCATTTTATCCGGGTCAAGCGTACCGCTGATAAGTTTTCCGAACCGGGTTGCGGAACTGCCCGTGATCAGTTGTATGACCGATTCAGGCGATACCTTCCAATCCTCCTGCAATATTTCCGCTATTGTCGGTACCCCTTGATTTTTCTCATAAATAAAGCGCGAGCAAAGCTCTTCATGATGTGAAAAGACAGGTTCAGTTTCGTAGAGAGGAATCTGTTCCTCAATGATATGGGCATGGGGAAAGTGCCCGATATCATGCAGCAGACAGGCCGATAGCAGAACCCGGCAGTTCTGGTCGTTGAATTGAAAGCTGTCATCCTGCAGGCTGAGTGCCAGGGGGCTTGTCAGCATACGCTGAAGAATCAGCTTCATCAGATGATACACACCTATAGAGTGCTCGAAGCGTGTGTGGGTTGCACCAGGATATACCTGCTGTGAGAAGGAGAGCTGCCGTATTCCCTTAAGGCGCAGAAACGAGGGGTGGGACAGAATTTTTTTCAGTGGACCGCTCAGAGGAATGTGCCCCCATATCGGGATCCGGATAAATCCTCCGTCAGATTGAAAAAGCAAGTGTTCAGCTATCATGAAATCTCAGGGGTTACAAAGCAATGGGTTCGTTTTGTAAAAAAGATAAACAACAAACCATGTTCATCAAACTGGCTGCCAAAAGTGATGAGAGCAAGTGATCGATCTTTTCAGGCATATGTCGTTCAAAATAATATTTCCGGAAGTTCTTTTTGTTGTTAATGATTCGTATTATAAGTGTAATAATAGTGTATTTATTTATCAACTCTATGAATCCAATTGGTATGCAAAAAATTATTATTACCGATTTTATCCGGTTCGCAAACCCGAAGATTGTTGGTACTGCAGGGATTGATTTGACAACCGGCCAATGCATTCGACCCATGCCCTTCCTTAATGCCTCATTCTGTAAAAGCCTGAACATTGTTCCCGGTGCGATCCTGACCGGAGAATTTACCCCGGTTCAAAATCCTGCAGCTCCACATCAGGAAGACATGTCGTATAAAAATCTAGCCTGTATGGGGCCCTGTACTTCTTCAGATTTTAAGCTTGCGTTGCATGCCGGATTATGTGATACCGTAGAACATGGATTTCAGATTGCATTGGCGGACAAACAAAAGCACATTCCCATAAATCATTCTATAGGCAAGTCTATAATCACAATAAAAATACAGCCGGATAAAATAGATATTGTCGAAGGTGGATACAATCAAAAGAAAATAAAGATAAATTTTACTGATAATTCAGGTCGGGCTTTTAGATATATCTCTATAACTGACCTTGGGTTTCGTGGTTTTGCTGAGAGTATCCATATGTCAGATGGGTTGAATACCCTGAACGCCTTTATTTGTTCACAGTCTGAGGTCTACTTGCGGTTAGGCTTGAGCAGCCCTTGGGACAATGGCAAAATAAATGGGTATTGGATGCAGGTTAATGGATTATATACATTCCCTGATTACCATCATGAAATCAGGAGTTACCGCTGATTCATGTCAGCATGCTCATTAAGCTGGTGCTATAAAGATGAAGGAGTTGCAGTTTTTCTCGCCTCTTTAAGATGCAGCCTGCAGACCTTGCGGAAGTGGTGGCCATAAATGGCCAGCGTTATGGCATGCGGCAGAGCCTTCTGACGGTGGAAAAATGTCCATATCAGCATTTTCCAGTACTGAAAACGTTCGCGCCCTACAACGCCGAGCAGAATTGTTGAGCGGGCAAACGCAAGGACGTTGCTGAAGCGGAAGCTGCCATTGAGGGCAGGAGTCCTGTACTCACGAAGCAGGGTTCGGATTCTTGTATAGTACTGTTTTGGAGCGTAGAGCTGCGTCATCATGTCGGTATATCCCTTACGCAGAATCTCCAGGTCCATTTTTGGGATAATGTTGGTATTGCTGTCGGCATTATCTCCGCTTGAGTTGTGCAGTAGCCGGCCCTCTTTTTGCATGCGTTCGTAAAGCTTTGTGCCGGGCAGAGCCTGAAGGATGCCCACCATGGCGGTTACGATGCCGCTTTTCTGGATAAATTCGACCTGCTTTTGAAAAATTGACGGGGTATCGCTGTCAAAACCTACAATAAAGCCACCCTGCACCTCCATGCCTGCCTGCTGGATTTTTTTTATGTTTCCAAGCATGTCTCTTGAAGTATTGTGCTCTTTTCCACAAGCTTCGAGTGCTGTATCATCAGGAGTTTCAATACCGATAAAGACCTGGAAGAAGCCGGCTTGTACCATGAGCGACATCAGCTCCGGATCATCAGCCAGGTTGATCGAACATTCGGTAAAAAATTTAGTGGTTGATTTGTTGTTTTTTTGCCATTCGATCAAACGGGGCAGCAAATCTTTTTTCAGGTAGCTTTTGTGGGCAATAAAGTTATCGTCCACAAAAAAGATGCTGTCCCGCCATCCCAATCGTTTAATTCCGTCAAGTTCTTCAATAATCTGAGCGCTTGTTTTTGTGCGGATTTTATGGCCGAAAAGTGCTGTGACATTGCAGAAATCACAACGGTAAGGGCACCCCCTCGAAAATTGTACCGCCATGGCGACATACTTCTTTATATCGAGCAAATGCCACTGCGGAGCGGGGGTAAGGGTAATATCGGGAAAGAGTTCTGAAGAGTAAATTTTTTTGGGAGTTCCGTTTTTCAAATCTTCAAGAAAAGGCTGAAGAGTAAGCTCAGCTTCGTTCAGCACAAAATGATCGACGGTCGGAAAGGCCTCCAGTTCCGAAGTGAAAAGTGGTCCACCCGCTACCACCTTCAGGCCAGAATTATTGCACAGCTCAATGATCTTTCTTGCCGATTCCTGCTGTACAGCCATGGCGCTTATGAATGCCATGTCAGCCCATGCAATGTCCTTTGCTGTAAGGGTCGATACATTAAGATCCACCAGTTTTCGTTCCCAGCTTTCGGGTAGCATCGAAGCTACAGTCAACAGGCCAAGCGGCGGCAACGATGCTTTCTTGTTTACAAACTTAAGGGCGTGCTTAAAACTCCAGAAGGTGTCCGGGAATTCGGGGTAGATCAGAAGAATATTCATTGCAGCATTGACTCCGGCAGTTCAGTTTGATGTAGTCTTATAAAGGAAATTGCAAACCAGGATTGGTAAGCTTCACTTATATACAAAACACTGAAAAAACGATAGAAAGTTGCATATGTAAAATATATAATCGCAGCTTAATATCTGTCAAGAGTAAATTTTTCGCCGAGATACATTTTCCGTACTTCCGGGTTGGAGGCTATTTCTTCCGGGCTGCCATGCATAAAGATGCTTCCATCGAAAAGCAGGTAGGCATGGTCGGTAATGGAAAGGGTTTCATGCACGTTATGGTCAGTTATGAGCACCCCGATGTCGCGTTTGGCAAGTCCTTCAACAATCTGCTGGATATCTTCGACCGCTATAGGGTCAACTCCGGCAAAGGGCTCATCGAGAAGGATGAATTTCGGGTTAAGCGATAAGGCTCTTGCTATTTCCGTACGCCGCCGTTCACCACCCGAGAGAGCATATCCCATGCTTTTTCGAATTCCCGAAATGTTGAGGTCTTCAAGCATCATATCGGTTTTTTCCTTCCTTTCCGCTTTTGAAAGGGAGGTGAATTCAAGCACACTCAAAATGTTTTCCTCCACCGTCAGGTTGCGGAACACGGAGGCTTCCTGGGGGAGATAACCAATACCAAGCCGTGCCCGTTTGTACATGGGAAAGCGGGTGATGTTTATCGAATCAAGAAACACATCACCGCTGTTAGGACGTACAAGGCCGACAATCATATAGAACGTCGTGGTTTTGCCAGCGCCGTTCGGCCCGAGAAGCCCGACAATTTCACCCTGCTTGACCTCTATGGATGAGCTTTTTACAACTTCCCGCTTGTTGTAGATCTTTTTCAGGTTACTGCAGCTGAGGGTAGCTTTCATGCCGATGCTTAAATGGTATTTTTTGGTGGTTTTGCGTCTCCTGTTGGAGAAGGTAGACCAATGCTACAATGTACAATTTATAGAAAATATTGCATGGCAAAAGAAAGGGCGAAAGAGGTGTGGTGAGGAGTAATAAGGGGAATAAAAAAACGAGGCTGAAAGCCTCGTTTTTAAAAGAAGATGAAGCGATTATCTATTGTCAGTCATTGAATCGTTTTGCAATGTCTTTGCCTGGTTTGGCATAACCGGATACTTCAGGTGAAGAACCTCTCAATCCCGATGATCCCGATCCTCCGTTAATGAAAGGATAGGCATTAACAAGTAAACGTTTGGTCGTTTTTCCAACGTTCTCCAAAGCATCACCTACAACCCACCAGTGTCCATCAATGAAAACCTCCAACAATCTTCCGTAGGCTTCAGCCCCGCCGGTAAAAACTCCAGATATATTGCTCATGGCCACTTGATTAAGGGTTAATTACATTCTATGGTCAATTTAAAGAATCCTGTCATTATAAAAAAATATTTTTATGTAACTGCCCATCAGTATCCCAGAACTCTGGCTGATCGACTTTATAACCTTCCCATTGCTCTGTTTTGTTTGGAGCTATAGCCGATATTCATCAGGGCCTATTTTGTAACATCGTTTCGTTGAGAGAGAGTGCTGATCTATTCGACGATTTGACTGATAATCCCGAGGAGCGCCTCATGGCCGAACAGGTTGAATTCCATTCGAAACCGCAACCGTATCAATCGAGCTTTCCGGCAATCAACCGTCCATTTGAAGATGCTCTATGGTTCAATGCTATAACCTGGCCATTCAAAAACTGGCAGGCGAGCCGTTTTTCTGATGGTTCATTCGGTGTCTGGTATGGTAGCGATACGGTAGAGACGACTGTCTATGAATCTGCGTCCCACTGGAGTTCGGGATTCCTTCGCGATGCAGGCTTCGACAAGGAAGAGTGCGTCGTTATCGAGCGCAAGCTCTACAAGGTGGCATGCGATGCGGCACTGCTTGATTTTCGCGAGGTCGCTCACCGCTATCCCGGTCTTTCGCATAAAACCGATTATAGCTTCGCTCATGCAGTCGGAGCGAGGATCCATCGTGAAGGTCATCCCGGTCTGCTCAATATGGCGGTAAGGCATGAAGGGGGCGTGTCGTATGCGATTTTTAATCCCAATGTCCTTTCCAGTTCTCGACACCATAGCCATCTCACGTATCGTCTTCAAAACGGATACATCACCGTAGAAGAAACCCCCGGAAGTACATGGTTAAAAATAAAATCAGACCTGAGTTAAGGGCTTTTTTTATGTCTGATCGCTCCGGTCAGGTATCAATAAGGATGGATTGTATGGGCTGAAAAATGCTTATACTTTGTACAATATACGGTAACACA
>CAIXLG010000082.1 GCA_903920215.1 uncultured Chlorobiaceae bacterium
AGGTTATCGAGTATACTACACCCGAATAGGGGATACAACTTACTTTCTATTGGCTGGTGGAGATAAGTCAACACAATCAAAAGATATTATCCGGGCAAAAAGACTTTCTAAAGGACTTAAGGAGAATAATTAATGAAAACTACCTGTATCCCATTTGATATCGCTGATTATCTCGACAACGAAGAAGTGATCGAAGGCTATCTTTCTGCTGCGGCTGAATCCGAGAATCCTGATGTATTTATTTCCGCTATAGGAGACGTTGCAAAGGCTCGCGGAATGACTCAAATAGCAAAAAAAACGGGGTTAGGCCGTGAAAGCCTTTATAAGGCATTAAGATTAGGGTCACACCCCCGGTTTGAAACCATCAAAACCGTTCTTCAAGCACTCGGAGTGAAGATTGTAGTGAAATCAAACCACGCTTAAATCAGAGGTAGAGTGATGGAAGAGAATCAATCTTCTCAATCAGATTATCATTCTGCTTGAAATTATGCTACGATAACCGCTCACTACTTTTTAAAACCGCTATACATTGTAGTGAACGGTTTGATTTTTGAGCACCGCCCGACTCAGAAATAGGGCTTCGGAACAGATAAACAGAGGTGCCCAGATGTTTTACGCAAGCAGTGTCAGTTTATTGAAAACCTTCTCGGCAATATGACCATCTACAGCTTTTTGATAGGCTTTGAAACCCTCTGTGGTCATATGCTTTTCCAGCAATGCCTGGCTCTCCCATACTTCATAAAACATAAATACTGCAGGGTCGTTCTGATCCTCGTGACATAAGTACGTTTTGCACCCCTCATCCTCTCGGGCAAAAGCAACAAGTTTGAGTAATTCACTCTTGACCAGCTCAACTGACTCTTTTTTTGCTACAACTTTTGCAACCAAAATCAATTCTGACATTGTTAATCCCTCTTTGTCTAAATTTGTTCATTCTCCCGATTCCAATAAAAAACCTCTTCGAAAATGGCTGAAAATAAAATGTTTATCAAGAATATTCTCATTTGGAATAGATAAAAATCAACGCACTTCGGACTTGCCTCCGTTTATAAGAGCACTTCTTCCTGGCAAAAAGCCGTTTGCTGAGCCAGAAATTCTTCCGGTTTGCCTGGCAAATGAGCTTTTTTATGAAAATTCACTATATTCTGTCTAGAATAGCCAGAATATAAAATCGCTACATCCGGGAGAAAGGAAAATGAAAACATGGCAACTTCAAGAAGCAAAAAATCATTTGAGCGAAGTCGTCAGGAAGGCTATCAGTGATGGACCCCAGAACATTACTCTGCACGGTAAACCTGCTGCGGTAGTAGTTTCCTATGCTGCTTACTTAAAAACAACGACTAGAAAAGATCCAAAAACGTCACTTTCAAAGTTTTTTCAAAGTTCGCCACTGAGGGATATTGAAATCGACCTTGTGCGAGTGAAAGAACTTGGGAGAGAAGAGGTGAAACTGTGATGCTCAAGCACGGGTTTCTTCTGGATACCTGTGTTATTTCAGAGCTGATTAAGCCTTCACCCTCATCGAATGTAGTACGTTGGGTCGACGGTCAAGATGAAGATGGATTTTATGTCAGTGTTATTACTCTTGGAGAGATAGAAAAAGGTATTTCGAAGCTGCCGGAAGGGAAGAAAAAGGAACGATTGCAAGCGTGGCTATACAGTGAGTTGACCGATCGATTTAATGATCGTATTCTCGATGTTTCTTTGGATGTTGCCCATACTTGGGGTAGAATTCTTGGTGAAGCTGAAAAGCATGGCCGTTCACTGCCGGTTATTGATGCTCTTCTTGCTGCAACAGCAATAACCAAAGGATTAACCGTGGTCACTCGAAATACAGATGACATGAAAGAGAGCGGCGCAGCACTCCTTGATCCATGGGAAGAAGAGAGTGCTGAGGGAGGAGTTGCAAACGGCAGCGGCAATCAAAAAGAGGAATAGGACCTATAGGACAAATGGGGCCTATAGGACTGATAAAAAGATGGGGGCGGCGTATTCGGTATCAGATTTGTCATGCATTTACCTCACAACCTCTTTCACTGGTTTTGTTGGGGTTCAGGAATCACCCCAACCTACAGTCCTGGATTTGGTTGAGCAGGGGAGAAGATAGACCCCTCACAGGAGTTCGGGGTGACGGGGAAGAGAGTTGGCAGTTGGCAGTTGGCAGTGAAGAAAGATAGACACCTCACAGGAATTTGGGGTGAGAGAAAGAACGGAGTGACGTGTAGCATCCGGTTAATCATCTTGGTTTTCCTGGCTCAGTCTGATAAGAAAAAGATCGGCAAATAAATCGGCAAATTATATGGATTATTCTTTGTAAGTTGTTTTTATAAAGAAGGCAATGATATTTAATAACCGGCAATATTATGATCTTTGAAACGCCGCCACGTCTTGAACCCTGTATCCCCGAGTCATTGGAGTACAGTATTGTCGATCTGATTGCGTCTCTTTCAACAGCCTCTGAGCGCTTGGGTAATCGTCTTCATCCAAAATCAGCAGCAAGTCTGGCCGAACTTGTCAGAGTGATGAATTGCTATTATTCGAATCTCATTGAGGGACATAACACAAGGCCGAGGGACATTGAATTGGCACTGCTGAACCAGTTCAATAAAGATGGAGATAGACGAAATCTCCAGATAGAAGCTGCCGCTCATATAAGGGTACAGCGAGAAATTGATGCCATGCACGCGGCTGGATCACTTGAGGATGCCGCTTCACGCCATTTTATACATTGGCTGCACAAGGAGTTTTACAAAGAACTTCCAGAGTCGATGAGGTACATGGAAAGAAAAGATCTGAAAATACTTATTCTGCCCGGAGAGTTTCGGTGTGAGCCGATACATGATGTCTCTGTGGGAAGGCATCAACCCCCGGAGAGTAGTGCAGTTGAGACCTTTATGGAATATTTCGAACAACGATACGGCTTTGATGCTCTTGGAAAAGGAATGCGCCTTGCAGCTCTCGGGGCCGCACATCACCGGTTTAATTACATCCATCCATTTCCCGACGGTAACGGCAGGGTCAGCCGGCTCATGAGCCATGCCATGTCGCTTAAGGCGGGTGTCGGTGCGTATGGATTATGGTCGGTATCAAGAGGCTTGGCACGTGGCTTGGAAAGCCGACAAGATTATATGAGAATGATGGATCATGCAGACATGCCTCGTCAGGGGGATCTTGATGGCAGAGGGAATCTTTCGCTGAAAGCCCTCAATACTTTCATTACATGGTTCCTGCGCGTTTGCCTTGATCAAGTAACCTTCATGGGGAGTTTGTTTGAACTTGATGCGCTCCTTGATCGGCTGAGACTGTTGAGTGAACGGCAAAACTGGAAGCAGGAAGCATTCTCTGTTCTTGAGGCTGCATTACTCAAGGGTGAAATTCCACGTGGAGAAATCAGCAGGATAAGTGGCCTTAAAGAAAGAACAGCAAGAACATTACTTGCAACATTAACCGACAACGGGATACTTGGGTCTGAAACCCCAAAAGGGCCTGTTTCACTTCGTTTCCCGGTCAGCGCTGCGGAAATATTGTTCCCAAACCTTTTTCCTGTTCTATAATAATCACACCACAACTATTTTTTAAATAGATAGAGGGGCCTTTAGTGGAGCTGGCCTGTTGGGCGGATGAGGATTTCGTTTACATCGACGTGGGGAGGTTGGCTTACGGCGAACATGACGGCCCGGGCAATATCGTCAGCTTGTAACTCTTTGGCAGAGTCGGGTTTCTGCAGATTATCCCAGAAGGGTGTGTCGACGATTCCCGGTTCAACGAGGGTGACTCGAACTCCTGTGCCGACCATCTCATTACGGATAGCCTGAGCCATGCCGGTGACAGCCCACTTGGTTGCCGAGTAAAGGTTTCGTATGGAGGTAACCCTTCCTACCACAGAACCGGTAATAAGAAGATGACCCCTGTTTTTTACCAGTTCAGGAAGCGTCAAGCGAGCTGTTGCAGCAGCGCCATAGACATTAACCATAACCATCTCCTGCCACTCGTCAGGTTTGTCTTCGCCACCATAAAATGTTGAGCCTTTTGAAAAACCGGCATTTGCAAAAACAACATCAATTCTGCCGAAGTGGGCTTTAGCTTTTTCAACCATCGCCTGTTGTGATTGCCAGTCTGCAACATCGCAGGTTACGGCAAGTGCCCTCTCGTGGCCGAGCTGATCCCGCAGGCGTTCGAGCTTCTCAGTAGAGCGTGCGGCAAGCACAACATTAAACCCCGCTTCTATGGCTCGTCTCGCGGTTGCTTCACCGATTCCTGTAGAGGCACCTGTAATGAGAAATACTTTATTTTCCATCGTCCAATGTCACTTTGTTCTGGTTCAATACACTGTGCTTGCGGCCATAGAAAAAATAGATGACAAACCCGATAAGGAGCCACCCGACAAGCCTTATCCAGTTTTCGGCAGGCAGGGAGAGCATGAGAATGACACAGGTGAAAATTCCGGCAAGAGGTACAAAGGGAACAAAAGGTGCCCTGAAGGGCCGGTTTGCTTCAGGATGTTTTTTTCTCATAATGAGCACTGCGCTGCAAACAATGACAAAGGCGAAGAGAGTGCCGATATTTACCAGTTCCGCCAGTAACCGAAGGGGAAGCAACGCTCCAAGCACGGCTACAAACAAACCGGTCAGAATGGTTGATTTCCAGGGGGTTCGGAATGTCGGATGAATAGCTCCAAAAAAAGATTTCGGCAACAGTCCATCGCGGGCCATGGCAAGAAAAATTCTCGGTTGGCTGAGCATCATCACAAGCAATACCGAAGTGATACCGGTGATTGCTCCGAGCGAGATGACAAATTGTGCCCAGCCAATACCGACCTGCTTGAATGCATTGGAAACGGGTGCATCAATATTGATTTGATTGTAGGGTACCATTCCGGTTATGACCATCGCCACAGCAATATACAGCACTGTGCAGATAACAAGCGAACTGATCAGGGCAATAGGGATATCTCTCTGGGGGTTTATGGCCTCCTCGGCATGGGTTGAAATGGAGTCGAAGCCGATATAGGCGAAAAATATCATGGCAGCTCCGGCAAGCACTCCTACAGGAGCACCGCCGGGACTCGCTTCGCCGAGAATGGTATGGCCGAAGATGCTGAGTCCTGAATAACCAAATGGAGCAAAGGGCTTCCAGTTTGCAGGGTTCACATACATTGCACCAAGGACGATGACCAGAAGGACAATTGCAATTTTGACAATGACCATTCCGGCATTGAACCGGGCGCTCTCTTTGATTCCCTTAACAAGTATAACGGTAACTGCAAAGGTAATCAGCACGGCAGGAAGATCAAACCAGGAACCGGTAAAGCTCATGACGCCTGTATTCGGATCGAAGTCGAGTGGGGCTTTTGAAAGGAGTTTGGGAACTTCGATGCCGAATATTCCTATGAAATCCTGAAAGTAGTGCGACCATCCATGCGCTACCGTCGCCGAAGCCACTCCATATTCCAGAATGAGATCCCATCCGATAATCCATGCAACGAGTTCGCCGAGAGTGGCATAGGCATAGGTATAGGCAGAGCCGGCGACAGGGACCATTGAGGCAAACTCCGCATAACAGAGAGCAGCAAAAATACAGGCCAGACCGGCAAGAGCAAACGAAAGGCTTACCGCAGGGCCTGCCTTGTCATGAGCGGCTACCCCGATAAGCACAAAAATTCCCGTTCCAATAATGGCTCCTATGCCTAAACTTGTCAACGCAACTGGCCCGAGCACTCTGTTCAATCTGTGTTCGCTTTTCATCTCCTCGAGCAGAAGTGCAAGCGGTTTTTTTCTGAAACTGTTTTTCAAAGGTGCAATGGGATTGACCAGCTTGTTAAGAGTTTCGACGGTTCATGACCGTGAGGAAGTAGAGCAACTGTGTAATGGCCTGGGCTGCAGCAGCAACATAGGTTAGCGCGGCAGCGTCGAGCACGGCGTTGACCCCTTTCATTTCAGCACTCGAAACAATGCCTTGTGAAACAAGAAGTTCTTTTGCCCGGCGGCTGGCATCGAACTCAACAGGAAGTGTTACGAGAGCAAACAGTGCAGTTGCTCCAAAAAGCATTATGCCTGCCCATGCAAGGGTGGTTCCAAGCGTTCCCGCAAGAAAGATGCCTGCCATAAAGATAATCGGGCCGAGATTGCTGCCGATAGAAACGGCAGGAACCATAAAAGAACGCAGTTGCAGGGGCATATAGCCTGACTTGTCCTGAAGGGCGTGTCCGGCTTCATGAGCAGCAACGCCAACTGAGGCAATACTGGGCAGGTTGAACACATCTTCACTCAATCGCAGCGCTTTGCTTCGCGGATCATAGTGGTCGGAGAGCATGCCCTCGGCTGTTTCAATTGTTACATTCCCGAGTCCTCCCCGCTGGAGAATGCGCCTTGCCGCTTCTGCTCCGTTAATTCCGGTCTGGGTGCGTACCTGTGAATATTTTTTAAAAGCGGATTTGACCTTGAACTGTGCCCATAAGCCAAGAAGCATAGGGGGCATGGCAAAAACAAAATACATTGGATCAAAATACATGGCAGTATAAAATTATCGGTTTCGTGAGTATCATCAACAAAAGTCAGCATATAAGACCAATGTCCACAATATGAGTGAAAAATCAAAGCTGGCAGAGTTTTTTGGGCAGCAATTTAACCGGGCAATTAATTGCGGTTAAACTTTTATGAGTGCTCTGCCACGGAAAGTTTTTTTACAGAGTCTCGATTTGTTCCCATCAGTGTGTACATTATGTTTTTAAGAAACTCATGATCAATCAACGATTGAGTCGGATGAATCCCTGTAGACGCTTTTGTAAGCGTTGAATATTCCAGCACCTATAAGAAAATTTTATGACGTACAGTCAGAGCGAACAAAAAAGCTGGCAGCAACTCGACAACCTGCAGTTAACCCATGAACAGGAGCTGCTGTTCAGTAAAAGTGTTATTGATGCTATAAATGGCTCTTTTTATATGCTTGATGCTAACGGGCGACTGGTAAGGTGGAACGCATTTCTTCGTGATGAAATAACAGGGAGAACGGAAAGTGAAATGGCCGGTGCTGATGTCAGAGAGTTTTTTCATCCTGAAGACCGTCCGCTTATCCATCGAACAATACAAAATATACTCGCCACCGGAGCGTCGGAGATTATTGAAGTTAGAGTGCTTGTTCACGGGGGGCCAAAAATCTGCTGGCGACTGATCACTGTCAGAAGAATAATATTTGATGGCAAGCCTTTTCTTATCGGTATAGGTTTGGATATTACCGAACGAAAGGAGGCTGAACTGGCATTGTATAAAAGTGAAAAACGTTTCAGAAAACTCTTTGAACACAATGCTGCGATCAAGATCCTTCTTGATCCCGAAACCGGCAATATTATTGATGCCAACACGGCGGCAGCTGACTTTTATGGATGGTCAGTTGAAGATCTCAGGCAGATGCGTATCCAGCAAATAAACTCCATCTCTGCGGATAGCATAAAAAGCAATTTTGAAAAAATCAGGTCGAATGAGCAAAACCGGTTTTCATTTCGCCACAACAGGGCAGACGGTTCTGTACGTGATGTTGAGGTGTTCAGCAATGTAATAGAGATTGAGGGGAAAGACTTTCTCTATGCGATTATTCATGATATTACCGAGCGTAAATGCTATGAATCACTTGTTGCTTTCCGTCTCAACCTGCTTGAGATTGCGGAGACCAATTCTGTTGAAAAAATGCTGAAAATTACACTCAAAGAAGCTGAACGGATGACAGAAAGCAGGATCAGTTTTTGCCTCCTTTTCGCCGATGACCAGGCCACAATTTCAATGCAGACATGGTCAGCCAACGCCCTAAAGGAAATGTGCAGGGCAAAAGCAAACGGCAAACACTCCACACCTATAGAAACAGAGCTCTACGGCGAAGCGTTAAGGGAAAAGAGATCGCTGATATATAACGATCAGGGTAAGCTTAACTCTTCAGACGGTGATTGTGAGTTACAATGCGCTCTGGTTGTTCCTGTTATTCGGGCAAACAAGGTAGTGGCAATTGTCGGGCTGGGAAACAAGCGAGGGAAATATGATGAAGATGATGTCAGATTGATAGAATCCCTTACCGATACAGCTTGGGATATCGTAGCCCGTAAACGTTCAGAGTTATCGGAACAGGGTACACGCGAAGCTTTGATGCAATCTCAAAAAATGGAGCTGATTGGTCAACTCGCCGGAGGTATTGCCCATGACTTCAACAATATGCTGGGCGTGATTATCGGTAATGTAGAAATAGCCATGGAGCGCCATTCGACTGAAGAGTCTATGCTGGAGAACCTCAAGGATATCCTCAATGCTACTGAACGCTCAGCCAACCTTACCAGGCAGTTACTTGCCTTTGCCCGAAAGGAGCCGGTACTGCCGATAGTTCTCGATCTTAATAATTTGATTGAACGGTCGCTTTCGATGATCAGACGAATGATTGGCGAAAATATTACCGTTGTCTGGATGCCTGACAGTCATAGTTTCCAGGTAAAAGTTGATCCATCCCAGATCGACCAGATGCTGATCAACCTTTGTGTCAATGCTCGGGATGCCATAGGTGGTATCGGAAAAATTACCATTGAAACCGGGATAATACGTGTTGATAAAACAAATAGTTTCAGCGATTCCCCCTGTAAAATACCTGGGGAGTATGTATCACTTTCGGTCACCGATAATGGTTGTGGTATTGAAAAAGAGCATCTCTTACATATTTTCGAACCCTTTTTTACAACCAAGAAAAAGGAGAAGGGCTCCGGGTTAGGGCTTTCAACGGTTTATGGTATTGTTAAACAGAATAACGGCTATATCGAATACCAGAGTGAGTTGAACAAGGGGACAACATTCATAATCTATCTTCCACGTCACAGAGGGTATGGTGATCCTGATGAAGGTGATCGGCCGGAACCTCCGCTCAAACCCGGCAAGGAAACAATTCTGATTGTTGAAGATGAGCCTGAAATCCTTCACCTCAGCCAGCGTATGCTCGAACACAATGGATATATGGTTCTTTCAGCTACCAAGCCTCATGATGCCATTGAGCTTGCCAGCAAACACAATGGTGGTATTGATCTGTTATTGACTGACGTTGTCATGCCTGAGATGAATGGATCTGACCTTGCAAAAAAGCTTCAGTCTTCTATTCCGAGCCTTAAAACACTCTTTATGTCAGGGTACACTACCGATGTTTTTTTACCTGGTAATGAGGAATATGACAGAATTCATTTTATCCAGAAACCATTCTCTTTCAAATCGCTGATGAGAACTGTTCATGACATACTCAATCCTGATGAGAGCTGAGTGCTGAGTGCTGGGTGCTGAGTGCAGAGTGCTGAGTGCTGAGTGCTGGGTGCTGCCCACTGCCAACTGCTCACTTTACTCTTCTCTCGGGAACTCTTACGGTATTAAAACGTTTAACAGTTATACGTATTGCAAAAGCTTCATTTACTTATAACTGTTAACCATTATATCACCATGGGCACAACAACAACAAAAGCTGATCTGGTGAATTCTATTTCCGGAAAAACAGGCCTGACGAAATTCGAGACAGAATCAGTTGTGGATGCTTTTTTTGAGAGTGTTATTGATTCGCTTAAAGCCGGGAAACGGATTGAGATCAGAGGGTTTGGATCGTTCAATATCAGGCACAAGAATTTGCGCGATGCACGAAATCCGAGAACCGGAGAAAAAGTGACCGTTGGTGCTAAAAATGTGCCGGCATTCAAGATTTCAAAGGAGTTCAAACATGCCGTCAGTGACAGCCTGAAAGCCGGTGTTGCATAGGATTAAGGCAAGTCTGCCATTTCGTTGTTCCACAAAGCTTCATTTCGTTATCAATTGAGGGCTGGTTGCCAGTCGGTGATATACTGATTTTGTGAAGTTTTTGATGGATGGCGATCTGGTTTCTGAAGATATCTCATGAACATTCAGAAGAGGAAGAGACTCATGAAAAAAATTACTGCGAAATTAAGCACAGTGGCCATGTCGCTGTGCCTTATCCTCTCTTTACAGGCGTTTTACGCTCTTTTTGCTTATGCGAACCCGATAGATGATAAAGGTTCGCAACTCGTTTGCTGGGGTGCGCCTGTCAGTTTGGTAACCACTAATGACCAGTACCTGCTCAGAACGACGTATGCAGTGCATTACCTCTACAGGACAAAAACCGCTGAATATGTTTGTGAACACCTCACCAAAAATGCAATAAGCGGTCCGGCAAAGCGAAAGGATAATTTTCGGGCTGATCTTGAATTGCCCGATTCAGTGCGTGCTAATTTGAGCGATTACGATAAGACCTATGACAGAGGTCATCTTGATCCGGCTGACGATAATACGCAATCAGCAAAAATTATGTCAGAGTGTTTTTTGCTGAGCAATATGGTTCCGCAAAATCCAAATCTCAATCGGGGGATGTGGAAAAAACTTGAGACAGTTGTGCGGAACTGGGTCAGGAAAGGAAAAGACCTCTACGTGGTTACCGGTACAATTTATGGTTCTCCATACCGAAAAATCGGGAAGGATAGTATTGGCGTTCCAATGGCAATGTGGAAGGTGATCCTGGACAGGAAATCGAGGAAGTTTATCGGCTTTAAGATCCCTAATGCAGCTGTTTCGGCAAGTGATTTACCAAAATACGCTGTGCCGATATCTGATATTACCAAAGAAACCGGCGTAACTTTTTTCCCTGCACTTCCTCCTGATTTATTGACAGAAAAGAACTCAGCCCCTAAACTGGAAGATTGGCCGGGACTTTGAACGGCCTGATTACCTAAGGGCAGTGGGCAGTGGGCTGAGATGGGGGGTAAAAGATAATCTGAAATATAGTTACATTACAAAAGCTGCTTTGAAAAAGAGCAGTAGGGAGGTATTTGTTTTCAGTTCAACATCTTCTGAAGCTGTAACTATAGGCTCATGCATGGATGCCGTCTGCCAGGCCGATTAAAAAAAAAGCACAATTCCTCTCAAACTCATACTCATTGCTCTTTGGAGCCATGCCGATTTATGATGCCGGTATGAAAAGGGTACGAGCCGTTTGCTTATATTTTCCCACGGAATTTCTGTTTAACCAATAATAAGAACTTTCATGACAGGTTCATTTTTCAGGCTTTTACTGGTATGTGTTGTTTCTTCATTTTTTATGCTGTCGGGCTGCAGCAAAAGAGAAAAAATTACAAAGCTGCAACAACTTGATGGCAAAGAGATTGCTGTCCCCACCGGAACCGTTGCCGACAAGCTGGTACTTTCAAAATTACCCAACGCAAAGTTCAAATACTTCAACAGCGTCATGGATGCGGCATTGGCGGTTAAATCAGGCAAGGCCGATGCGGCGGCATATGATGAACCGATTCTGAAGAATATTGCTGCAAAAAACAGTGGTCTGTTGGTGCTTCCAGAGATGATCACAACGGATAATTACGGGTTTGCTGTACAGCCAAATAATCGTGAGCTGAAAAGAAATATTGACCTTGTTGTAAGCGATCTTAAAAAAAATGGGGGTTATGATGAAATGATGCGGCGCTGGTTTCCAAAAACCGGAAAACCTGCCCCGATGCCGGCCATTCCATTAACCGGTACGAAAGGAGTTTTGAGACTTGGTACATCAAGTGTAACAGAACCCTTTTCTTTTGTCGATGGTTCAGGTGGCATAGTGGGGTTTGATATTGAACTTGCCCGGTATATTGCTAAAAAGCTTGATATGAAACTTGAGGTCGTCAATATGGAGTTTGGAGCAATGATTCCTGCCCTGATTTCCGGTAAGGTTGATATGATAGCTGCGTGTATCACTATTACCGATGAGCGTGCAAAAAAAGTCCTCTTTTCCGATCCTTATTATGTTGGCGGTATTGCTGCAGTCATCAATGACTAAAAAGTTTTTCTATGATCGTGAAGATGAAAAAGACGACACTGTTCGCGTTGTCAGCTTTGTTGCTTGTAACCGCTTGTGCCGGGTGCAGCAAAAGTGGGAACTTTGAAGGGATAGCGAACAGCTTTCAGAATAATCTCGTTCAGGAAAATCGTTATCTGCTTATTTTAGAGGGCCTTAAAACAACTGTGATTATCTCGGTACTCTCCACTTTGTTTGGCACCTTCCTTGGGGCGATTGTCTGTTTCATGAGAATGTCTAAAAACGTGATACTCAAGGTACTGGCAAAAACCTATATCTCGATTTTACGGGGAACTCCGGTTCTGGTTTTTTTAATGCTGATATTCTATGTCGTCTTTGCTTCAGTAAATATCGATCCGGTTATTGTTTCTGTTATTGCTTTCGGGATGAATTTTGCTGCTTATGTGGCCGAAATATACCGTTCAGGCATAGAAAGCATAGACAAAGGGCAGTCTGAAGCCGGCATCGCAATGGGCTTTACCAGGGTTAACACATTTCTGTTTATTGTTCTGCCTCAAACAGTCCAGCGAATATTACCGGTCTATAAGGGTGAATTTATTTCTCTGGTTAAAATGACCTCCATTGTCGGCTACATCGCAGTGCAGGATTTGACCAAAGCGAGTGACATCATTCGCAGCCGTACCTTTGATGCATTCTTTCCCCTCATTATGGTTGCCGTGTTTTATTACCTGATTTCATGGTCGCTTATGTTGTTCATGGAGTATGCAGAACGCCTGGCTAACCCGAAACACAAAAGAAAACATATTGCAAACGCATGATCAAGATAGAGCATCTTTCGAAGAGTTTCGGGAATCTGGAAGTACTGAAAGAGGTCAGCGTTGAAATAAAGGCAGGAGAAGTTATCTCAATTATCGGCCCATCCGGAACCGGTAAAAGCACTTTTCTGCGTTGTATCAACTTGCTCGATCGGCCGACTGGAGGTTCAATTTGTATTGATGGCGTTGACATCCTGGATCCGAAAGCCGATGTTCCCAAAATCCGGCAGAAGATGAACATGGTTTTCCAATCGTTCAATCTGTTTTCTCATCTTTCGGTGATGGATAATTTGACGCTCGGACCGATTAAACTTCTGGAGATGAATAGGCATGACGCTGAACACAAAGCTATGGAGCTTCTTAAGCTGGTGGGTCTTGCCGAGAAGGCCGACAGCTATCCTGATGAACTGTCCGGCGGACAGAAACAGCGGGTTGCCATTGCCCGATGCATGGCAATGGACCCGAAAATTATTCTTGTTGATGAACCTACTTCGGCTCTTGATCCCACAATGGTCAGTGAGGTTCTCTCCGTTATCCGCCGACTTGCCAAAGAGGGAATGACCCTCTTGATTGTTACCCATGAAATGGATTTTGCACGGGATGTTTCAAATCGGGTACTCTTTATGGATGAGGGAGTTATTTACGAAGAAGGAACGCCCGAGCAGATTTTTGATAATCCGCAAAAGGAAAAAACCAGGACATTCATAAACAGGATACGAAGCTTTACCTATCATATCGCATCTCCCGATTATGATTTGTATGCCCTGAATGCTGAAATGGAAGCATTCTGTGAAAAACAGATTCTGCCGGTGAAGCAAAGACAGAATTTGATTTCGCTTGTTCAGGAGATGCTTCAGCTGTTCAATCCAATCCTTTCCATGGTGCTCCTCGATATCAATCTGGCCTATTCAGAAAAAAAGGAGAGTCTGGAAGTTGTCTTTGAAAGCACAGGGGAGGCTAAAAATGTGCTTGAGAGTACTCTGCTGCCGGACGGGTTGCAATTGACCCTTATCCAGGAGGTGACGGAGAGCATTGATTACCAGCGGCTGAACAATAAAAACAGATTGACCCTCTCTTTGAAAAAAGAGTAGAGTCACACTTTTACACGAAATAAAAATTCTAGCGCTTCGCCGCCCGCTCATATTTAAACAGGCAGACGCAACTTCCAAAAGCCTGGCGACTTAAGATTTCACCTTTCATTTCCGGAAAAGCCCTATGGGTAGCCTCAACGTCCATTTCACAGATAACATGGCATGGAGTGTCAAAACCATGTTCTTTGCAGATTTCCAGGTAGGGGCAAAACTTCTGTATTTCCAGCGCGGCATCCATGTTATTGTTTGAAATATCCACAACCTCCATCACCATGCCAGCACTCTTAAAAAAAGGAATGGCTTTGGTAAATCCCTCAGCCAAGGTCGCATTTGCAATGAACGGGGTCATTCGATGCTGTTGCTGCTCAGGAAACCCTTCCAGCATTTTTTCCCAGGCGAAGTCAGGCCCTGATTGTTCGCTAAGCTCCTTGAATTTTGAGAACTTAAGATGCGTAGCCGCTAAAAACTCTTTGTGACCAGTATCCATTTTTCATACAAACCGATAGTTGTTAACAGTGAAATTTGAGGTCGGGCCAATATTCCTTACAAAGGCAGAAAAAAAAGCACGTTATACCACTGGTACAACGTGCTTTTTTTTAAAAACGGAGAGCTTACTTTCTCGGGGTAATAACGGTCTGGACACCCTCCAATACCGAGCTGACACCCTTTAACACGTTGTCGGCAAGGTTGATCGAGGTTGTTCCGACAAAAGCAATAAGGTTCAGGGCCAAGCCTGCTCCAAATTTAACCACTTCAATCGGGAAAAAGGCAACTTTACCAATGACTCCAGTGAGCGTGCCTATAACTCCTTGATTCTCCTGAATTGATACGTTTGACATGGCTGTTATTGTTTACGTTTATTAAAGGTCAACATTTAAAATGGTTGCGGAATCTTTTGTGTGAACTCTCATCTGTTATCAACGAAACACTACCGCATCTCAGAGTCCGCATTCTCATTCGGATACATATATAATGTATATATTAATTCGTTATAGTCTAAAGTTTTTTTTTGCCACTGTATTGCCATAGCCCCTCACGCGGTTCATTATGTAAGGCTCATGACAGCCTCATATAAGTGGGTTTTCAAAAAGTTTTTTTAGATTAAAAGAGAGGTTCCAGTTTCCCTTGCCATCTCTTTCTGAAAAGTATCCGGATGCAATTCATACTATTAGAATTGTCCGGTCGATTTAGAAGCGGAAAGGAATAGCGGGGTTAAAATCTCTACGTTATATCATAGTTTATTCCGCATAATCAACTTTAAAGAGGAGGAATTTGTATGTCTGATCAAGTTGATGGTTGGCTCAGCAGGAATATTTCACCAGCTCTTGCTTTGGTTACGGTTATTCTCACCTTTTTCATGTTTGGCTTTTTTATTTATATCATCATGAATCCTCCCAATGATGAAATCAGGGCAGTTTCTTCTGCTGAACAGAAATATGAAACGGCGAGAATAGACTCTACTCGGCAAGCAACTGTGAATAAGTTACATGTAAAATCATCGAAAATTGATTCTACTCGTCAAAAAGGAGAAGAAGTTCTCAAAGAGGACACAGCAGTTCTTAAACATAAAGTTGGATATGCTAAAACTGCTTTGGAAGAAAAGCAAGGTCGACGAACAGCGGTAAAAGAAATCATCTTATATATTTTGGGTGTTCTTTCATCAATATTAACATCAATATTCAGTTACTATTTCGGGAGTTCGAACAGTAGTGCAAAGAAAAATGATACGTTGAACACGTTGGCAAAGAATGCTTCGGCGTAATCCCCTTTACTCCCATCCCCCCCTTGGATATGACGTGTTATCAGTCTGTCCGGGGGGGCTTTTGAATGTGTTCAAATCTGCTTATATCGCCATTTTGAGAACTACCGGAGCCGTTTTTCCCTTAGCTACGGTAACAGTTGTTTTGCCCTGTGGTTTGAGTTTTTCACTCCATGCACTGATTTCGTATGTGCCGGCAGGAACATTCGGGATGGTGAACTTGCCGTCATGTTCAGTTACAGTTGCATACTGATTGTTGGTAACGATAACCCAACCAGTCATCTCAGCGTGGGGCTTGCTGAGCAACTGAACAACACCGGACTTTTCAAAGGTAAGCTTTCTGGAAGTACCTGAATCCAATTTGTCAACGTTGAATTTTTTGGCAGGGCTGAATGACGTAACGCTTGCGTTGAGCTTGTCGTTGTTTGTAAATTCAATGGTAGACCCAACCGGTATAGTTGTCACTTTAGGCGTAAAAGTAAGGCCTTGCTGTTCAATAGTTTTATGCTCGCGCACAGCAGGTCCCTTGACCCCTACAAGATAGACGACAGCATCTCCTTTATACCTCGGCATGTTTGTATCAATTGTGCCTGTGATTGTTCCATTGCAAAATGCATTCGTGGTAATGAACCCGAAGCCAGCCAATAAAGCAGCGGTTTTGATAAACCTGGGGGTAGTTTTAATCATGTTCAGCTCCTTACGTTTAGTGTCATAAAAACTTGTTCTGTATATCAGACAAGTCACTTTCTACAGGGATCATTTTACGCAACACTTTCTTAAAGGGGTCTTAATAAAATCTTAAATGTTTCAAAAAAATTGAGCAGAACAAACTATTGAGGGTCAATGCGAAAATTTTAATATCGTCTAATCTATTTATATATAAAATTATATGATATGGTGTCTATTCCTGTCGCTCATGTGCTTGATGTGAAAACCACTGCACCAAGAAATTCTTCTTGATTTCTATAATGCAAATCTGCTCCTTCTGCAAGTGCGTGGTAATTTTCTCCCATCTCCTCAAACACGCAAAACCAATCATTAAAATAAAGATTATGAGCGCTGATTGTACTGGCGCAAAGCAAATGCACTCGTTGCGGAATTCGCAAAAATGTACGATTCTCTTTTAAACGAGAATGCTTCGGCAAATATTTTATGAACTAAAGGTCGCACAGAATGAAAAATACCAGAGTATTATTTTTGACAGCCGGAGTGCTTCTCCTTATGTGTTTTAACCCTTTACAGGCTTCCAGCAAGCCCTTGGCAACTTTAGTTGAGTTAGGATACCTGGTGTACTCCGTGCAAATTAATGCAACCGGTTATGCATTCTCTCGAAAACAGGTATGGTGAGCAGCTAAAGGTTATCTGTTATAACGTTTCAACTCCCAAAGAGCAGAGCTATGCCAAACAGTATGGCATCCGGATAATTCCGACGCAGGTCTTTATGGATATGAATGGCAAGGAATTTTTTCGACATGAAGGTTTTTTTTCAGAAGAGCAAATTGATAAACTGCTGAAAAAACAAGGGATGACACCATTAACAAACAAGTAAACAGGTATGGTTGAATCGCTTTTTTCAGCACTTTCTATCGCCCTCGGTAAGAGTTATTTTATTGCGCTTGCCGCTGCATTTGGCTGGGGAATACTGAGCATTCTTCTCAGTCCCTGCCATCTTACAGGTATTCCGCTCGTTATCGGTTATATCAGCACTCACGGGCGGATAAAAGTAAAGCGAACGATCGCTCTCTCCCTTTTATTTGCATCCGGCAGCTTGGTCACTATAGCCACTATCGGAGTAATCACTGCCGCACTGGGAAAGATGCTGGGTGATACAGGGTCATGGGGGAGCTACGTTATTGCGGGAGTGTTTATAGTGATGGGTCTTTATCTTATTGACCTTATCGGCTTGAAGTGGAACGGTATTCCACTAGCAGATGAACAGCGCGGGGTGGACTCTGGGGTGCTTTTCTGCCAGGCCTTCTGTTGAGTGCGCGATTCTGGCGATTTCCTTGGCGATACTCTCAGGTGCGAGGACGAAGTCGATGCACCCGGTCTCTATTGCGCTCTCGGGCATGTCTGGCTGTGTAGCCGTGTCGAGCTTCTGGGCGATGGTGATGCCGCCCACTTCCTTGATGCCGCACAGCGCAGCCGCTCCGTCGCCGTCATAGCCGGAGACGATGACGGCAATGAGCTTCCCGTCCCAGTTGGCGGTGAGTGAACGCAGGAAAACCGTGATCACGTCTGGCCATCCCCGGGGCTTGGAGATCGGTTTAAGGCGGAATTCGCCATCAAGAACATGCAGGTCGCGCTTCTCCGGGATGATGAACACGTGGTTGGGCTCAATGACCAGGTTGTCGGTGATCAACTCGACTGGCATCGTCGTGTAGTTCGGGAGGATCTCGTGCAACATGGTCGCTACGGTTCTGAGGTGATTGACGATGACAATGGCGACCCCCAAGTCAGCCGGCAGATTCTGCAGCAGCCGGATGTATGCATCGAGACCACCAGCCGAACCTCCCACGCATACGACAGGGAAGTCCCTGCCTGCACTCTTAGCTTTCATTGAGAAATCGGCCTGAATATTCCAATGCACCTGTAACCAGCACTTTTTTCATATCGGTCATTGGTTATCCGAGTTGATCAGAGAGATAGTTCTGGATACCCATCTGGCTGATCTGGCTAATTTGTGCTTCAAGCCAATCAAGGTGCCCCTCTTCATCTTTGAGAATTGATTCCAACAGTTCACGGGTGCCGCTGTCACCGACCTCTGCCGCAAGCTTTATGCCATTATTGTACAGGGCAATCGTTTCGATTTCTGAATTCATGTCGTTTTTGTGCTGTGCAGCGACCTCTGAACCGATGGAAATTTTTTCAAGATGGCTTACGACTGGAATTCCTTCGAGAAAGAGAATCCTCGTAACAAGCTTTTCAGCATGCCTCATTTCGTCGATTGCACGCTTTTCATCGGCTTTGTGCAGCTTTTCGTATCCCCAATTGCTGCACATTTCAGAATGCACAATGTACTGGTTAATAGCCGTAAGCTCACCCGCAAGCAAGGCGTTGAGGCTGTCAATAATTTTCGGGTTTCCGTTCATCAGGTTCTCCTTGAAGTTTTATTGATGCATTGGCTTTGTGGAATGCCTCCACTTTCTGTTCGTTATCGGTCTTGAAGCAACCGACACCCCTATAGTATATATAAAAAATCAATAAATAACGTTGCAAAGCGTTTATTCTCAAAATATTGTCACTATTTTGAACTAATAATATATAAATGAAGTATATAATAAGGAAAGATTGGTAGACATTGGTCTATGTAATTTTGATCCCTGTATTCATAATCAAAAGGAGAGAGAAATGCTTGAAACTATTGCAGTAATCCTGATTGTTCTCTGGCTTTTAGGGCTTGTTACCTCATACACGATGGGTGGGCTTATTCATGGCCTTCTGG
>CAIXLG010000083.1 GCA_903920215.1 uncultured Chlorobiaceae bacterium
CAAGAAACCAGGCGCATCAGGAAAAGCTGACCTCAAAAAACCGATGACGGCTGCTGACTCAGCCGTCACCGCCACAAAGGTGCCCTATGCCCTGAAAGAAGGCAAGCGGCTTTTCTCGCACTACTGTGCTGTCTGTCATGGAGAGACGGGCGATGGAAGTGGTCAGTACTATGGGTTGACCCCAACGCCAGCCAATTTCACCGATAAGGCCTTTATGAAGAGTATGACGAATGAGAGGCTTTTCAAGGCGATCATGGAGGGTTCTGCCTCAGTCGGCAAGTCCAACATGTGTCCTCCATGGGGCAAATCGTTCCACAGCGAGGAGCTCGAGTTCATTGTTGCCTATATCAGAACGCTAGCCACCAACTGAACTCTGTTTTCAATTTATTTTGACGTGTTAGTTTATCTTTGATGAATTATTAAACCCAAAAAAATTATGGAAAAGAAAATGTTTACATGTAAAAGCATGTTTTTAAAAACCGCACTGTTGGTGACCGGTTTCGGTTTTATGGCCTCGAATGCTTTTTGCGCAGGAACAATCACCGGTACGATTGATGCAAGCAATCCAAAGTACAAAGCAGATGCTGTTGTCTACCTTTTAGGCGTTAAGGGTCCGGTTACACCCCAGCATGTATCTATCGATCAGAAAAGTCTCGCATTTGTTCCTAAAGTGACAGCAATTCCTGTTGGATCCACTGTTGACTTCAAAAATAACGATAAGGTCAACCACAATATCTTCTCGGCAAGTGCAACCAAGAAATTTAATCTTGGCACCTATAATCCTGGCATGTCCAAGCCAGTTACCTTTGAGAAGACAGGTGTCGTTAATTTGCTCTGCAATGTCCACTCTGAGATGTCTGGCTGGGTTGTCATTACAGAAAATCAATATGCTGCAGTGACCGAACATGATGGCAAATTCACGATCAACAACGTTCCAGCCGGAACATACAAGATCACTGCCTGGAGCGAGAAACTCAAAGCTCAGGAGACTTCAGTGACCGTTGCTGATGGAAAAACTGCTTCTGTCGTTGTCAAACTGGCAAAGTAACTCCTCTCCTTCTCTCTTCAGTATGACATAAAAAAGGGTACCTGCTCATAATCAGGTACCTTTTTTTTATGAACTCTTTTCACGTGAGCATAGCCGAGAAGCTATTCAACCCTCATGTCATAAAGAGCTTTCACATGGTTTAAAGACACAAATTCGCGGATGCTTTATTGGCAATTCTCTTAAACTGTATTATGGTTTAAACGAGATTGCTGTGCTTAATCTTTACTAATTGAAGTGTTGTGGTGACGCTTTTTTTGAGAAAGTGTTTTTTTTATAAAAAAATAATACCATATTCATGTTACTTTGATCGATACCTACTGATTTGTTGTTGATGTGTTGCGCAGTATTTCTACGTTGCTGTTTTCGATTTCCTGAGGTGAATATTTGTGACTGAAAACATAGAGATGTCTTTCAATCCGCATTCCCTCACATAATACGCTTGGTCTTTCATACGCTGCCAGTAAGGCTTAATGCTTACGGGTCGTTGCTCAATCATACATGATGCACTCAATAGTGGTGCGATATGTGGAATTGCCTTGATGCATTTCCATGTAAATTTATGTCTCTTGTAGTAAAAAGCAGTAATAGATAATACCAATCACAATAACTCAAAAAAAGTTTCATCAATGAGAAAGTCGACAATTGCATCAATTGCTTCACTCTGTATGGTTCCAGCTCTGTTCTGGAGTCAGGACAGTTCTGCTGTACCGGCATTTGCCAGAAAGTATCAGACATCATGTTATACCTGTCATTCCGGTTTCCCTAACAGAAATGCTTTTGGCGAAGCCTTCAAGAATAACGGCTATCGCTGGCCGGGTGGAGAGGAAGAGGATCACGCAAAGCAGGAACAGACAAAAATGGGAGCTGATGGTTGGAAACAAACATTCCCTGAAACTCCATGGCCTTCCGATATCCCTGGTTTTGCTCCATTTGCTCTTTACCTGACTGGTCCTATTGTCAACTATGCTGACGTACAAAAAGATAACACTGGGGCGATTACAACTAAATCGTCAACAGGGATAAAACAAAATCAAACTCTCAACTGGGGTGGTCCAGTAGATGCTCGTATTCTTTTTGGAGGAACAATCGGTGATAACATTGGCATTGTCGGTGCTCTTGAAGGAATCTCAACTGGAACCACAACGACAAATGTTAGAGCGGTCTGGTCTTTTGCACCTGGCGTCAACCTGAGTTTTGGAAATAGCGGTTTCAGCGCATGGGGAGGCCTCGCTACACCGAATTCCTCTTATACTGCAGTATTTCCTTCTGCCGGCGTAGGTCCTGAATTCAATTATGTGATTGGCAAGGAGGGTGGGTTGAATATCATTGCAGGACTCAGTGGTAACCAAAACGCACCGAATGGAACTGTCACGACGGATACCGCTACTACGACAATCACAACTACTACTGGTGATACTGAAACAGCTACCACCAAAATCAAAACTGTTACGGCCACTAATTTAACACCTGACAACAAACTTGATGATTACAGATACATTCGTGTAAAGTATAAATTGTTCGGTGCAGGTTTACTGAGTGGTGCTGGTGGTACATACGGGAATGAGTATGTTGGACTAGATAATAGCTTGGCTATTGGCGCAAGTCTTCTTAGTGCAAGAGCAGGGATGTTGACCTATGGCGGAGGTGCTGAAACATTGGTTTACGGAGTTGATATTGCAGGAAACTACGGCAGCTTCACTGGTGGAGTCGCATACAGTAAGGATAAGGATCTTTCGTTAAACAACTATGCCGTTGATGCAGGATATTATGTTTATCCATGGCTTTTAGCAAGGGTTAAGTATACCAATTTGGGTGTAGTTGGTGTTGATCAAAACAATCCTAGCCTTACCCCATCATTAACAGCATGGCTTAGGGCAAATGTTTTTCTTCAGGCTTCTTATGCAACGTTTACAAAAAATCTTGCTCCATCTACAGCAGCAACAACTGGTGTTAACAATCAAAACACATTTAAGCTTACGGCTGGATTAGCGTTCTAATGGTTAGCTGAAGGAAGATTATTGGTTAGGAAAGGCGGGCTTTTCTTTTTTATCGAAAAAAAGCATCGCCTGTCTTTTTCTGACTTAAATTAGTGGAAGGATTGTAGTTTTTCCAACAAGTATTGTTTGATGTGTCTGGTTGGGGTGTGCTCGCAAAAAGGGAAATGTTTAATATTGGTTTCAATATTTTCTTTTTGTCAGCATGCCTTTCTTATGCTGCGTAAAAGCGAGAAAGTGTTTTGATTTATCGTAGAGGTATCAGTTCAGAGAAGGTTTTATTGAAAGCAAAAAAAAAGCTGCTATGCAGGATGACAGAGAGCTCGCAAGAGAGCACCAGGAA